>CAYLQR010000037.1:0-17817 GCA_964386365.1 uncultured Candidatus Saccharibacteria bacterium | reverse complement strand
TCCTGGAATATTCTCTTCTATTTCTTTTGCCTCTTCAACCGTAAAAACTGCTTTATGCTCAAAACGCTTGTAATTGATTCCTAGTTTTTCAAGATATTTATAAACCATAATAAAAACTTCTATTTTCTTCTCTATAAATCATTTTACAGAAATTTTTTAAAGAAAAAAGGCTCCCCCGTATCTAAATGAGGAGCCTTCTTCTCAATAAAGAGCGGAAAAGAGCTAAAGGCGGAGGTAGGATTCGAACCTACGAACCAGAGCTTGCGGGCTCTGTACCTTGAAACTCCGTTCAGTCACTCCGCCAATTTTTCACCATTGAAGAAAGATCCAAGATTGATTTATTATCCTTGTGGGCGAAGGTGGATTTGAACCACCGACCTCACGGATGTGAACCGTGCGCTCTAAACCACTGAGCTATCCGCCCTTAATAGTATTTTAGACGAAAGAGAACTTTTTTTCAAAAGAAAAAACGACTTGGAGAAAACCAAGTCGTTTTACTTTAAAAATCGATTTCTTTTTTTACTTCAATTCTACCTTGGCCCCAGCTTCTTCTAGCTTCTTCTTCATTTCTTCTGCCTCTTCTTTCTTGACTCCCTCTTTCAAAACCTGGGGAGACTGATCAGCCTGATCAACAACGTCTTTAGCTTCTTTCAATCCTTTCCCCGTTAAATCTCTGACTACTTTAATAACTGGAATCTTCTGATCGCCGGCTCCAACCAAAGTAACATCATAGTTACTCTTTTCCTCTTCTTCTGCTCCTCCGGTTGAAGCTACTCCCCCAGCCGCTGGCTGGGCACTGATAACTGGAGCTGCTGAAACCTGAAACTTCTCCTCTAGAACTTTGACCAATTTTGATAGATCAAGAACACTCATTTTCTCGATTTTTTCCACTAAATCTTTAAATTCAGCTGGAATTTCTATCTCTTTTTTCTCTTCTTTCTCTTCTTTTTTAGCTTCAGCTTTTTCCTCTTTCTTTTCTTCTTTCTTTTCTTCTTTTTCTTCTGCCATAGAATAAATTAATTTTTAATTTGACTTAAACAAGTTAATAGACCTTTGTAATTATTTTCTAAAACCCTAGCAAAATTAGCAATTGGGGCTTGAAGTACTCCTACTAATTGTTGAACCAGAGTTTGATAATCGGGAACCTTAGCTAAAGCAAGAGCTTCTTCTGCTGGCTGAAGCTTTCCTTGCCACCAACCTCCTTTAATTTCTGCTTCGGGGTGATCAAGGGTAAAATTATAAGCCAGCTTAGCCGGAGAAATTTCATCTTGGAAACCAAACATTAAGGCAACTGACCCTTCTTTTTTTTCAAGAATCTTATCCAATTCTGTCTCCTTTGGAAAAGCTAGCTTAAGAAGCGTCTTTTTTACTACCTTGAAAAGACAATCTTTAGCTTTAGCTTCTTGACGTAAATGTGATAAATCATCAGCTGAAAGATGAGAAAAGCTTAAAAAGACTGAACCTTTCTGAGAAGCAATTTTCTCTTTCAAATCACTAACAATATTTTCTTTTTCTTCTCTAGTGAGAGCCATAATAAATAAAAAAATCTGCTGACGATGTCCGCAGATAAAAATCTGACTTATCCTCAGCAAGTCTTATTTTTAAGAAGTTACCTTCCTAATAGCTTGCTATCTACGGACAACTTCTTTTAGTTTAACTGCTTGCCCTAAATTGTCAAGGATTAAATAAGTCTCCAGCCAAAATCCTTAAGGTTAACCGGATCGTTGACTGTTACCAACTAATTAATAGAAATTTTGATTTTTGAGTCCAACGCCTGAGCCACCTTGTTAAGGACCTTAAAGGTCGGATTATAACGACCCGATTCTAAACGGGAAATTGCAGATTGTTTGGTACCAATTTTTTGAGCTAGCTCTTGCTGGCTTAATCCTTTCTCAATTCTTTTCTGAATCAAAGAATGTATAAAATCAAACTCCGGACTTAATCTTTCATAAGCTTCTCGTGTTTCTTTATCGTTAAGAACCTCTTTTTTAAATTGCTGATAACTTTTGCTCATATGCTCAATTATAACTTATATGTTATTATGAAGTCAAGCCCTTTAATATCTTTAAAGCTTTTGCTAACCCCCTTTTAGGTATCTTTTGTGATTTTTTAGCAAAAGCATGCAAAAGTAAAATTGAATTTTCATGAAAAGTATAAAAATTCTGATTTCTTGCCTTCCACTTATTCGTAATTCAAATAAGTCCTTACTAACTTTCTTAGCATGAGGCATCCCCATTTTATAATCAAATTCCTGCAACAGATCGATCACTCTCAACGTTCTGGCAATAGTTGTCTTTTCTAAAGATAAAATAAATTCCTCTACCGATTTTTCAATGATAATTTTCATTAATTATGATTCTCCTGTGCTTTAATAAAACCCGTTTTACACCTTTAATAATATTGAGCCTTGGCTCGATTATGCTCTTCTAAGGTTTGACTGAAAATAACTTCCCTTTCCGGAGTTGTTAGATAATAAAGATAATTACTAGGCTCAGGAGCTAAAGCTGCTTCGAAGCTTTCTAAGCCGGGATTACTAATCGGACCGGGTGGTAATCCTAAATTAAGATAGGTATTATAAGGAGATTCAATCTTAGTATCGGCAATCGAGAGACGCGATTTCTTTTGAAGAACATAATTGATGGCAGCATCAATTTGAATGGGCATTCCAATTTGAATTCTTTTCTCGATAATGCCAGCTACAATTTTTTTATCTTCTAAAGTGATAACCTCTTCTTCTAAAAGGCTAGCCATAATAACTGTTCGATATAAACCTCCTTTTTCTTCTATTTTTTCCTTAAGTGGAGTAATTTTCTGTTCAAAGTTCCAGAGTATCTTTCGAATAACATTCTCTACCGTCATTGATTTAGACAAGAAATAAGTATCCGGAAAAAGATAGCCTTCTAAACCTACTTCTCTGGGAGCATCTTCAAAAAAAGAAAATTCTTCTTGCCAATCTTCAATCTTAATTTCTTCTAAAGAAAACTCTTTAGAAAAAAGAAAGCTTAAGCTCTCTTCGATTTCTTTTAATGTTTCTCCTTCCTTAATAATTAAAACTTCTGTCGGTTGGCTTCCCTCGTTACTTAATTTAAATATAATTTCTACAAGATTGTCCGCTGATGAAAGCTGATATTCCCCTGCTTCTAATCGACGGTCAATTGCTCCCAAAACAGTCAAAAGAAGGAAAAAATCTTGATCTTTAATAATTTTTTCCTCTTCTAATCTCCGAGCAACGCTTTTCATGCTCTCTCCCTCGGCAATCTCAAAAAGAATAGGTTGGCCCTGAGAATTAACTGGTCCACCCAATTGACTCCAGACAGCATAGAGAAGAAAGAATGTAATGGCTAAGCCTCCTAAAAAAATAAGGATGATACCTTGAAAACCTTTCATAATTAAGAATTATTTTTAAGAGGAACAAAAACAAAGCCAGGATAAGCCGTAACCTGAAAATCATTTTCCCCTTTTTTCTCTACCAAATTAAGATTTTCTTCAATTGGAATTACCATCTTCCCTCCAATTTTTAATTGTTTTTTTAAAGCAGGAGGAATCTCAGAAGCTGAAGCAGAAACTAAAATTCGATCAAAAGGAGCTTCTGAAGAACATCCTTTTGATCCGTCACCGAGAATAAAAGAAGCAATTCCCTTTTCAACAAAATTATATTGAGCAACGTTTTTCTCTCCCATTTTTTTAAGAGCAGGAATGATTTCCATCGCCATAACTTTTCCCGAAGGGCCAACAATCCAAGCCAAAAGAGCAGTCGTCCAACCAGAACCCGAACCAACATCTAAAACTTTATTCCCAACTGATGGCTCAAGAAGTCGAAGCATAAAATAAACGACCGAAGGTTGAGAAATAGTTTGGTCGTAACCAATTGGAAGAGCTCGGTCAAGCGTAGCCAGCTCTTTTTTCTCTAAAGGTAAAAAATCCCTCCTTTTAATTTCTAAAAAAGCCTGCTGAATTCTAGTTTGCTTTCCTTCTGACATTAAAGCTCTAATTCTTTGTTAATAGCCTGCATTCCTCTAAGGACTAAACCAATAAATTCCTCCAAAGGTATTTGGAGAAATTCTTCACATTGAGCAATAATTTCTCGATTAGCTCCCTTAGCAAAAGAAACTTGATGAAAATGTTTCAAAACCGAATCAACGCTCAAATCATTAATCTTTCGACTAGGCAAAACCAAAGTATTAGCAACAATCAAACCGGTTAAAGGATCAACTACAAACAAGGATTTAGCCATCAGAGTTTCTGGAGGAAGCTGATGAACTTCATTATGTCTCTTAACGGCCTCTACTATTTCTTCATCTAAACCAGCCTGAGCTAGAATCTTAGCTCCAACCAAAGAATGCTTTTGAGGATCCCCCTCTACTTTTTCGTAATCAATATCATGTAATAAACCAGCTAACCCCCATCTCTCTTCATCCTCTTGAAAATAATTGGCTAAGGCTTTCATTCCTGCCTCAACCGCCAAACTATGCTTAATAAGGTTCGGCTGAGAAAGATAAGTCTTAAGCAATTTAAAAGCTTCTTCTCTATTCATTTTAAAAAAGAAGAAAATTAAAACCGAAGATAATAATTCTGATGACAATTGCAATCGAAATCGCTACTAAAATAAAATCTACAATTCCGTAAAACATAATAAGTTAAAAATCTTTTTCTTGAAAGATTTTAGAAGTAATCCTTTTTTGAAGCTCAAGAAAAGCTTCATTAATTAATTGAACTAAAAGCTTCTCTGTTTCTTCGTTAGGCAAATTATTATTCAATTGGATATCTTTAATCTTCATTTGCCCGTTAATAATCACTTTTATTCCTTCCCTCTCAAGACTAATTTCTTCAGAAGCAAGGGCATCCTGAAATGCTTTTGCCTTTTTCAAATCGCTAAATTTCTTAAACATAATGATTTAAAATAATTTTTCTTGATAGAGTTTTTTAATTATTTTTTCTCCTTGAGTTTTCCCTTTTTTAGTTAAGAAAAATCGAGAATCGTCCTGGAAAACAAATCCACTTTCTTGTAAATGACGTAAAGGCCGATCTAGTTTTCTAGCATCTGGCCAAGAATGATTCGAGAAAACAAACTTTTTAGGGAATTGTTGAAAACATTCTTCCAACAAATTCTCAAATTCAGCTTCTTCTTTCCGCTGAAAAAGACGATATAGGCAGACAAGAATTAACTGATCGTAACTCATAATTTTTTTTAAAGCAGGCCCGCCAGGAGTCGAACCTGGAACCTTTGGTTTTGGAGACCAACATTCTGCCAGTTGAACTACGGGCCCGGAGCCCAGAGGCGGATTTGCACCGCCGACCTCATTCTTACCAAGAATGTGCTCTGCTAGCTGAGCTATCTGGGCTTTTATTCTTCTTTAATCTTAGCAAATTTCTTCTTGAAAACAAGAAAATTATTTTTTAATTCCTCTAAAAAGAAAAAGAGGCAATTACCTTCTGACAAATTAGCCAGAAAAAGGAAAATTGCCTCTAAAAAGGTCATCAAATTGTGGAAGAGTTAAGGTCAAGATCCGGTCTCCGGGCTTCCTTGAGTAATAAGGAAACCATGTCGGAAATTTTCTTCGATCCAACAACAGGGAAAATCTGAATTTCCGGGATCCTAATCGTTTTCTCCTTCTGGATAATTTCCAGCTGGATTACTTGAATCAGCGACCTCCTTTCGAAGACCATCTTCTGGAAAGTCCAAAAGGGGTCCTCTCCTTCCAACTCCTTTCGATCACCGTTATCATCCCAGACAGTTGCTAACTGAATGGGAATTTCTGTTACAAGAAAACATCTACTTGCCCACACTGTTTTTTCAAAAACAGCGAAAAACCTATAGAAGAGTTTATATCTGCCGCTTCCATCATCGTAAAATTTTTCAAACGTCTGGAGAAGCTTTTTTCGGAAAGCTAACAGAGAGAACTTCTCATTAATCACAACTTCTCCGATGTTTTCAACTGGGACTCCCCCTAAAAATGGGGAAGAAAAAATCTCCCTTAACCAAGGGAAATCCCTTCGGATCGATTCAAACTCTAGGTAATCCATTTTTTTCCTCCTTTCGTTCTTGATTTCCCTTATTTATTAAAAAGAAATTATTAGCTAAAAAATAGCCAATAATTTCCTATAAATTTAAAGAACATCAACCTGATGCCAAAATTATAAATGAGGGAATCATATTTGTCAATAAGATAACTTCCTTTTCTAAAATGAATGAACTGGCTGAGATTTAACCTCAACCAGTCTCAACCAACTTAAAAAACATTACTAAAATTAGCTTCCAGTGGGTAGGGAGGGATTCGAACCCCCGAAGTCAAAGACATCAGATTTACAGTCTGACCCATTTGGCCGCTTTGGTACCTACCCTAGATTACTTTGTATTTTATCACACCCTCAATCCTAATCAATATTCTGCCCATGTTTTTCTCTCCATTTTTGGATTTCTTTATGATCTCCCGAAAGTAGAATATCAGGAACCTTCCATTTTTTTCCTATTCGAGGAGAAAAAGAAGCTGGCCGGGTATATTGAGGATATTCCTGAAATCCCCCTTCAACCGTTATTCTTTCTTCTAACCACTCTTCTTCTCCAGCTACTCCGCTTTTAAGGCGAGCGACTGCTTCTACTACCACCATCGCTGGAAGATCTCCTCCCATCAAAACATAATCTCCGATTGAAATTACTTCATCGGCAATATATTGAGCCACTCTTTCATCTACCCCCTCATATCGCCCGGAAATAAGAATCAATTGGTCTAACTGGCTATATTCCTTGGCTTTAGGTTGAGAGAATTTTTCTCCTCGAGGAGAAAACAAAACAATTTTTGTTTTCTTTCTTCTTTGTTCTAATTCTTTAACCGCTTCATAAATCGGACCTACTTTCAAAATCATCCCTCCTCCTCCTCCAAAGGGCCGATCATCAACTGTCTGATGTTTGTCTTCTGTCCATTGACGAAGATTCCAAAGGTTAATCTTGATTAAATCTTCTTCTTGAGCTCTTTTAATAATCCCTTCTTGAAAATAGGGAAATATTCCTTGAGGAAACAAAGTAAGGATATCAAATCTCATAAACTTAATTTTTCAAATAATTTCTATTCTAAATCAGCTAAGGACTCTTGATCAAAACCATACTTCACTTTTTGGAAATTTTGACGAAAAGCAATTACTTTTTTCTTAACTTCTTCTGGATCTTTTTTTATATGGATGGCTGCTTCCATTAAACTCGCTATTTTTATCATTTCTTCTTCTCCCATTCCGAACCTAGTCATTTCTTGAACTCCTAAGCGAATGCCCGAAGGTTCAATAACAGTTAATGGATCTCCAAGGAGAACATTCTTGTTAACAATAATATTAGCTTTTTCCAATAATTGAGCAACTCTCCTCCCTCCGCCTTCTTTGCTTACCCTAATAACTACTTGATGACTTTGGGTAAATCCTTTCTTCGCTCCCAAGACCTCCCAATCAAGATCAGCTAAGCTTTTTGCTAGAGCTTGAGCATTTTTCACCGTTTGACAATTATAATCTTTTCCAAACTTTTCCATTTCTTTTAAAGTAACATAGAGAGCTGGTAAGCGATGTAAATGATGATTAGATACCGAACCAGGGAAAATTTTATGTTCAATCTTTTTTTGCCACTCATTGTCAATTTCTCCCAGAATGAGACCTCCTTGAGGGCCAGGAAAAGTTTTGTGAGTAGAAGCCGTAATCAGATCCGCTCCTTCAGCTAAAGGATTTTGAAAACAACTAGCTCCAATGAGTCCAAGAACATGAGCTCCATCATAGATTATTTTTGTTCCAACTAATTGGCAAATCTTTTTTAATTCCTTAACTGGTTGGGGAAATAAAATAACTGAACCTCCTAAAACAATAAATTTTGGTTGAAGCTTCAAAATCTTTTCTTTGGCCTTTTCTAGATCAATTGTCAATTCTTGAAAATTCAAATCTAGATGATAAATTTCTAAATTTAAAAGTCCAGCCGCTCCCATTTTCTCATGAGAGATATGAGAACCGGCGGACATTCCAAGCGTTAAGATCTTGTCCCCTGCTTTAGCCAAAGAAGCAAAAGCCGCTAAATTAGCAATCGTCCCAGAAATAGGTCGAAGATCAGCAAAATTAGCTTGAAAATATTTTCTAAATTCTTGACTGACCAAATCTTCCATTTGGTCAACATATTTTAAACCCTGATAATAGCGAAAGAAGGGCTTCCCCTCCCCATAACGATATTGGAGATCAGAAAGGTAAACCTTTTCTGCCAAAGGAGACATTATGTTCTCTGAAGCAATCAAATTTAAGCAATTTTTCCGCCACTCTTCATGTTTTTGAAAAAGATTTAAAAATTCTTCCATTTCTATAATAAATTACTTTCTAACTAGCGTTACAAAAGAATAAGGATAAGGGTTGTTTTGATCAGCCGAATAATCCTCTCTTTCCAATTCCTTCCATTCCTCAATTCGATAAGAAGGAAAGAAAGAATCCCCAGCTAATTTAGCTTTAATAAAAGTTAGATACATTTTATTAACTAGGGGTAAAAATTGCTTATAGAGAGAAGCTCCTCCAGCAATAAATACTTGTTTCTCTTTTCTAGTTTTAATTAAGACCTCAGCCAATGAGTGGACTACTTCTCCCCCTGAAACTTGGTAGTTTTTATCACGACTAAGAATAATATTCCGTCGATTAGAAAGAGGTTTCTTCAAAGAGAAGAAAGTCTTCCTTCCCATAACCACTGGACTTCCTAAAGTTAAAGAATAAAAGTGTTTTAAGTCGGCTGGTAATTTCCAAGGAAGATCCCCCTTTTGACCAATGAGCCCATTTTGATCAAGAGCAGCAATAATAATAAATTCTTGCTTTGACATTAAACAGCCATTGGAGCCTTAATAGTCGGATGATGGCGATAGTCAATTAATTTAATATCCTCCATTTTAAAATCAGATAATTCTCGACAGTCAGGATTTAGCCAAAGTTTTGGCAAAGGAAAAGGTTTCCTTTGAAGCTGTTCCTTAACCTGTTCAAAATGATTATGGTAAACATGAGTATCTCCTAAAACATGGATAAACTCTCTCGGCTGAAGACCAGTCACTTGAGCCACCATATGAAGAAGTAAAGAATAAGAAGCAATATTGAAAGGAACTCCCAAGAACATGTCTCCACTCCGCTGGTACATTTGAAGAGAAAGAGTTTTTTCAACAACAAAAAACTGAAAAAGGATATGACAAGGAGGAAGAACCATTTTATCTAGCTCCCCTGGATTCCAAGCGCTAACTATTAAGCGGCGATCAGAAGGATTATTCTTAATCTTTTCTATAACCCAAGACAGCTGGTCGATCTTTTTTCCTTCTGGAGATCGCCAATCCCTCCATTGAACTCCATAAATTCGGCCAACGTCTCCTTCGAAGCGAGCTTTTCCCCGCCAATAAGGGGCAGCAGCGTTAGCATCCCAGATATGGGAACCCAACCTATGAAGTTCTTTTAAATCACTGCTCCCCTGAAGAAACCAAAGAAGTTCTGCCTTGATTGATTCAAAAGCTAATTTTTTAGTAGTTAGGACTGGAAAGCCGTCCTTCATTTGATAACGCATTTGCATCCCGAACACAGCTCTTGTCCCTACCCCAGTCCGATCAGGGCGGTCAACTCCATAATCCATTACATAACTTAAAGCTTTTAAATAATTCTCCATTATTAAATATTTAAAAAAAGAACCCCTTCTACAAGAAGGGGTTCAGCTAAGTAAGAGAAAAATTTTCTCTTGCTTACGACAAATCTAAATCGTCTAGGTCGGATTTCTTTTCTTCCGTTTTTTCCTCTCTCACTTCTTCCGAAGATGTTTCTGGTTTTCTCACTCGACCTCCTTCGGGTTCTTCAATTTTCAAGTTAACTCGGGCGTGATGCTTTAACCCCAAAATGCGAACTAAGGTACGAATGGCTCGAGCCGTTGACCCATTTCGGCCAATGACTTGACCCATGTCCTCAGGGTTCACTTTCAGTGTTAAGAGGACTCCCATTTCATCAACTTTTCGATTGATTTCAACTTCTTCTGGATGGTCAACTAAGCTTTTGACAACAAATTCCAGAAACTTTTGGTCGTCTGCGTCTGTCATAACAATTCAATCAATTAATCATTAAAGTAGCTCGACCTTTTCAGCATTCATCCCTCAATAATTCTAGAGGAATCAGAAATATAACTACTCTTTTTTATCCTACTCGTTAATTTTTTATCTGTCAATACAAAAAATTCTCTAGTCTAGACCAAACCTTTTTATGAATAATTGAAGCTGGCAAATAATGATTTTCTTCCAAGCATTCAATGATCTGGAAATCTTGAGGAAACTTCTTCGCCACCTCAAGATAAATCTGAAAAGCCCGTCTTTCATGTTCTAAATCCTTTTCATGAATATCTTCTACCCCTTTTTTCTTAAGATTCCAAACAATTTCCGGAGAAGTATTTAAAAAGAAAGTAATATCTGGCTTGGGAATAGAAAAGATTTCAAATTCTAATTGATAAAGCCAATCAATAAACTTATCTCTTTCTTTTTGATCCTTAATTTTCCCTCCCTGATGACCAAGATTAGAAGCCCAATAACGGTCAGCAATAATAATTTTCCCTTTAGCTAGTTCCTTCCTGATAAAAAAGCTTTCATCGTAACGATCAACAGCAAAAAAGACAGAGGCCCGATAAGGGCCGACTTCTTCAGCTGTTCCATATTTTCCTTCTAAATAATTTTCCACCAATCCAGCTGATTTTTGACCGTATTGAGGAAAATGAATTAACTTAACTGATCGATTGCTTTCTTTTAAATGCTGGACTAATAATTGACTTTGGGTTGCTTTTCCTGAATGGTCTATTCCTTCGAAAACGATAAAAAGCCCCTTTTTCATCAATCGAAATCTTTAAAAATCCGACTGGCAAGAGGCTCCGTTGCCTTATTATACTTAGCCGATTTTTTCATTGAATAAGGAACCTCTGCTGGAGAAGACAAAGTTTCAAAAGCAATCTGACAAATTTTTAATCCCGGGTAAAGTAAAATTGGAACCGGGCTAATATTACTCATTTCCAAAGTTAGATTTCCTTCAAAACCTGGATCAACATAACCAGCTGTTGAATGAACAATTACTCCCAATCTTCCCCAGCTGCTTCGTCCCTCAATCCGAGCACCAATATCAGCCGGAAGGGCTAACCATTCTTCAGTCATCGCTAGAACAAACTGATGAGGATGAAGAATAAAAGGGTGTTCTTTATCAATCCGGAAAGGAGAAGTTAAATTTTTAAAACTTTCTGATTTTAATGGATCAACCGCCGTTTTCTGGTAACTATTAAAAATCTGAAATAGCTCCCCTAAATGGATATCTAAGGAAGCCGCTCCTAATTGCTTTTCTAGATCAGGCTTCGGTTTAACAAGAATTTTTTCCTCCTGGAATAATTGACGAATATCCCTATCCGACAAAATCATGACTGGATTTCTATCCCCATTGACTTTGCTGTTCCTTCAATAATTTTTATTGCCTGCTCTACATCCTGAACATTTAAGTCGGGCATTTTTCTTTTAGCTATTTCTTTCAGTTGATCTTTTGTAATCTTCGCCACTTTCTTCTTATTTGGTTCTCCTGAACCCTTTTCAATTCCAACCACTTCCTTCAAAAGTTCAGAAGTCAAAGGCTGTCTCAATTGAAAATCATAACTTCCTCCCTCATAGGCTTTGACTACCACCGGAAGAGTATACTTCATTTCTTTTGTTTGCTCGTTAAATCTCTGGCAGAAATCGTTAATATTAATTCCCTGCTCAGCTAAAGCCGGCCCTAAAGGAGGAGCTGGTGAAGCTTGGCCAGCTTTGATATGGAATTTTAAAATCTTTTTCACTTTTTTCATAATTTTCTTAAATTGTCAATTCTTAATCCTAATTAAACTCTTTTCACTTGAAGAGAATCTAATTCCACTGGAGTTTCTCGACCAAAGGCATCAACAGCTACTTTAATTTTACCTTTCTCCGGATTAATTTCAATTACCTTTCCTGAAAAGCCTTTAAAGGGCCCATCCGTAATTTCCACTAAGCTTCCTAATTCAAAATCAATTTTCATTTGAGGTTCTTGATGGGACATCTTTTCTTTCAGAGTTTCCATTTCTTCAGGAGAAACAGGAACTGGAGTTGAGCCAGTTCCCAAAAATCCAGTTACCCCGGGAGTATTACGAACAATATACCAAGAGCGATTACTAATAATCATCTTAACTAAAATGTAGCTAGGATAAATCCTTTCAGTAGTTGTTCTCCTTTTCCCATTTTGAACCTTAATCCTCTGTTCTTCGGGCACTAGAACCTCTAAGATCTGATCTTCTAATTTAAAACTTTTCGCTCTTTTCTGCAAATCTTCCGCCACTCTATTTTCATAACCAGAATAGGTATGGATGACATACCAATTAGCTTCAGAATTAATTTTTTCAGTCGTTGGAGCCATTTTAGAAAATACTAATAATAAAATTCAAAAGACTAGCAAAGACTAGATCGAAGCCCCAAAGATAAAGGGCGACTATTACTGAGGCAACGACAACAATCAAAGTATAACGAACAAGGTCCTGGCGCTTCAACCAGCTGACATGTCCCATTTCTTCTTTAACTGCTCCTAAGAAAGTAGTAAGCTTTTTCAACATCATAATAAAACTATAGCGAAATTATCTTGAAAGTCAAAATTAAATATCTAGATTTTGGACTAATTTAGCATGAGAACGAATAAATTTCTTTCTCGGCAAAACTTCTTTTCCCATCAAATCATCGAAAACTCGATCAGCTTGGGTTGCATCTTCAATAGTTACTTGTTTGAAAACTCTTTTTTCTGGATCCATTGTTGTTTCCCATAATTGATTAGGATTCATTTCTCCCAAACCTTTGTAACGCTGAATAGAATAAGGTTCTTTTATTTTCTTCAAGAGCTTTTCTTTTTCCCGATCGTCATATACATACCACTCTTCTTTCCCTTTCTTTATCTGATACAAGGGAGGCTGAGCAATATAGAGATAGCCTCCTTCAATCACCGGCTGGAAATAACGATAGAAAAGGGTAAGCAGTAAAGTACGAATATGAGCTCCATCAATATCAGCGTCAGTCATAATCACTATTTGATGATATCTTAATCTATCTAATCGAAAATCATCAGCGATAGCTGTTCCTAAAGCAACAATTAGAGCCTTTACTTCCTTCGATTCCAGAATCCGATTTAGATGAGCTTTCTCAACATTTAAAATCTTCCCTCGAAGAGGAAGAATAGCTTGAAACCTTCTATCCCTAGCTTGCTTCGCACTGCCGCCGGCAGAATCCCCTTCAACTATGTAGAGCTCTGACTCAGCTGGTTTTCTTGAACTACAATCAGCTAATTTTCCAGGAAGGGTTAATCCTTTCAAATGTTTTTCCAAGACTGTTGCCCGAGCAGCTTTAGCCGCTCGTTGAGCCCGAGCTGCTCTTAAACAGCCTTCTAAAATGCTTTTTGCTTCTTGGGGATTCCTTTCCAAAAAATCATTAAAGTGAAGACTAAGAACTTTTTCAACCGCATTTTTCACTTGAGGATTTCCTAATTTTGCTTTAGTTTGCCCCTCAAATTCCGCTTCCTGGAGTTTTACTGAAATGACAGAAACAATTCCTTCCCGAATAGCATTCCCTCCTAAATTATCTTCCCCTTCTTTTAAGAAATCATTCTTCCGAGCATAATTATTTAAAACTCTAGTTAAAGCTGTCCGAAAACCAGTTAAATGGCTTCCTCCTTCGGGAGTATTAATATTATTGGCAAAGCACTTTTCTATAATTTCAATATCTTCTGTATATTGAAAAGCAATTTCTACCTGGATCCCCTCTTCCTCTCCTCGAGCAAAAAAAGTAGTTGGATGACGGACAGCCGTCTTCCCAACTAAATGGTGAACATAAGAACGAATTCCTCCTTCAAAATAAAAAGTATAATCTTTTTCATCCTCCTTCTTCCTTCGATCGGAAATTATCATTCTCACTCCCGGTGTCAAGTAAGCCTGTTGGCGTAAATGATTAATAATAGTACTCCAACTAAATTGAATCTCGGAAAAGATTTCTGGATCGGGAACAAAGGTAATTGAAGTTCCGTTCTCAGAACAAGAGCCGTCTTTCTTTAATTTCGTTGTTGCTTTTCCTCTTGAATATTCTTGAGAATACTTGCTCTTGTCTCGACAAACTTCAGCCTTAAGATATTCCGACAAAGCACAGACAACTGAAACTCCCACTCCGTGTAATCCTCCAGCTACTTGATAAGCTTTACTTCCCAATTTAGCTCCAGCGTGAAGAGTAGTCATTACTACCTCCAAAGCAGATTTTCCTGTTTGACGATGTTTATCAACGGGCACTCCCCGCCCGTTGTCAACTACCTGTACCTTATTCCCCGGAAGAAGCATAACCTCAATTCTATCAGCATAATTAGCTAAAGCTTCATCAATTGAATTATCCAGGCATTCCCAGATTAAATGATGTAATCCTTCTTTTCCAGTTGAACCAATATACATTCCAGGCCTCCGTCGCACCGGTTCCAGCCCCTTCAAAACATCAATGTCTTTAGCACTATAAGTGTTTTTAGAAATATCTTTTTTAACCATTTTAATTTCTTATCATCCAGCCTCTCTTTTTCAGAGAAGCTATAATTTTCTTTTTTATACTTTCGATCTCTTTCGCCTTTAAAGTTCGATCGATGGCTTGAAAATAAATCCTTAGATTAAGGCTTTTCTTTTCTTGAGGAATAGAAGTTCCTTGATAAATTTCTTTCAAATCAACGTCTCGAACCAATTTTCCACCCGTCCGATAAATATTTTTAATAACGCTCTCAGAAGAAACAAACAAAGGGACAATTACTGACAAATCTCTTTTGGCTATTGGTTGAGAAGAAATAGGCCGATACTCTTGTTCTTCCGAAGCCAGTTTTGCTAATTTAGAAAAATCAATTTCAAAAGCTAAAACAGCTTCAGAAATTTTCTCCTCTTTAGCTAAATTAGGATTTATTTCTCCCAAAAGACCGATTGTCTCATCCCCAATCTTAATCTCTGCTAATTGGCTCAAACGCCAAAGATCGCCAAAAGAATCTTCAACTCTTGGCTGATAATTGTCCCACCAAAGATCGCTAATCATTAAACGATGAATTAGATGTTCTGCCACTCCTTTTAATTGGAAAAATCCTTTTTCTCCGTCTGAAGTCAACAGTATTCCAGCTAAATTGGTCTTTTCTTGAAGTTTGCTTTTTTCTTTCAAAAAAATATTTCCTAACTCGAAAAGCTTAACACTTAAATGATGTTTTCTATTTTCTCCACTAGCCCTCAAAAGATTTGATAAAAGATTGGGACGAAGATAAGCTTGCCTTTTACTAACCGGGTTAGCAATAGCAACAATCTTATCTAAAGAATAATCAAAAAATTTTCTTTGTTTCTCTTCAATAAAAGAATAATTATAGACCTCATTGAAACCTAATTGACTTAAGATTGTTTTTACTTTCCCAGCCCAATATCGATTCCAATTACAGACAGGAGGAATGAGATTAGCCAAAGAAGGCCGAGCGGGAATCTTTTCATAACCGTAGATCCTAACAACCTCTTCAACCAGATCAATTGGCTGATTTATGTCTAATCTCCAGCTAGGAATAGTCAACTTCCAGGCTTCTTTCTTTTCTCGCTTTATCCCAAAACCTAATCTTTTCAGAATAGAAGAAATTTCTTTTTCGGTAATCGTTGAGCCAACTATTTTTTCAACTAGCTTAGGCTCAAATTTTATTTCTTTTAACTTTTTAGATCGAAAACAAGAATTAAAAACTACTTCTTTTGGCTGAGCTTTGTAAAGAGAAGAAACTAAATAAGCAAATCTATCCTGAGCTTCCTGAAGAAGGTTGATATCTAAACCGTTTTCAAACCTCCAAGAAGCATCTGTTCTCAATCCTATTTTTTTCCAAACATTTCTAATTGGAGATCTAGAAAAATTAGCTGCCTCTAAAAGAATAGCTTGCGTCGTTGAAGTAATTTCTGCTTTCTTCCCTCCCCTGACTCCAGCCAAAGCCACCGGCTCTTTTTCATCAGCAATTACTAAAAACTCTTTATCTAAATTAAAAACTTTTCCCTTAAGAGTCTTAATCTTTTCCCCTTTTCTAGCTCTTCGAACAATTAACTTCTGACCAGCTAATTTTTCTGGGTCAAAAGCATGTAATGGTTGACCAGTCTCCAACATTACATAATTAGCCAAATCAACAATATTATTAATCGGACGCAAGCCTGAATCTTGAAGACGTTTTTTAATCCAAGGAACCGAAGGACCAATTTTTATTCCCTCAATAAGACGGAGAGAGTAAGAAGAACAATCTTCGAAATTTTCTATTTCCACTTTCCATCTTTCTTCCCCTCCTTTTTTTCTTGAATAGTAATCTAATTTTTTAATTGGCTGATTCAAAATAGCTCCTATTTCTCGAGCCAATCCTTGATAAGACAAGCATTCCGCTGCTCGATTAGGAAGAACATCCACTTCTAAAACACCTTTTTTAGAAACTTCGGTTTCAAAAATCTTTTCTGTCAAAATATCAGCCAGTTTCTCTGGAGAAGGAAGTTTTTTATCAAAAAAAGATTGGAGCCAAGAATAAGAAAACTTCATCTTAAAATTGTTCAATAAATCTTAAATCAGATTGATAGAAAAGACGAATGTCTGACACCTGATACTTTAACATTGCCAAACGGTCAATTCCCATTCCAAAAGCAAAACCCTGCCATTCTTCGGGAGAATAACCGACTTCTTTTAGGACAGCTGGATGAACCATCCCTGCTCCCAAAACCTCTGTCCACTTTTTGCCAGAAAGTCGGAAATCAATTTCAAAACTTGGTTCGGTAAAGGGAAAATAGCTAGGTCTCATTCTAGTTTTTACCTTCGGCCCAAAAAAAGCTGAAGAAAATTGCTCTATAAGGGCTTTAAAATTAGCTATAGTCACCTCTTTTCCCACCATTAATCCTTCTATTTGATTAAATTGGATTTCATGATTAGAATCAGTCGCTTCATGGCGAAAACAACGGCCAGGAGCAATAATTCTAAAAGGAGGATAGTGCTTTTCCATGTAGCGAACCTGAACTGGTGAAGTATGAGTTCTCAAAAGCTTTCCCTTTTCTTTAAGCCAAAGGGTATCCCATTGATCTCTAGCCGGATGATTAGCCGGAATATTCAAAGCGTCAAAATTATGGTATTCGTCTTCTACTTCTGGTCCTTCCACTATTGAGAAACCTAAGGATTGAAAAATGTTTTCAATTTGATTCTGAACAAGAGTTAGAAGATGAAGATGGCTTGAGTTTGGCAAAGAAGCAGGCCGGGTGACATCAAGTTTTTTTTCTTTTCTTTGTTGAAGACTGGCTTCTTTTCTTAACGTTTCTTCTTTCTTTTTAAATTCTTCCTCTAATTTGTTTTTCAAATCATTCAATTGACGTCCCTTTTCTCTTTTTTGTTCAGCTGAACTTTTTTTAAGATCAACTAAAAAGAAAAGAATTTTTCCTTTTTTGCCAAGATAATCCTGATGAACCTTTTTTAATTGTTCGAGATCTTGGCTATTTTCAATAGTTTGAATTACCTCTTTTTTGAATTCTTGAAGTTTAGTCATACTTTGAGATTGTCTTTATTTTATCTTAAAAAAGGGGCTTTTTCAAGTTGATAACTTTCCCCTTCTTCCTTTAAAAACAAGGATTTTGAGCAAAAAGACTTCTTTTCAAAAATTCTCTTTAAAAATTCAAAATATGGAACAATACTATCTTTAATTCTTTGAAAATATAATTTCAAATCAAAAAATCAGCCTTCAATGAAAACTGATTTTTATCCTATTATAAGAAATAACTGGCGG
>CAYLQR010000036.1:0-3947 GCA_964386365.1 uncultured Candidatus Saccharibacteria bacterium | reverse complement strand
TTAGGATTATGATCTGTTTCAGCAAATTTTGTTACTTGATCATTAGCTAAATCCAATTTCCAAACACAATCCTCCCCCATATCAGATAAGAAAAGAATCTCTTTTTCTTCATCGGCTACTATATGACGCATTGCTCCTCCACTTTTTAAAAGAATTTTTCTTTCTCCATTCTCTAAATTTATTTTCTCAATCTCTCCATCAGCAAACCCAGCCACATAAAGATATTCCTGATTTGGAGTTAGATAAATTCCACGAGGAGTTTGGACTGTCGGAATAATCCTTTTTAATTTTCCGCTTTCTAGATCAATTTCTGAAATATTATTGCTTACCCAATTAGAGGCAAAAAGTGTCTTTTCGTCAGGAGAAAGAAGAATAACTTTTGTCCAAGTTCCTTGGCTATCGAAAGAGCGCTGAATCTTTTTTAAAGATGCTTCAATCTCAAAAATCTTTCCCGTTTCCATCTGGCTAACATAAGCTCGTTTTCCGTCAGAAGAAAAAATGACTTCCACTCCTCCACCATTCTGAAGATTAAGATTAGCTAAATTTTCCCCAGTTTGAGAGTTAAAAATTGCCAAACCGCGATAAGGATTGAGAAGAAGAGCTGCCCAGACTTCTTCTCTATTAGGAGAAAAAGCTAAACTTTTAACATCTGGGGCTCCTTCAATATTGTAAAGATGGCTTACTAATTGATTTTCTAATTGAGGGAAAGGACCTAAATCAACATTATCTCCAAAGGTTATATTCCCAGAGGATTCTTCCCCTTCTTCCCCTTCTTCTTCCTCTCTAGCAGACGGAGAATAAGCCATCTCTATTTTCCCTTGGCTAATTTGAGAAACCAAAGAAGCAGAAGAATGTTGAGCTAATTCAGTTAAAAATTCTTCTTTTTCCTCCAGAAGCATTAATGAGGGTTGACTTAATTCTTCTCTCACCGGGAAAAGATGATAAATCACTTTTTCCGGATAAAGGTCTAATCCTACCACTAGACCTTCTTGTGTCTCGGTAGAAAAATATTGGTCAAAGATAAAATTCCCTAAAGAATAAAAGATGAGCTTTCCCTGATATTCTTCGATTTCTTCCACCACATGAGGATGAGAACCGATAATCAAATCGGCTCCGGCCTCGATCAACTGATGAGCTAACGATTGTTGATAAATTGAGCTTTGAGAAGCATACTCTATTCCCCAATGAATCATCACCACTAGAAATTTAGCAGGATACTTCTTGTTGGTTTCTTCTGTCACTTTAACTATTTCTGCTGGCTGACAATTACTGGCAAAAGTTTGGTTAAAAGCCAAAAAGACAAAAGGGTCCTCAAAATTAATAGCTTCTTCTCCACAAGTAACAGGATGGCCTACCGCTTTAATCTTGTTTTCAGCTAAATGATTTCTGGTTTCTTCCCAGCCTTCTTCTCCCATATTATCAGTATGATTATTAGCCAAAGAAAGTATTTTGAAATTAGCCTCTTTCAAGCTTTTTGTCACCCGAGGATCAAAAGCAAATCTTAGAGACGCATCAGAAAAAGTCGGGGGAGAATCAACAATCGGCCCCTCTAAGTTCCCTACTACCATATCAAACTGATTGAAGAAAACACCAATTCTTTCAAAAGGATAAAACCAATTCCCTCTTTTTTCTATTTGGTACTCTACTCCTCGATCGAGCATTATATCTCCAGTAAAGAGAATAGAGTTTTCTAGTTTTTCTGAATCAAGAAAATTTTCTTCCGAAATATTATTAGCTGGATTTACCACTTTAAAAGAAGAAGATTCCCAGCTTTGGTAGCCCCAAAAAACCAATCCGGAAATAACTAATAATAAAAGTAAAAGAAAAAAACTTTTAAAAATTAAGAATTTCATTTTTAAAAAAATTATTTAAAATCCCATAATTACTCCAGCCGCAATGTTCTTAGCGTGATCAGAAATTCTTTCCAAATTACTAATAATTTTTAGATAGAGGGGGCCGGCTTCTGGCTGGCAAAGACCTTCAAGAAATCGATTATAATGGTTAGCCTGCAATTGATCGTCTAAACGATTAACTTCTTTTTCTATTTCCAAAGCAACTTGGGCCATCTTCTTGTCGTTTTCCTCCAAGGATTTCACTGCCTGATTAAAAGAAGCCCTGGCTTTTTTAAACATAAGAGTCAACTCTTTTTCTGCCGAAGAAGAAAATTTTGTTTTTTCTTTTAACTCAATCTCGGCAATCTCTGTTAAATTGTAAGCATGATCACCTACCCGTTCGATATCCGTCACACTATGCATGAGCAGAGATAACTTTTGAGAATCTTTCTCAGAAAGGTCTAGAGAAAAGATTTTAGTTAAATAGCTATCAATTAAATGATGTAAAACATCAACCTCTGGTTCTTGCTCTTGAACAAACTTTAGAGAAGGAACATCTAAATTTTCTAAAGCTAATTGAGATCTTTCGAGCATTGCCTGAGCAATCCTAGCCATTCTCAAGACTTCCTTTTGGCTTTGCGCCAAAGCTAAACTTGGAGTTTTTAAAATCCGATCATCTAAAAACTTAGCCCCTTTTTCTGTTTCTAAAGATTGCCCGGGAATAATTTTTTTCACCAAAGAAGTTAAGAACCCAACCAAGGGAAGCATAATTAGTACAACCAAAATATTAAAAATAGTATGAGCATTGGCAATCTGACGAGCTAACTCCGAGCTAGTCCATTGAGCAACCTGGCTTAAAGGGGAAATGAGAAAGAAAAAAAGGGCAACCCCCAAAAAATTAAACAATAGTTGAGCGACAGCTAATCTCTTAGCCGCCAAAGAAGATTTAATGGAAGCCAATAATCCGGTGATGCAAGTTCCTATATTTGCCCCCAGCATTAAGGCAATAGCCGAAGGAAGACTAATTGCTCCTCCTAAACCCAAAGCAATTACCAAACTCATAGTAGCTGAACTAGACTGGATAACCCCTGTAAAAACTGCTCCAGCCAAAATACCTAAAAGAGGCTTCTGGCCAAAACTTTCCAAAATTCCATAAAAAAGCGGAGCTTCTTTAAGAGGTTGGATTCCTTGGATCATAAAACGCATTCCTAAAAAAAGAAGTCCAAAACCAAGAATGATTTGACCTAAAGATTGTAATCTTTTCGGGCGAGCAAAAAAGAAGAGACCGAAACCAACAATAATAAAAGGTAAATAGTAAAGGCCAATTTTAAAAGAAATCAATTGAGCCGTTACCGTTGTTCCGATTTCTGCTCCCAGCATAACTCCAATTGCCTGCCTCAAACTCAAAAAACCAGCATTAAGCAGACCAATCAGGGTTACTACCATAATGCTGGAGCTTTGAATAATAGAAGTCGTTATCGCTCCTACCCCGGCTCCTTTCCAAACACTAGATGTTAGCTTTTCTAGAATTTTCTTTAATTTTTCTCCAGTAATCTTTTTGAAGCCAGTACTTAAAATTAAGAGTCCGTACAAAAACAAAGCTAGCCCTCCTAAGATATTTAAAATATTGCTAATCATAATTCCAAAAGGCTTTTGCTAAAGAAAATAAACTTCGTTATTCAGACTGTCCAAATATTTTTTAAAATCTTCAGTCTTCAGATTAATAGTAAACCGATTGTCGTTAGGATGAAAATTTATACTTTCCCCTTCCAGAATATTTTTATCTATCACTAGTTTAACTTTATTTTCTTCATCATTAAGAAGACCAAAAGGAGAAACAGAGCCTGGTGTCAATTTCAAAAGTTTTTCCAAGTCTTCAGAAGAAGCAAAGCTTAAATGCTTTAAGCCTAACTTCTCAGAAAGTTGTTTAATATTTGCCTTTGCTTCCGCTTCTAGACAGAATAAAAGATAATTCTTTTTATTTTTATCTCTAAGAAACAAGTTTTTTGTTTTCACTCCTGGAATATTCTCTTCTATTTCTTTTGCCTCTTCAACCGTAAAAACTGCTTTATGCTCAAAACGCTTGTAATTGATTCCTAGTTTTTCAAGATATTT
>CAYLQR010000035.1:0-7114 GCA_964386365.1 uncultured Candidatus Saccharibacteria bacterium | reverse complement strand
AATTGACAGAATAAAAAGGGCTTCTATAATTAATTAGAGGGATTCTGCAGAGGTGGTCGCTCTTGCGTGGCCGCTCAGTAAAATTAAAAATAGGGTCCCCAGCCTAGAAAGGAGAACCTTCTTGAGTTCTTTTAGAGCCGTGAAGGATCCTAAATATATGGCTAAGAAACCAAAAGGCAAATAAGGATTAAAGCAAGAGGCAACGAGTGTTGCCTCTTTTCTTTTTTTAGATTGACAATTATTATAGGTTGCTCGATAATGAAGATGAAAAAGAGATTTTGTGAAGTCCGTCGAGCTTCAGTCATCTCTTCTAAGGGTAGCTTGACTACCTTCTTTATATAATGGCTAAGAAGACAACGAAGAAGACAGCGAAGAAGACAACGAAGAAAAGGAAAGCTGGTAAGAAATGATAAATGCGCCGAGACCCGGCGCATTTTTAATTGTTTCTTGTTTTGTTTTTTTAAAAAACAGGAAGAGGAGTTTTTAATCTAGATTGCTTTTGCTTCTCTGGCCGACTTAAGGTAAAATAAAGGAGAAGTAAAATTAAATTTTAATAATATGTTGTCTTCTATTCCTACTAATTTAAGCAAACTTAATAAAGAAAATTTAGATCAGGAGATTTTAAGAGCAGGCATTATTGCTGAATTAGACGCTATAAATCTATATGAGCAAATGGCCGCTTTAACTGAAGACGGAAAACTGAAAAAAATTCTTTTGGATATTGCTAGAGAAGAAAAAGCTCACGTCGGAGAATTCCAAACTCTTCTTTTTCAGAAAGACCCGGAGCAGGAAAAAGAATTTGAAGAAGGAAAAAAGGAAGTAGAAGAACTGACAGATTAAAAAATAATTCTTTAAAGGTCATCTTTTCTAATTAGAGGATGATCTTTTTGTTAAAAACATTTCTTAAAAGTTGAATTAGGAGGGGAATAAAGATAAACTAAAATAATGGCTTATCCAGTAATCCGACTTGAAAACCTAGTTAAAGAATTTAATCAATTCAGAGCAGTTGATCGCCTCTCCTTTGAGGTTAATAAAGGAGAGTTTTTTGGTTTGCTAGGTCCCAACGGAGCTGGAAAAACAACAACTATTAGAATTCTAACGGGTATTTTTAAGCCTACCGAAGGACAAGCTTTTATCGGCCAGTACAATATTCAGGAAAATCCTTTGGAGGTTAAAGAGAAATTGGGCATTGTTCCGGAAATGGCTAACGCTTATATGGATCTTTCAGCTTGGAGGAATTTGCTTTTGGTGGGAGAACTTTACGGAGTGGAAAAAAAGAAAAGAGAAGAAGAAGCGGAGCGTTTATTAAAACTTTTCCATTTGTATGAAAAGCGGAAAGAGAAGGTAAAATTTTTTTCCAAAGGAATGAAGCAGAGATTAATTTTAGCTATGGCTCTAATGAACAATGAAGCAGAAATCCTTTTTTTAGATGAACCAACAAGCGGATTAGACGTAGAAAGTGTTCGCTTGATTAGAGATATTATTGGTCGTCTTAATCAGCAAGGATTAACGATTTTCTTAACAACCCATAATATCGAAGAAGCTAATCTGCTTTGTGATCGGGTGGCTATTATGAATCACGGAAAAATTGTTGTTATTGACCGACCGGAGAATCTCAAGCAGACTATCCAAAGCACAGCTTCAATTGAAGTCGCTTTTGAGGAAAAAGTTTCTCCGGAAGAACTAAAATTAGAAGGAGTAGCTGAAGTAAGGAAGATAGGGGATAAGTTTAGGTTGTATACTCAAAAGCCGGGACAAGTTATCCCTCTTTTAGTAGAAAGAGCTAAAGAAAAAAAGAAAAAAATCATTTCCCTAAATACACTAGGGCCTAGCTTAGAAGATGCCTTTGTAAAACTAACAAAGAGAGAAGAATGAATTTTTTAGAACAGCTAAAAAGAGCTTTGGCAATTACAAAAAAGGATTTATCTATTTATTATCTTCGGGGACCGGTGATTATCCAAGGTCTGTTAATTCCGGCTTTTTTGTTTCTTTCTTTTTCTTTTAAGAGGGGAGCTTCTTTAGAATTTTTATTTCCTGGCTTAGTGGGAATGGCTCTCTTTTTCTCCGTTTCGGCCATTACTCCGGTCATCGCTCCTTGGGAAACAAGAATGAAAACTTTTGAACGTTTAATTTCTTCTCCTATTTCCCTTTGGGCAATTCTTCTAGGGGACATTATCGGTTCAGTCCTTTTCGGCCTAGCGATCGTTGCTTTAGTCTTGATATTAGGGGTTTCCTTATTAGGGGGAGGGGTTTTAAGTCTTCCTCTAATTCTAGGAACAATTATCGCCGCTTTTTGTTTTTCGGCTCTGGGAATTTTAATTTCTGCTCCGCCGGCTGACCAACCTTCAGACATTATGCTTTTATCGACCCTGATTAAGTTTCCCTTTATCTTTATTAGCGGAGTCTTTGCTCCGATTGGAGAAATGGGCTACTTCAGGTTTTTATCCTTTCTTTCTCCTCTAACTTATTACACTGATCTTGTTAGGCAGACAATTGAGGGGAACGGTTATTTTTCTTTAAGCAGTAATCTCTTAATTTTAACTGTTTTCACAATAGTTATTTTTGCTGTTGCTGTTAAATGGCATCATAAAAGTCTTAATAAGAGATTTTAAATTTTTAATTTATGTCTAAAAAAATTTCTTGGTCAATTATTTTTTTGGTTTTAGTAATCGGTCTTTCTTCTCTCTGGGTAATAAGAAACAGGGGGGAAACTACTTTGCTTGTCTATTTTAGCAATTTTCAACTAACAGAAGATTGCCAAACAGTTTTCCCTTTACCAAGAGAGGTAATAACTGACGAGCCAAAAGAGATATTGGAAGAACTTTTCCAGGGTCCAACAGCTGAAGAAAAAGAGGCCGGCTATAGTTCTTGGTTTTCCGAAGAGACTAAAGATATCCTCTTGGGGATAGAGTTCCCAGAAGAAGGCTTGGCCCAAGTGGATTTAATAGATATTCGGCTAATTATCCCTGGGGCGAACAGCAGCTGCGGTAGCGCCCAATTTATCTCTTCTGTTGAAGAAACGCTGAAACAATTTGAAGAGATTGAAAGGGTTTTGATTTCCCTTGAAGGAGATGCGGAAGCTTTTTACGAGTGGATGCAAATAGGTTGTAATGAAGAAAACAATTACTGTGGCCGGGGTGTTCCTTCAGTAGCCGATTTTTCAAAGATTGGTAATTTGACAATTAATAATCCGGGAGGTGAAGAAAATATTTGGGTTTTGGTTTATGATGAGCCGGGGGCTCCAGGGATGTCTATTCCTCTAGAATTTACCGAGGAGAGTCTTTGTGGAGAGTCAAATTGCCAAGAAATGCTTTCCGAAGATTTCATTGGTTCTCGGGTTCAAATTGAAGGAGAAGAGGTGGGAGAAGTAGTGAAAGTAATTCAACTTACTTTTCAAGAAGAATCTTCTGAAGAAGAACAAACCAAAGAATAAAAATTAAATTTTAGAATGGAATGGATTGCCATTAGTGGCGGTTGGAGAAAAGTTTCTCCTGAAATTGAAATTCAAATCCGTCAAACAGTAGGGGAAATTGTTAATTCAGGAAAGGGACTTGTTTCTGGAGGAGCCTTGGGAGTTGATTTTATCTCTCTAGATGAAGCTTTGAAAAAAGATTTGAAAGCAAAGAAGATTAAAATCTTTCTTCCCACTACTTTAGAAAAGTATATTCAACATTATCGGAAACAGGCTGATCTAGGAAGGATCAGCCAAGTTCAAGCTCAGATTCTTGCTAAACAACTTAAACATCTTAAGTCAATTAATCCTCAGGCCTTAATTGAAAATCCAGATATTAATTTTACGGAAGCAACAAAGAAAAAAATGTATTACGAGAGAAACGGAAGGATCGTTCAAGCAGCTGACAAGCTTATTACTTTTCATATTGAAACTCCAGAAAGTAAAGGATTGGGGACTAAGGACACTATAAGGAAGGCTAAGAAAAAAGGAATTCCAGTAGAGATTAGCCATTATTTTTTAAATTAATAATCATTGAAATGTTTTTTTCTAAAAAGTTACTTGGCTTAACTTTTGGAAGTTTGTTTATTCTTGAATTGGCTACTCTTATTCATTTTTTCTTTCCCTTTTTTGAAGAATGGTGGGGAAGAGGCGATTTCTTTTTATGGCTAATGCTTCTTTCTTTTATTTTGGGTTTGTTTCTCTTATTCCTGGTGGCTAAAAGAAAAATTAAAGGAAAGCAAAAAACTTTTTTGATTCTTACTGGCGCTTCTGCTGGTGGACTTTTCTTTTTTTCTATTCTTCATAATCTTTTTTATGCTCTAGGAAGTCTAAAGATTAATTTTCCGGGCTGGACTTCTCTGATGGAAGTTTTTAGTTTGATTTCTTTTCTTTTAGCAGTTTTAATTTCTCCGCTTGGTTTTTTAGTGGGAAGTTTGATGAGTATTTATTTCTTTATTAAATTGAAGAGATAACCCTTTATGAATTTTTTTAGGAAAAATTTTCTTCTCTTCATTGTTTTTATAACGGGAATGGCGGTTTTGGTAATTGAAGTAACAGCTACTCGGATTCTTGCTCCTTATTTTGGGAATACTCTCTTTACTGTTTCTAGCATTATTGGAGTTGTTCTAGGAGCTTTGAGTTTAGGTTATTATTTAGGCGGTCTTTTGGCTGATAAACATCCCAAATTGGCTGTCTTTTTCCTTTTAATTCTTTCGGCTGGTCTTTTTTCTCTCTTGATCCAATTTTCAGCTAATATTTTTCTTCCGTTTTTAGGCGGAAGCTTGGGGATGAAAGCTGGTCCACCAATTGCTAGCTTTTTTCTATTCTTTGTTCCCAGTCTTCTTTTGGGAATGATGTCTCCTTTTGCTATTAAGTTGAAAGCAGAAACGCTTCAGGGGGTTGGGAAAACGTCGGGAGATGTTTTTTTCTGGTCAACTTTGGGAAGTATTGCCGGAAGTTTTTTAACAGGATTTTTCCTTATTCCTCATTGGGGAGTAAGTCAAATTCTTTTAGCAACCGGACTCTTATTAACAGTTATCGGCTTAGGAGGAATTTGGTTAATTAAAAAAGATTTTCCTAAAAAATATTTAGGAATTTTTCTTGTTTTTATCTTCTTTTTTGTTTTTTCAAACTTATCTGCTTCTCCTTTGCCAAAAGGGGTTGTTTTTCAAGAAGATGGTCTTTATAGCCAGATAAAGATAGAGGACACTCAATGGGGAGGAGAAAGAATCCGTCTTCTTCGTCTTGATAATTGGGAAGAAGGAGCAATTTCTTTAGAGTCAGACAAACTTCCTTTTGCCTATACTCGTTATTACCAGCTATATAAAATAATTAATCCCCAGGCGGAGAAAGCTCTTTTTTTAGGAGGAGGAGCCTATTCTAATCCTCGGCAAATTCTTCTAGAAGAAAACAATATCCAAGAAGTAGGGGTGGTGGAAATAGAGCCATCTCTTTATCCTTTAGCAAAAAAGTATTTTCAGCTTCCTGAAGATAGTCGTTTATTAAATTATTTAACTGACGGCCGAAGATATCTTAAAGAAAATGATAAAAGCTATGATCTTATTTTCGCTGATGTTTATTCTTCTCTTTATTCAATCCCGATTCATTTTACTACCCAGGAATTTTTTTCTTTAGCCGAAAGTAGATTAACCGAGGATGGTGTTTTCTTGATGAATATTATCGGTCGTTTAGAAGGAAAGGGGAGTGAGCTACTCCTTTCGGAGATTAAAACTTTTAATTCAGTTTTTGAAAAATGTTATCTAATTCCTGTTTATTCTTCAGACCAAGGAGAAATTCAAAATTATATTCTTTTTGGTTTGAAAAATGATGCTTCTTCTATTGATTGGGACCAAAAGATTTTAGAGGATGAAGAAGGAGCCATTACTTATTTATCGGAAAGAATTATTTTGGTAGAAGATCTTGATCTTCGCTCTTCTTTAATCTTAACTGATAATTTTGCTCCAATTGAATATTTTACAGCTAAGCTTTTTTAGTGATTTTTTATCAGATTGTGGAGAAAAAACAAAAACAGGACTTTAAGCCCTGTTTCTGTTTTTCTCTTGCCAATTAAATTGGCAGAGTGTCTAGCGTCGAGGTCCTTCTGACATTGGTCGAGCTTCATTAACTGTCAAAGTGCGACCGTCAAGTTCTTGCCCATCCATAGCTTTAACAGCTGCCTGAGCTTCCTCGTCAGAGGACATTTCTACGAAGCCGAAACCTCTTGAGCGACCAGAAATTTTATCATTAATGATAATAGCTGACTCAACTGTTCCAAACTTAGCAAAGGCATCTCTTAAAGCGTCTTCTGTCGTGTCGTAGGAAAGACCTCCGATATATAATTTCTTGTTCATGGAATTTTATTGATTTTTGTAAGGCGACCTCTTCTCTCTAGCTTCTGCTTTGAAGGTACAACCCTTTTTCTCCTAATGACATAATTGCCAAGGAGAGAGAAAATCTATTGAGAAACTTACATCTACTTTCTATTATAAACATTGATTGTTTAAAATGTCAACATGGAAAAGGATTGTTTCGGAATAATTTAACCTCTTTTCAATTTTCTTTTCTTGAATTAACCGTGCTATACTAAACTTACAAGGTCGGAGGATAAATAATATAATTAAAATTTATTTATGGAACAAAAAATTGATTCTCTATCTCCAGAAAAAAAAGATTCTAAGGAAGAGAAACAGAAAGTTGATTCACTGGTAATTCTAAGTTATCTAGGTATATTTCTTTTTATCCCTTTACTAACTCGTCGGAATGATGAATTTTGTCAATACCATTTGAAACAAGGACTAGTTCTGTTTTTTGGAGAAATTATTGCTGTTTTTCTTTTTGGTTTGCCAGTAATTGGCTGGCTAGTTGGCTATTTTGCCCTTATTTCCTTAATCGTTCTTTCTGTTCTTGGCATTCTTAATGTTCTTCAAGGAGAAAAGAAACCTCTTCCTTGGTTTGGAAAGTTTGCTGAGAAAATTAAGTTTTCCAATTAAATTATTTCAAAAAATTATGAAGACTTCAAAACTTTCTCTTCTTCTTATGATAATCGGAGTTGTTGCTCTGGTTTTAATTGGCTGGTGGATAAGCCAGAAACCAGCTGAAGAAGAAGTTATTTCTCCAGAGAATGGAGCTGAAGAAGAAAACAATGAAGAAGGAGGAACCGAA
>CAYLQR010000034.1:0-10821 GCA_964386365.1 uncultured Candidatus Saccharibacteria bacterium | reverse complement strand
TTCAAATATTCTTCTTTTGGCTGAACAGCGATTCCGGCGTTTGCTGGAATCGTCCAAGGAGTAGTTGTCCAAACTAAGAAGAATGTTTCTGCTTCTTCTTCTAAAGGAACTAAGAAATAGACAGAAGTATCTTCAATTTCCTGATAACCTCCTGGTTGATTTAATTCAAAATTAGAAAGGGGAGTTCCACAACGAGGACAATAAGGAGCTACTCGATAATCTTTATAAACCAAACCTTGTTTAAAAAGCTGCTTAAAGACCCACCAGACTGACTCAATATAGGGAGTGTCTAAAGTAGAATAACAATCTTCATAATCAGCCCAGCGACCTAACCGCTGAAGAGTAGTTGTAAAAGCTCCCCGATCTTGAAAAACTATTTTTCGGCAAGCTTTATTGAAATTTTCAACTCCTAATTCTTCAATCTCCGGCTTAACTTTAATTCCTAATTGCTCTTCGGCTAAGTTTTCAACTGGCAAACCGTGGCAATCCCAGCCAACTCGGCGAGGAAGATAATAACCCTTCATCGCCCAATAGCGAAGGGCAGTATCTTTTAAGGTTGAAGGGAGTAAATGCCCATAATGAGGACGGCCTGTAGCAAAAGGAGGGCCGTCGTAAAAAACAAAAGGCTTTTTCCCTTTTCTTTGTTCAACGCTTTTCTGAAAAATTCTTTCCTTCTGCCAAAAATTTAAAATTTCTTTTTCTAATTTAGAAAAATCCTCCATTTTTACATTTTTTTAGGTTTAGGAATTCCAAGAAGAGAAAAACAGTTTTTCAAAAGCTGAACACTCCCAGCTGTTAAAGCTAACCGAAAATTCCTTTTCTCAGAAGGGGCTCTTAAGATAGGCTGGCGCTGATAAAAAAGATTAAAAGCTTGGCCCAATTCATTAGCAAAATTAGCCACTAAGTTTGGAGAAAAACGATAAGCTGCTTCTTGAACAATAGAAGAAAAACGAGTCATCAACCGAAGTAATTTTTCTTCCTCGGCTGTCAATCCTTCTAGGGAAATCTTTTTTCTCCAAAAGTTGGCCTTCTTCAAAACGCTTTCCCCTCGAACGACAGTATATTGAAGATAGGGACCAGAGTTTCCCTCTAAATTCAGGACCTCTTTCCAATTAAAGATTATATCCTTTCCTGGATAATGAGACAAATCATAGAATTTTAGAGCACCAATTGCTACTTGATTAATAATTTTTTCCCTTTCCGCCTTTGTCAATTGAGGACTAATAATTGACTGTTCCATCAATTCTCCGGCCTTTTCAACCGCTCGATTCAAAACCTCTCTCAAATGGACTGTCTTTCCTTGACGAGTAGATAATCTCCCTCCCGACCAACGAATTAAGCCATGAGCTAAATGAACCATTTTTTCTTTTCTCCCATAGCCTAAAAGCTCAGCTGCTTGGAAAAGTTGTTGCAGGTAGAATTCCTGTTCTCGACCAATTTCCCAAATAAGAAGATGCGGCTGCCATCTATGCTGACGATATTTAATAGCGACTAAATCTCGACTAGCATAAGTTGTCGTTCCGTCAGTTTTTTCTAAGATGAGGGGAGTCTCAAAGCCGGGAAGGTTCATTATTAAAGCTCCCTCGCTTTTCTCCGTTAATCCTTTTTCTCGAGCTTCTTGAATGACCTCTTTCACTCGAGGATAATAAAAGCTTTCCCCCAAATGATAATCGATCTTCACCCCAAGAAGTTTGTAAATTTCTATAAATTCCTTCTGACTAACAGTTAAACATTTTTTCCAAAGAGAGAAAGCTTCTTTGTCTCCTTCCTCTAATTTCTTAAACCAGAGACGAGCTTCTTTCTCCAATTCAGGCTCATTTTCCGCCTCCCGATGAAATTTGATGTAAAGCTTCTCTAAATCATTGAGGTCCAGGGAATCAGCTTTAGAAGCCCAGCGACGCAAGGCAACAATCATTTTCCCGAACTGCGTCCCCCAATCTCCCAAATGGTTTATGCCGACACACTTCCAACCTAAAAACTGATAAAGATTATAGGTAGCTTGGCCGATAACCGTTGATCGAAGATGGCCAATTCCAAAAGATTTAGCCACATTTGGAGAAGAATAATCAATGACCATTGTTTTCTTCTCTTTTTGACTTCCATATTTTCCTTTCTTTCGGAGAATTTCTTCCAAATTAGCTTTCAGAAAAGAAGAAGAGAGCCAAAAATTAATAAAACCTGGGCCAGCTACTTCAATTTTCCCCAACCATTTTGGTTGCTTTTCCCTTAACTCCTCAACAATCGTTAGGGCTATTTCCCGGGGAGATTTCTGAAGAGAAGAAGCTAGAATTAAAGCTACATTAGAAGCATAATCTCCATGCTGAAAATCATCAGCAAAAAAGACTTCTCCCGGAAAATCTTTCCCCTTTTGGAAAGAAAAAAGCTTCCTCCTTTTCAAAGAATCAATCAAAAGTTTTTCTATTTCTTTTTTAATCGTTTTCACTTCACTATCTTAAGAAAGGTCTAGGCTTATGATACAATAAGAACAATGAAAATTCTAGCCAAAAATAAAAAAGCTACCTTTGATTATGAAATAAAAGAAACCCTTGAAGCAGGAATTGTTTTAACTGGCCAAGAAGTTAAATCAATTAAAAATGGTTGGGCCAGTCTTAAAGGAGCTTATGTTGTTCCTCGAACCGACGGTTCAATTCATCTGATTAACGCTTTTGTTCCCCCCTACCAGCCAGCTAATGCTCCGGCTAATTACCAAGCTGACCGCTCCCGCCAATTGCTTCTCACTCGAAAAGAAATTACGTCCTTAACCAACCAAACCAAAGAAAGGGGCTTGACCTTAGTGCCTTTGAAATTGTATACTAAAAAAGGTAAAATCAAATTGGAAATTGCTCTTGCCCGAGGAAAGAAAAAATTCGACAAACGGGAAAAGATCAAGAGAAAAGAAATTGATCAAAAGATTAGACGAGCTTTAAAAAATTGGGGACGTTAGGCTTCGATGAAAAGGAAAAGAAAAGCCCTCTGGTCAAGGTTTAGATCCTTGTTAAACTTCTAAAAATCAGAAAAGTGCCAACTTTTCAGCGGACCTTGAGCCCGCTCTCGCTTACGCTTAATTAAAAGCTTGTAAGCATTCCCGCCGCTGACTCTCGATAAGTGGACCGGGGATTCAAAAATCGAGAAGCTCTTTCTTTTTTCGGTAGTATCTATTTCGTCTGATTTAAGGATACTACGCCATTAATCAGACTATACCAGTAAACTACTTTTTTTACCCTTTTCAGACGCGGGTTCGAATCCCGCCGTCTCCACTTAAACATTTATTTCTATTCTCAAAAATCCGCTTAACAATCAAATAAGAGCTTCCCAATTGAATGTCGTCAGCCCGGAAGGAGAATCTCTTGGCATTATGAGCCGAGAAGAAGCTTTGGCGAAAGCTAAAGAATCAGGCCTAGATCTAGTGCTTGTTTCTGATAAAGCCAATCCGCCAGTAGCTAAGATTACTGAAGCCGGGAAATATCTTTACCAGCAAAAGAAAAAACACCGAGTGAAAAAGAGTGGCGGAGCCGTTAAAGTTATCACCTTAAAATTTAATATTTCCCCCCACGATTTGGAAACTAAATTAAATCAAACAAAAACCTTTTTAGAAAAAGGACATCAGGTTCAAATAGCCATGAAGCTTCGAGGAAGAGAAAATGCCCTTCGTCAACAAGCTGAAGAAAAAGTAGCTGATTTCGTTAAAAAGATTCAAGAAGACTTTCCCTTAAAAGTTCAAAATCAGTCTTCTCCCAAATCCCGTCAAATAAAAGTTAACCTTACCAAGTAATGAAAAGAAAAGCTAAAACAAGAAAATCTTTAAGCAAAAGATTCAAAATTACCTCCAATGGGAAAGTCCTCCGCCGTCTGAGCGGAATGGACCATCTTCGCAAAGGAAAATCAGAAAGAACTAAACAAGCACAAAAGAAATGGGTAGTCGTTAAGAAACCCTTAGCCAAAAAGATTAAATCAGCTTTAAAATACTAATGACTAGAGTAAAACGAGGAACAATCGCTCATAAGAGAAGGAAAAACGTTCTCCAAGAAACAAAAGGCTTTAAGTGGCAGCGAAAAGCAAAGTACCGAGCCGCTAAAGAAGCTTGGCGCCATGCTCAAGTCCATGCTTATGCTGACCGCCGAAGAAAGAAAAGAGATTTCCGGGCTTTATGGCAGATTAAGATAAATGCAGCCACTCGAAAAAATGGCCTGTCTTACTCACGCTTCATTCACCAATTAAAACTTAAAGAGATTCAGCTTGATCGAAAGATACTTTCTCAACTCGCTGAAAAGTATCCAAAGGTTTTTAAAGCGATTGTTGAAAAAGCCAAAGATTAAGAAAAAAATTGCTTGGATTAAGAAGAGCTCAGGAAGGCCTGAGCTTTTTTCAATAGAAGACGACTATTTTCAAAACCTAATTTCTTTTGAGCTTGAGCATAAGTCAGCCACTGAAAAGCCCGATGCTCAAAGGAAAGCTTAATTTCTTTTTGAGCTGTTTTCCCTAAAAAGAATAAAACTCTTTTCGAAACTTTCTCTTCTCTTTGGAAAAAATAATGGATTTCTTCTTTAAAAGAAGGAATAATTTCTATTTTTTTCAACCCGCTTTCTTCTCTCGTTTCTCGAAGAGCAGTTTCTTCGAATGTTTCTTCTGATTGAGGCTTTCCTTTAGGAAAACCCCAATTCCCTGAATCATCTTGAAGTAAAAGATAAAAGACCTGTCTTCCTTCTTCCCGAAAAACAATAATTCCAGCTGATTCTTCAGTTTTCATAAGTTTCTAGATAATGGGAGAGAGAAGACCATTCTCCCGTATTTAAAATGTCTTTTTTCTCTGCCCAGCCTCTTCTTGCCTGAGCTAATCCAAATTCAATCCATCTTAATTCTGAAGACTGATTTGCTCCAGAAGTAATAACCATCTTCACCCCTTCTTTCTTTGCTTCTCTAATAAAATCGGCTGGTAAATCCAAACGGCTTGGCTGACTGTTAATTTCTAGAAGAATATGGTTTTTCCGAACAATTTTAAAAAGTTTTTCCCAATCTAAATCATTTATCTCTCGTTCTCCTAATTTTCGATTAGTCGGATGGGCTAAAAGATTAACTCCAGGAAATTCTAAAGCCCTAAGAAGACGCTTTGTCATTTCCGGCCTGGAAAGCTGAAAGAAAGACTGAACGCTGACTACTATCCAATCAAGTTGTTTAAGAATATCGTCTTGAAAATTCAAATTCCCTCGACGATCAATTATTAATTCGACTCCTTTCAAAAGTCTGAAATTCTTTTCTTTTTGGTTTAAACGGTCAATTGCTTCCAGCTGTTGACCAAGCTTTCTTTTAAAAGAAGCTTGGCTATTAGCCGAAAGACGATCAGTAATAGCTAAATAATGGTAGCCAAGCTTTTTGGCTTCTTTAATCATTTCAACTAAATCAGCCTTTCCTTCCCCCCAATTGCTAGCCGAATGAAGATCTCCCTTTAGAGACTGATAGCTAATCAAATTAGGTAATTTCTTTTTCAAAGCAGCTTCAATTTCTCCTTGATTATTCCTTAATTCTGGAGCAATCCAATCAAGTCCTAGCTGACGATAAAAATCTTTTTCTGTTCTTCCAGCTAAGCACTTTTCCCCTTTAAAAACTCCGTATTCATTTAATTTTAATCCTTTTTTAATTGCTAATTGGCGAAGAACAATATTGTGCTGTTTAGAACCAGTAAAATATTGAAGGGCGGCTCCCCAAGATTCGCTTTTCACTAAACGAAGATCAACATCAAAGCCGGCTTTTAATCGGATAGAGGATTTAGTCGGCCCTTTTCCCCAAACCTTAACAATTGAAGGAAGAGAAGTAAAAACCTCCATTACTTTTTTAGGAGAACGGCTAGCGACTAAGATATCCACGTCACCAATAGTTTCTTCTCGTCGTCTGATAGAACCAGCTAGGCTCGTTTTCTCAACCTCCTTAAGACGATTAAGTTTTGCTTCTATCTCTTTGGCCAGGGGTAAAATTTCCCCTAGAGGAAATCGACGATGTTCCTCTCGAAAAATAGTAATTGATTTAAGAATGTTTTTTTCACTCTGCAAACCAAAACCAGGCAGGGAACGAATTTTCCCTGCCTGGGCTGCTTTTTCCAAATCTTCTAGGTTTTTAATTTTTAGCAATCGGTAAAGCTCTTCTACTGTTTTCGGTCCAATTCCCTCAACTTGAGTTAACTGATGAATATTAACTGGTAATTTTTTCTTCAAATTCTCATAATATTCTATTCGGCCAGTTTCCAAATATTCTTTTATCTTCTCGGCCAAACTTTTCCCTACTCCAGGAATCTTTTCTAATCCAGCCAATCCTTCCTGTCGATAAATTGATTGAACATTATCCGAAAAAACTTCTAAAGCCTCAGCTGCCCGCTGGTAGGCCTGAGGTTTAAAAGGAATCTCCTGAATAGCTAGATAAGAGCTAATCTCAGAAAATATTTCAGCTAATTTTTGGTTCTCTCGCATGCTGGAGATATTGCTTTTTAGATTCCCTTAAACTCTTCCAGCCAATTTCTCTCATCAACTGGAGAGCAATCAATCCTCCAGAAAAACAGATTAAGAGCCTTAGTCCTCTCCAAATAAGACTGAAGGTTAAAGCCAAGCTTAACTCTAAGCCAAGACTTTGAAAAGCAAAACCCTCCATTACCTCTAAACTTCCCAAGGCCGCTGGCAAGATAAAGAAAGCGCTTAATCCGCTAAAAGCATAACTAATCAAAGCCCCGATAACCGTCCATTTGCCAGAGAGAAAAGCAATAATGAAAAAGGCCTGGCCTAAATAGCACAAGGCTTCAAGAGCTGAAAAGCCAACTGCTTGCCAAAAAGCTTGACGTCGAGTTCGAAAAAAGCGAAGAGCTTCTTTCTCATAGGCCAAAACTGTTTTCATCTGCTTAATCTCTAAGACTTGCCCTAGGCCTAAAGCAAGAAACAAACTACTAATTAAGCTTTGGTGATTGCTAGAATGTCTAAAAAGCAAAAAGAGAAAGATGGCCATTCCTAAGAAGATTAAAAAGATTAAAGATCCTAGGCGGCGAGATAAAGCTCCTCCCAAAAAGAAAAAGAATCCCAAGCCAATGGAAACAACGCCTGCTAAGACAAGAAAAATGATTAACTTATGGAGAATGATTGAAATAATCGTCTTTTTCCAAGAAAGATGTTCCTTCTGATGGAGGAAATAAGCCCGGAGAGCTTCTCCTCCAACAAGAGTCATCGGTGTAAGATAACTCAAAGAAAAACCAACCGTAAAGATTTTCAATAAAGGGAAAAACGGAAGAGACCTTTTCTCTTCCAAAATACTTTTCCAAGCTAAAGCAGCAAAGACCATACTCCCCTCCATTAGTCCTAAGAGAAGCAAAAGCTGCCACCAACGAATACTCGAAAAGCTTTCCCCAACGCTTGCCCAATCGATATCTCCGCTTATCAAACCAAAAACAACTAATCCAACGGCTAAGCCAATGAGAAAAAGGAGAATTTTTCTAATCTTCATTTCCCCTTTTGATACTTTAATTTTTTAATCCTCACTTTCTGGGGAGGTTGAGTTTCAATTCGGACCTCTTCTCCAACTACTCGACCAAAAAGGGCTTTTGCTAAAGGAGAAGAGCGACCAATCCGACCACAATCCGGATTAACTTCCGGGGAATCAACAATTTGAAATTTCTGAACCTTTCTGCTTATTTCAACTGTCACTATCGCTCCCAAGGAGATTCTTTTTCTTGCTCCTCCTTTGGGTGGAGCAATTAGTTGATAATGGTCTAAAAGGAATTTTGTTTCTCTAATCTTCTTTTCCAAAGAATTTTCTCTTTCTAAAGGCGAAAGATCTTTATCTTCTATTGAGATCTTTGACAAAAAAGAGAGACGAGATCTCCTGTTTTTCTTTTCTTCCTCTCTTTGGCGACAAAGCCTTTGATAGTGCTTCTGGATTCTCTTTACTCCAGCTGGAGTAAGATAAAGATGTTCTTCTTCCATACATAAATAATGCTAATGCCTTTCTCAAAGACTGTCAATTTAAATTAATTTCCGAAAGAAGCAAAAAGCTGAAAGGCAATAACAGCTGTTAGAGTAAAGGTCATGAAAGCCAGAGCCAGGCGAGGGCGGCGGATGATATATTCCGGTGAACGGTCTCCCTTTTTCCTCGCTTTTAAGAAAACAAAAACGATTACCCATCCTTGGATAGCTCCCATCAAGGCTCCGACCAACCCCATCAAAGAAAGAAGCTGCTGGAATCCTAGAAGATAAAGGAAAAGAGGAGAAAGGATTGTCCCCATAGCGGCTAGCCAATAAGGAAAATGATAATCAACTACTAAACTATTTTTCAAATAGTTTCCTAAGCTTAAGAAAGAAGTCAGGCTAGCCAGCAAACCAATCAAAGCTAAAACTTTAGCTAGATAGAAAGCAGAAACTGGCAGTTGAGAAAGGCTAGTCCAATCAGTGATGTTAATTCCCAAACCAGCAACTGCCAAACTGAAAAGAAAATAGAGAAAAGCTGCTCCGCTAAGAGTGAAAACTATAATTTTTCCCACTTTTTTCTTGCTCTCTTTTTTCTTTAAATGCCTAACCATTGCTGGCAGAGCATTCCAGCCCAACAAACTGAAAAAGACAACCCCGGGGAGACTAAGGAGAAGAGGCTTTTGAAAAAAAGAAAATTGACCCCAATTTAATCGAGGCAGAGCATAGCCAAGAGTAGCCAAAAGAACAATTAACAAGAATAAAGTAAAACGCTTTTGAACAGCATCGGCTGTTTTCCCTCCCCGAAAGATAAAAAAGGAAAGGGAAAAAAGAAAAATTAAGCTTCCCCAAACAGCCGTTAAAGAAAGCCAGGGTTGAACAATCAGGGCTAAAAATTCCCCAGCCATCAAAGCATAAACCAATAAAGTTCCGACTAAACCCGGAAAAACGTAAAGGAAAGAAGTTCGTCGGGCAGTTTTCCCTAAATATTGACCAACATAGCCAGTAAAATATTTAGGCTCTTTTGTCCTAAGAATAACCTCAATCAAAAGTAGGTGGAGGAGAATCATTCCTCCGCCAAAAACAAGAAGACTTGCTAAAAAGGGAAGCCAGCCTCCGGTGGCCAGCAAGCCGGGGAGGACAAAGAGTCCAGCCCCGACAATCGCTCCCACCAGAATCAAACTAGCTGAAAAAACTTCTCTTTTCATTTAATCCCAAATTCTTTTTTCAATTTCTCGAAAGCCAGCTAGAACAATAATCACTAAAAAAGTGACGAGAATCGCTAAAAAATATTGCTCTAGTCCAACAGCTACTCCGATAGCTGAAGTAATCCAAAGAGCAACCGCTGTTGTTAATCCTTCTAACCGGAAACGGCGGTAGATAATGATTCCCGCTCCCAAAAAACCAAAGCCGATAGCAATAGACTGAATAATCCGAATCGGATCCAAGCTAACTGCTTGAGAATAATTTAATTCAGTTAAGCCTAAAGATAAAATAGTAAAAAGAGTGCAAGCCAAAGAGACAAGAGCAAAGGTTCTAAACCCAGCTGCTCTTTCCTGATGTTCCCTCTCAATTCCGATCAAACTCCCCAAGAGAATAGCTAAGAATAACTGCAAAAATATTTGAAGATTAACTTCACTAAGAAAGGCTTCTAACATTGAAACAAAACTAATCAAACTTTATAGACTTTGTAACCAGGGTGAACTTTTTCTTTGACAGCTAAGCCTATTGACTGACCAGCTTTTGCTTCTTCCAGCTTTTGATGGTCAATTTCTAAAGACTGGACTTCTTGGGTGAATTCTGTTTCTCCCCCGCAGATTTTTATTTCTTCCCCTATCTTTAGAGGCTTAGAAAGTTTTACAATAGCCACTTTAATCTTTCCAAAGTAATGAGTAACCTCCCCGATTAAAATTTCTTCTTGATTAGCCATAAATTATGATTAAAAAAGAAACGACCTTTGTGCCCCTAGAAGGATTCGAACCTTCATCTCAACCTCCGGAGGGTCGCGCTCTATCCGTTAAACTATAGGGGCTGGAATTTAACTTTTCTGAGTAATGTAATAGAGAACTTCTCCTTCTGAAATCAAAGTAGATTTTTCCTGCTGAATAATTTTTAGACCTGCTTCTCGAACTAGCTTTTGAATATTACCTGGTTTCGACAAAAAATGTTCTTCTTTTTCTTCCGAATTTTTTTTCTTAACAGAAATCTTCCTGTTAAGTAAAGTTTTAAGCTTTCGAGGCTTAGCCCAAGCCTGAAAAAAGAAAAGCCCATTCGGTTTTAAAATCCTATTCGCTTCTTTCAAAACTCTCAATTGTTGCTCAATTGAAGATAGGTTTTGAAAAAAAGTAAAAGCAAAAGTTTTATCAAAAGTTTCGCTTGGAAAAGTTACTTGAAATAGATTGCCGAGAATAAATTGTTGACTCGGATATTTCTTCTGAGCAACGTCAACTAATTGGGGAGAGTCATTCAAGCCGACGTAGTAAACTCCCCGATCAATAAAAAAATCCAGAAGCATTTCTCCTCCACACTCTATATCCAGAATTCGATCACCAGCTTCTATCCACGAACGAAATTGTTCCAGAGGGAGTCCAAGAAAAGAGTGGAAAAGAGAGAAATCATCTATTTCTTCCGCCATTTCTTCCCAGCTTTTACCATTTAACGAAGAGTTTAATTTTTTAAACATTTTTTTCAAAAGTCTTCTAGAAAATTCCTTCTTCTATAGTTTATCATAAATTTCCAGCCCTTCCATCATCTTCTTTTGGAAAAGACTCCTTCTTAATCTTTTGCCATTCTTGAGAAACTACTTGTCGATCGTCCCAGGGAATCTTTTTTCCTCCAGCTACACACATTAATGTCTCTGACCCTTTTCCAGTAATAATCACTACCT
>CAYLQR010000033.1:0-2958 GCA_964386365.1 uncultured Candidatus Saccharibacteria bacterium | reverse complement strand
AGAGCTAGAATCTTTTCTTGCTGATTATTGTTAGTAATAATAATCGGCAAGCAATCCGCCGGACGAAGGCAAAGAGTTAGTCCGGGGACATCAGTAATGAGAGCGTCTCCCCTAACTTCTCCTGGACCAGAGACTAACCTCACCCCATCCTCGTGTTCGGGTAACATTACTGCCCGCCTAGAATAATCCAATCCTACTTCCTGATAAAAACCAAGTCGGTTTTTTTCAAGAGCCTCTGGACTCCAATTTCCATGAAATTTCGACATATTTCCGGCTTGGAAAGTAGAGAATCCATGCTTTATTCCTTTAAGCCAAGGATGGCTTTCAGGAAACTCAGCTACCTTCTCCCCGTGGACAATCATTCTTTGTCTGATCATTTTTTCCTCCTTCTCCAAAGAACTTTGATAATTGATTATAAAATATTTAATTGTTTTTGTAAAGTAATTTTGAGTGAGATCAAGTCTCACTCATTAAGAAGATTACCCAAAGAATAATTTTTAGTTGAGAACAATAAAAAACAAAGAGCAACTTTAAAAAGCTGCTCTTTGATAAAAATAAGAATTTGTCTTTTCCTCTATCGAGGGAAATTTTCTTTTTCTTGGCTGGAGTAATCTTCCCCTCCTTGAGAAGGGTTATTCTCGGGAGCTTTAAAAGGAGCTTTTGGAGAAATTTTGCCTTTCTTTTTAGAAGCAGAAAGGAAATACCAAAGGATAATAGCCAAGATAGCGACAATAGCAATAATCCAAATAATGAGAGTAAGGCTCATGAATAAAAAATTTAATAAACTAATTTAGTTTAGCAAAGTATCATTTTTTTTCAAGGGTGCTTCTCCCCCACTCATAAATATCGCCAGCTCCAATAACAGCTACTATCTCTTTTCCTTTTATTTCCTTTAAAAGAAAACCTTTCAATTTTTTCAAAGGTTTAAAAACAACGGAAGGTGATTGAGCAGCTTCCACCAAGTCTTTAGCCTTAATTTTCCCTTTCCCTTTTCCTTCTCTACCAGCTACTTTATAAATATCGGTAATGATTAATTGGTCAACCCAAGCTTCTGATTCTTTTAAAGCTTGGATAAAAGAATCAGCTAGCCTAACTGTTCTTTCATACTGATGTGGTTGGAAAATAGCTAAGATTTTCTGTTGAGGAAACTTTTCTCTTAAAGCTTTAAGAAAAGACTTAAGAGCAGTAGGATGATGAGCATAGTCATAAACTAAGACAAAATCTTTATTCTCTAGTTTTCCTAACCGTTGATCGAATCTTCGCCAGCATCCCTGATAATTTGTTAATCCCTGAAGAATATCTTTTTCGGAAACTCCTAAAGTTTGAGCAAGATAATAACTAGCCAAAGCATTTGATAGATTGTATTCCCCAGGAACCTTCAATACTTTTTTAAGCTGAGAAGCGACCGGGTCAGTCAAAGAGTAAGAAATGGTTTTAATATCCGAAGGGATTTTTAAATGATGGATAGCTGGATTGTCTTCATTAACTATCAAGACTCCCTTAGCTGGTAACTGATCAATCATCTTTTGATAAGTTTCAATTATTTCCTCTAAATTATGGTAAAAATCTAAATGGTCTTCTTCAATGTTAGTAATAATTAAAGCTTGGGGAAAATAATTCAGAAGAGAAGCTCTCCACTCATCTGCTTCTAAAATTAAATATTGACTTTTACCAATTCGGAAGTTTTTTTCTGAAAGTTCTTTTATCTTTGTTCCGATAAAGATAGTTGGATCTAACCCAGCTGTAATGAGAATAGAAGTAACCATTGCAGCAGTTGTACTTTTTCCGTGGACACCACTTACAGCAATTGTAAAATATTGCTGACTTATTTTCCCTAACGCTTGAGGGTAGCTAAAAACCTTCAAGGATTTATTAATCTTTTTTAGCTCAAGAGCTTTTTTTCTTTCAGGGTTTGAGGAACAGACTGCCAAGCTGTAAACAACTAAATCAAGATCCGTTGGTAAATTTTTGGCTTTCTGCTCTCCAACGAAAATCATTGCTCCTTGATCTTTAAGTTCTTCAATGGTTTCGTTGAAAAACAAATCAGACCCAAAAACTTGAGCTCCTTGATGAAGATAATAGCGAGCTAACGCTGAAACTCCAATCCCTCCAATACCGATAAAATAGACTTTCATTTTATTAACTTAAACTAGCTTTCTCTAAAGTAATATACTCTGGACCTTGACGATGAAGCTTGCTTTCAAACAAAGCAATTTCTTTAACAGGAATCTTTAAAAAGATTTCTTTTTCAACTTCCGGCCTTTCTTCTAGCTCTAATTGACGCCATTGAAAACGATTGATTCTTCCTAGGGTTATATGAGGAATTTGTTTTCTCGCAATTGAACCAGCTGGGAAGTAAAGCTTTTCTTCTCTTAAGATATTTTCTAAATCTTTGACAAGTTTGGAAAAAGTTAAATTTTCTTCTCCTCTTAACCAAAGTGTCGTTGGTTGATTAATGTTCGGCTGGAATTGAACTTTTTTGAAAAGGAGAAAAAAGGAAGAATTCACTTGAGCTATTTCATAAATTAACTCGCTTATCCTTGCTACTTCTTCTAATCTTTTCTGTCCGAGAAAAAGAAGAGTCACGTGTAAATTTCCTTTAGCTGCCCAGCGAATAGGAAATTTTGGCCATTGAGACTGCCAATTATAGATTTGATTTTTGAAGCTTTGGCTAAGCGGGATAGCCAAAAAAATTCTTTTATCTGTCATCACTTTTTATTCTAACACACTTCCCTATTCTAAAAAATATTTTACTCTCACTTCAACTATTTTTAAAAGCTCTCCTTCTTTTTCTAGCTTTCCCTTTTACTATGGCCTATAATTTAATTGAAAGTTTTGTTCTTTACATACTTCACTCAATATGGGGGTGATGATAGATGAATAAAAAAAGAAAGCCTCAAAAATGGCTAAAGGTCCTTCCCGATCTTCTCACAGTTTCTCGTCTCTTTATCGGTTTAG
>CAYLQR010000032.1:0-5739 GCA_964386365.1 uncultured Candidatus Saccharibacteria bacterium | reverse complement strand
ATATTTTAGTTGCCGAAAGACATCGCCATCGTTATGAATTTAATAATGCTTTTCGAGATGAATTAGAAAAAAAGGGTTTAGTAATAGCTGGAGAGAATCCAGCTCGTAATTTGGTAGAAATAATAGAGCTAAAGAATCATCCCTTTTTTGTCGGAACTCAATTTCATCCTGAGTTTAAATCGCAACTTCTTAAACCCCATCCTTTGTTTAGAGAATTTATTAAAGTTGCTTCTAATCAAAAATAGTCTTTTTCTTCCATTAAATTATTCTGTGCTATAATATTAAAATATGCTTGATCAAATCCAAGAAGCAGCTCATCTTTTAAGACAAGGAAAAATAATTATTTTCCCAACAGCAACCGTTTATTCTTTAGGAGCAAGTATTTTCCATTCTCAAGCTCTTAAAGAGCTTCAGGCAATGAAGGCTTCTTCTTTACCTGATCCGCTTCCGATTATGATCAATAAATTTAGCCAAGCAACAACCTTGGCTTATATTGGAGATAACGATCTAGAAATTTTGAAGAAGCTTTGGCCTGGACCAACAACTGTTCTTCTTCCTAAAAAAGCTTCCTTGGCTCCAGAATTGGTTGATAGAGAAAGAAGAATTGCTCTTCGGTTTTCTAATAATACAGCTGGGGAAATTATACAAGAAGCTGGTTTCGTTATTACTGGCTTACCAGCTTTTAGCTATTCTGGTTTTCCGATTGTTCAGCCAGAAGAAATTGATTTGGAAGTTTCTTTAACAATTAAGGGAATTTGTCAATTTGCTGAGCTCTCAACTATTGTTGATTTAACAAATCGGACGATCTTGCGAGAGGGAGCAGATGTAGAAAAAGTGAAGAAAGTTCTTCAATTAAAGAATTAGAGAAATGGCTTCCGAAAAAAAAGAAAATCTTCGTCGAGCTAAAAAAATTAATATTCTTATCCTAGGATTGGGCGGAGGAGGAGGGAGAATTGTTTCTCAAATTGCTCAAAAAATTAAAGGCAGTTCTTTTGTGGCTATTGATACAGATTCTGTTCAGTTAGAAAAAGTTCAAAGCCAAGCTTTGAAGGCAATTCTTCTGGGGGAGAAAAGCACTCAAGGGTTGGGAACAGGTGGAAATATTAATCTGGCGAAAGAGGCAGCTCAAGAAGCGAAGAAGGAAATTGATCATCTTTTGAAGGGAGTTGATCTAGTTGTTTTCGTTTCTTGTTTGGGAGGGGGAGCTGGTTCGGGAATTTTTCCCGTTGTGGCTCAAGCAGCAAGATCTTCTAAAATCTTAAGTTTGGGGATTGTGACTTTTCCATTCCAATTTGAGGGAAGGAAAAAACAGAAAATTGCCCAGAAGACTCTTCAAGAAATTGTTCCTTATTTAGATTGCTACTTAATTATTTCTAACGAAAAAATCTTTAATTTAGTTAAAGGAGGAACTTTTCAAGAAGCCTTTAACTTAATTAATGCTCATATTGTCAATTGGTTGGAATCTTTGATTAATATAATCAAGGAACCGGGTTTAATTAATATTGATTTCGCTGATCTTAAAACTATTTTAAAAAGTAAGGAGAAGAAACTATTTTTAAATCGAGTTGAAACTGCTGGCGAACACCGGTTGGAAAAAATTCAAAAGGAAATAGAAAAAGATCCTCTTGCCTCCTTCCCTTTAGAAAGAGTAAAGAAAATTCTTTTCTATGTTCGAGGAGGAAGTGACTTAAAGATGTCTGAGGTAGAAGCAATTAGTCAGAAGATTAAAGGGTTTAATCCAGCAGCGAAAATTATTTTTGGTTTGGATAAAGAAAAAGAATTAAAAGAAAAAATAGAGGTTACTCTTTTAGCTTTAATGGGAGAAAAGCCTCAATCGAAGAAGAAACTAGAGAGGAAGAAAAAATCTCAGCCCTCTAAAAAGAAGAAAAAACCCAAGGCAAAAAGAAGAAATGCCTTGGAAATTAAAAAGGAAAGTCGGAAAAAGGAATTAGAAAAAACTCCTCAAGAACAAGAATGGGAAATTCCCGCTTTCTTGAGAAGAAAATAATCTTTTAGAATGTCAACTTCTATTCAAAAATTAGTTTTGGTTCTTAGCCAGCGTTCAAAAGCTTTTTTCCCATTAGCTTCGGTTAATCCTTCAGAGTTATGGCTTTTAGGAGAACAACCTTTTATCCAATATTTGTTAGATGAAGCAAAAGAGGCTGATTTGAGAGAGGTGATTATCGTTGGGGAAAATAAAAAGAAAGTAGTCTATAGTTATCTTACAGCCAGCGGGAAAGCGGAGAAGGGAACACTCGGTCAGGTAATTAGCGGCTGGCGGTCACGTTATAAAGATCTCTCTTTCCAGTTTTTGGGAAGTGATCATTATCCTAGTACTGGAGAGATTTTGCTTAAGTTAAAATCTAAATTGAAAAGTCCTTGGGCAATGGTTAAACCCCGTGGTCTTTTTCTTCCTTCTCCTTCTAGTTTTTCCCAATTAGAAAAAGTTTTTCAGACTTCCCAAAAACCAGTTTTAGGTTTAGTGGAAGACGGCTTTAATGACCATTGGAAAATAGAGGCTGAAAAAATTGCTCAACGCATTTTTAAAATTTCACAACTTGCTCCAATTAAGAAAAAAGAAAAAAACAGCTTTCTTAATTTTTCTGGTTATTATATCCTTACCCCAGAAGTTATTAGTTTCTTGGAAGAATTGAAAAAGAAGGGAGTGAAGAAAGAGAATTTAGAATTAGAAGAAGGCTTGTCTTTAATGAGGGAGAGTGGACAACCAGTCTATGGCTACCAGCTAAAAGGAGAATGGCTCCCGGTAAATTCAAAAGAGGACTGGTTGAAAGCTAACTTATATTTGACTCTGTCCCATTCTTCCTTGGGAGAAAATGGCCGAGAATATCTTAAGGCAAAGCATTTATGCTAAGCCGTAATTTTAAAATACAAAAGATAATTGCTCGAGAGATTCTTGATTCTCGGGGAAAGCCAACAGTAAAAGTTTGGCTAAAAACAAAAGATGGTTGGGTGACTGACGCTGCTCCAAGTGGAGCTTCTCGAGGAACGAAAGAAGCTTTAGAATTGAGAGATAATGGTCAAGAATATGGAGGAGAAGGGGTTAGCCAGGCAGTGAGGAATGTTAATCAAATTATTGCTCCTCTTTTAGTGGGGAGAGATGTTCGTCAACAGGCAGAATTTGATCATCTTTTAATTGAATTAGATGGGACGGAAAATAAGTCTCGTTTAGGAGCTAATGCTTTGCTTCCTGTTTCTTTGGCTCTTAGTCGGGCGGCTGCTAAAAATCTTCAACTTCCTCTTTGGAAATATCTATATCAGCTGTTTAGGAATTTGGGAGGAAATTCTTTTTTTAGGCTTCCTCGTCCAACTTTTAATATTCTTAATGGGGGAGTCCATGCTGGCAATCAACTAGCCTTCCAAGAATTTATGGTTATTCCGGAAGAAAAAAGCTTTCGGGATAATCTACGGGTTGGAGCAGAAGTTTATCAGCTTCTAAAAAAAGATCTTTTGAAAGAAAAAGGGAAAGAGGCGATTAATGTTGGAGATGAAGGGGGAATGGCTCCTCCTTTGTCTAAAACATCAACGGCTTTAGATTTTCTTCAAAAAGCAATAATCGATTTTCCTGAAAGCAAGTTGGGTCTTGATTGCGCTGCTAATGAATTTTACAAAGAAGGTTCTTATTTTTTAGATGGGCAGCAATTTAATCGGCAGCAGCTTCTTGATTTTTATGAGAGCTTAAAAGAGAAATATCCTCTTTTGTCTTTAGAGGATCCTTTTGCTGAAGAAGACTGGTCTGGCTTTCAGGAGATTACCCATCGTTTAGGAGAAGAAATAATTATCGTAGGAGATGATCTCTTGACTACTCATCAAGAATTAATTAAAAAAGCAGCTCAAAAGAAAGCGGCTAATGGAGCAATTATTAAAGTTAATCAGGTAGGAACTTTAACCGAAACCTTGCAGGCGGTTATTGAAGGACAAAAGCATCAATGGAAGATAATTATTTCTCATCGTTCTGGGGAAACAAATGACGATTTTATTGCTGATTTATCGGTTGGAGTAGGAGCTGATTTTATAAAAGCTGGCGCTCCCGTTCGAGGAGAAAGAGTGGTAAAATATAATCGGCTTCTTTTAATTGAAGAAGAAATCTATGGGAGAAAATAGAAATCACTTGCTTCTGGTTGTTTTAGACGGCTTAGGTGACCGGCCAGTTAAGGTTTTAGGTGGTCGGACTCCTTTAGAAGCAGCCAAGACTCCAAATTTAGATTGGTTAATAAAGAAAGGGAAAGGAGGTTTAATTGAACCAATTTTCGAAGGACCTTTTCCTACTTCAAAAGACGCTCACCTTTCTCTATTTGGTTATTCTTTGTCTAAATGGAATATGGGAAGAGGAGTTTTTGAAGCAGCCGGTTTAGGCTTGAAATTAAAAAAGGATGATTTAGCTTTTCGGGGAAATTGGGCAACGGTTGATAAGGAAATGAAAATTGTTGATAGACGAGCTGGCCGAATTAAAGAAACGAAAGCTTTAATTCAAGCTTTGAAAAAAATTCATTCAGTTTCCGGCGTTCATTTTATTATTAAACCAGGAATCGAACATCGTTTTGTTCTGATTATGAGAGGGAAAAGGCTTTCTGATCAGATTGCTTCTAATGATCAACATCAGGAAGGAGTGAGAGTCCCTTCGATTGTTTCGTTAGATAATGAAGCTGATTCTCAACGAACAGCTGCTATTCTAAATCACTTTTTAGAAGAGAGCCGTCGAATTTTAAGTAAACTTCCTTTTAATAAAGAAAGAGAAGAAAAAGGATTACCCTCAGCAAATTATCTTCTTTTGAGAGGGGTGGGTCGACTTAGGGAAATTCCTTCTTTTGAAGAAAAATGGGGATTAGTGGCTTCTTGTTTGACTGGCGGAGGACTCTATCAAGGAATTTCTAGGCTTTTAGGAATGAAGGTTATTAAAGTAGAGGGAACAACTGGGCGAGTTGATACCAATTTAGAAGGAAAATTTCAGAAAGCTTCGGCTATTATGAAGAAAACGCCTTTTCTTTTCCTTCATGTTAAAGGAACTGACACTTTAAGTCATGATGGAAATTGTCAAGGGAAAAAGGAGTTTATTGAAAAGATTGACCAGGCTCTTAAGCCTCTTCTGAATTTAAGTAAGACAACTATTATTGTAACGGCTGATCACGCCACTCCTTGCGAACAAAAACAGCATTCAACCGACTTGATTCCTTTCTTGATTTGGAGTAAAAAGATAAGAGAGGATTCTTTAGAAAGATTTACCGAAAAAGAATGTTCTAAAGGTTCTTTAGGCTTAATTAGACAAGATCAATTCCTGGCGACCATTCTGGGAAATTGGCTTTAAAATAATTAAATTTTTTTATTATGTTTCAAATTTCTACCAATAAGTTTTTTTCCGCTTTGCTTTTAGTTCTAGTCTTGGGTTTCGGCCTTGGTTATGCTGGGGGTTGGTATTCCCAAATTGATTTGAGGATGGAAGGGAAAATCTTTAGTCCGGAGGAGGTAAGAGAAAAGGTAACCACTTTCCTGCAAGATAATTTCTTTACTGAAGAAGATACAATTGAAACTTCAGCTGTTAGAGACGAGAATAATCTCTATGTTTTAGAGATGGTCTTAAATGGTCAGGCAGCCGAGTTCTATGCGACGAAAGATGGAATCCTTTTCTTTCCTCAGGTTTTGGATATGAATCCTCCAGCTGACCAGCCGGTTACTAAGTCAGAAAAGCCGGAAGTTGAGCTTTTCGTTATGTCTTTTTGTCCT
>CAYLQR010000031.1:0-3005 GCA_964386365.1 uncultured Candidatus Saccharibacteria bacterium | reverse complement strand
TTAGTATAACTAATTCTTTAGCTTTTGGAAATAGGAAAAAAGATTTTTCCAGTTTTCAATAGTTAGACTCCCTGGTCGGCGAAAAGAATCAATTCCTATTTGTTGAAGATAATTAGCGAGGACGACTCTCTTTCCCAGCTGGCTAGAAACTAGATTATTAAGGAGAGTTTTTCGAGGAGAGGAAAAAGCCTTGTTAATTAAAGTTAAGCTTGAAATGGCTAAAGGAGAATCTTTAGCTTCAATTTCTAAAAGAACGGAATCTACTTTAGGCTGGGGGAAGAATGATTTTTTGCTCACTTCCCGAATCATCTTTACTTCCCCAGAAAGTTGGACAAATATAGAAAGACGGTTGGCTCGGGGAGGACGAGCCATAATTCTTTCGCCGACTTCTTTCTGGAGAAGGAGAATGATTTTCTTTGGACGGGGCTGAAGACTCAAAAGCTGGTGAATTAAAGGAGAGGAAAGCGAGTAGGGAGGATTGCCGATAAATTTTCCTGGAGAAGGAGGGGAAGCTAAAAAATCCTGGATATCAGCTTGAATAATTTTAAGTTTTTTCTCGCTAGGGAAAATTTCTTGAAGAATATTTGCTAATTGTTTGTCCTTTTCAATAACAATTACCTGACTGGATTTTTGAATTAAGAAATAGGTTATAGCTCCAAACCCCGGGCCAATTTCATAAACTCTTTCTTGAGGAGAAAGATTAAGGGCTTTTACCATCTCTTGGGCCAACTCGCGATCAATGATAAAGTTCTGGCCGAGCTTTTTCTTAGGCCAGAATTTATATTTCTTCTCAAGCTGGATTAATTCTTCTTGAGAAAAAGGAGGTTGCCCCTTTTCCTCCTTGACAATTTTTGGGTCCTTGTTAGAATCAAACATATATGAGTAAACGCCGAACTAAACGGTGGCTTTCTTTTCTACTTATTACCACCTTTAGCGTCGCTTATATTTCATCTTTTTATTGGATTGAAAAAGGATTTCCTTCCTCTTTAGAGAGAGGAAGAAGTTTTGAAAAAGCAAAAGTTGCTTTATCTCCATTGGAAGCAACTGAAAGCCTTCTTGCTTCTGCTTCTGATTACCTCTTAGGCAATAGCTTGAGAGGTTTGACTTCTCCTGGTGACTCTTCTGCTTCTCTGGCAAGCTTGGTTGATTATGATTATCAACAACAGCTTCGAACCTATCAGATTCAAGAAGGAGATACTTTAACGAGCTTGTCTGAAGAATTTGGAGTTAGTTTAGAAACTCTTAGCTGGGCCAATGATTTGAGTCCTTCTTCTGTTCTTGCCCCAGGACATATTTTAAATATTCTTCCTGTTTCGGGGGTTCTTTACTCTGTCCAGTCGGGTGATACCTTAAGTCAGATTGCCGTCGCTCATAAAACTGAAGCAGATAAGATTTTAACTTTTAATAATTTAGAAAAAGCTGATTCACTTCTAGTCGGAGACTTATTGATTATTCCAGACGGAGAAAAGCCAGCTGAAGCTCCAGCTTTAACCCCGGTTGCTTCTTCTTACTTTATTCTTCCGACTAGCGGATACATTAGTCAAGGTCTTCATCCCTATAATGCTATTGACGTTGCTAACAATTGCGGAACGCCAATTTATGCGGCGGCCGGTGGAGTTATTCAGAGGGCCGGCTGGATTTCTATCGGAGGAAATCGAGTTAGAATTCTCCATTCTAACGGAGTAGTAACTTACTACGGCCATCTTTCAAAAATTTTAGTTACCCCTGGCCAAACGGTAGTCCAAGGCCAAGAAATTGGTTTAATGGGAGAAACCGGTCATGCTACTGGTTGCCATCTTCACTTTGATGTCCGAGGAGCAACTAATCCTTTGGCTAGTTATCCGGTTGGTTCAGTTCTCCAATATTAGATAAGATAACCTCGAATAACTAGATAGATAAGGAACCCGAGACTGGCAATTAGGAGAACAATTAAAAAACGGACAAAGATCTTTTCTGCTCGGCTAGGACCTTGCGGAACCGGTTGTAGAATAACGTTTTCTTCTGGAACAGAAGAATCTTTTTCTTTTTCAACCTTCTTCCCCATAATTCGAGCAATGAATTGCCCTCGCTCGTTTTTCTCTTCTTCTGACTGAGCGGTAATCTTTTGATATAACTGGTCGCGAGCCGATAGAGGGGGGAGAGTCTCCTTTTCCCTGTCTTCTGTGGAGGGGATAGATTCTCTTGGCTGATTCCACCTTGAAGGAAGAACACTCTCTACCGGAGCGGGGGTTTCTTTCTGAATCTTTTCTGGTCTTTTAAATGCTTCTCTTTCTGAAGAAGGAACAATGGGAGCTTTTTCAGCCGGAGCCGCCTGTTTTTCTTGAGGTTCCTCACTCGATTCAGAAAAACTCGGTTTCTCAGTTTCTAAATCAGAAAGAGGGATAGGCTTCTTTTCTTTTTTCTCCTCATCGGGAGAGATTTTGTTTTTTAGACGACCAATGCCGGCCATAAGAGATTAATTAAATTACTTAATTTCTCGCCAATAGATTTCTATTGACTGGGGGTTAAGCTCAGGGTAAGCCTCTGCTATTTCTCCCTTCATCCTTTGATAGTATTCTTTTCTTCTAGCTGAATCCTCAATTTTTTCTCCTTCTCTTTTAGCAATCTGAATATTCTCTTTAACTTCTTTGATTAGCTTTTCTCTTTCTAGCTCTTCGGCCGTCTTTTCTTTAGGAGGCTCTTTTTCCTCTGGGGCTTCTTTCGGGGGGAGAATCTCTTCTTTTTGAATCTTTTTTTCTGGAGCTGGTTTCTCTTCAGCTTCTTTTAATTTTTTCTCTCCTTCTTCCAGCCCATATTTTAGAAAGATATTTATTTCTTTTTCTCTTTCTAAAAGACCTTTTTCTTCTTCGACTAGACTTTCGTAAATTGGTGAAAAGCGAGAGATAGATTTCTGGGCTGCTTCAATAGCTTCTTCTGTTTGCCAGCGCTCTTTTTCAATTTCTTTTCTCTCTTTTTCTAGTTGCCATCTTTGTTTTACTAAAGCTTTTTTCTCAGCTGGAACATCA
>CAYLQR010000030.1:0-12272 GCA_964386365.1 uncultured Candidatus Saccharibacteria bacterium | reverse complement strand
AAAGCAGTTTTTTTTGATCTTGACGGGACTTTAATTTCTACCCAGAGTCAGAAAATTTTAGCTAAACATCTTTGGCAAGATCAACAACTTCCTTGGAGTTTACTTCTTTTTATCATTTTTTGGTTAAGGCTTAATCGTTTAGCCCTTATCTCCTATAATTCTCCCTTTTTTAAAAAAGCTTATTATTTCTTAAGGGGAGTGGAAGTTAATAAGCTTCAAAGCACTATTGAAAAGATTATTTCCCAAGAATTATTATCCAGTGTTTTCCCGGAAGGAAAGAAGATTATTCAATTTTATCAAGATAAAGGCTATGAGGTCGGAATTATTTCTGCTTCCATTGCCCCTTTAGTAAAATTATTGGCTAAAGAATTAAATCTTTCTTTTGGTTTAGGAACTAATTTGAAAGTAGAAGGAGGAAGATATGCTGGAGAGACAGAAGGGGATATATTATATGGACCAAGAAAGGCGGAAGTAATTAAAGAATTAGCGATGAAAAATCATTGGGATTTAAAAGAAAGCTGGGCTTTCTCTAATAATTTTTCTGATTTACCGCTTTTAAAAGCAGTTGGCCATCCAGCGGTTGTTTCTCCCGAAAGAAAATTGAGAAGATTGGCCGAGAAAAATCATTGGCCTATCTATGATTGGAGAAAGTAAATTCTAGCGGAGGAATGAGTCCTCCGCTTTTTTATTGGTTGAAGAAATTTGATAAAGAATTATAATTTAGAAAAATAAATAAATATGAATCAAAAAAAGCATGAAGAAGCTGACGATTTTTTAAATTTAGGAATAATTATTAATTCTAAGAAAGAAGTTTTAATGATTCGTCGGGCAAAGCCCGAAAAAGGAGAAGGCGGGTCGGTTTTGAAATGGGCTTTTCCCGGAGGAAAGCAACGTTTGAGCGAGAGTCGGGAGGAAGGAGTGGCGAGGGAGGTTTTGGCTGAAACTGGCTACGAGGTTGAATCCCTTCAGCAGCTGGATCTCCAGCTGCATCCTCAAATTATGGTGACGATTGTTTACCATCTTTGTTCCCTTAAATCTCCTGAGCCAATAGCTAATCCTTGTGAGGAACACGAAGTAGCGGAAATTAGATGGGTTCCTGTTCAGGAGGTTAAAAAGATTATTACCACTTCTTTAAATTCTAAAGTAGATCAATATTTTGACTTTTTGATAGGGAAAAGAAAATTCAGTGAATAATCTTTTGATAGAGAAATTTCTTTGTTAAAAAAACCGGATTCTCTAAAGTCCGGTTTTTGCTTAAGAAAAGACAGAGCTATTAATAAGATTGGGCGAAAAGAACTCTTTGAGAAGAAGCTTTTTCTGAAAGGAAATCTTTTTCTTCTTTCTTCGGTTGTTGAAAGGGAAGACAGCGAATAGTAGCTTTGGTTTCTTCTTTAATTTTCTTTTCTGTCTCTGATTTCCCATCCCAAGGAGCAAGAACAAATTTTCTGTTCTTTATAGCTTCTTTAAATTCCTTCCAGTCATTAACTTCAACGGTATTTTCTTGAAGGCGTTTCAGGGCTTGCTGGTAAAGATTTTCTTGAATTATATCTAGAATCTTTTGACTTTGATTGATTGATTCTTTTATTGAACAAGTTATCTTTTCTCCGGTGTCTCGTCGAACTAGGATTAGACTTTGATTTTTAATATCTTTCGGACCAATTTCAATTCTTAAAGGAATCCCTTTCCTTTCCCAAAAGAAATATTTATCTCCGGGGCGTAAGCCTTCTCGTTCATCAATTTCTACCCCTTCTATCTTTTCTTGAAGGGTCTTCTTTATCTCTAATGCCTTTTTTAAAACTTCTTTTTTGTTTTCATTATTCCAAATAGGAGTGATAACAATTTTAGTTGGAGCAATTTTAGGAGGAAGAACTAATCCCTTATCATCTCCGTGAACCATGATTAGCGCTCCGATAACTCTGGTGCTTAAACCCCAGCTAGTTTGCCAGCAATATTTGGTGGAGCCATCATTATCGGAGAAACTAACTTTGAAGACTTTTGAAAATTCTTGGCCTAAATTGTGAGAAGTAGCGAATTGCAAAGATTTTCCGTCTTGCATCATAGCTTCAACAGTATAGGTATGAAGAGCCCCAGCAAATTTTTCAGCTTCTGATTTCTTTCCGGCAATAACCGGAATAGCCATGTATTCTTCGGCAAACTGTTTATAAATATTTAGCATTAATAAAGCTCTTTCGTCAGCTTCTTTTTCGGTAGCATGGGCTGTATGTCCTTCTTGCCAGAGAAATTCAGTTGTTCGGAGGAAGGGACGAGGTCGTAATTCCCAGCGAATAATATTGGTCCATTGATTGACCAATAAAGGTAAGTCCCGATAGGACTTAATCCAGTTAGAAATAGTTGAGTAAATAATTGTTTCTGAAGTCGGGCGGACAATTAATGGTTCTTTTAATTTTTTTCCGCCAGCAAAAGAGACAACGGCTACTTCTGGTGAAAATCCCTCAATATGTTCTTTTTCTTTTTTGAATAATCTTTCGGGAATCAAAAGAGGGAAATAGGCATTCTTAACGCCTGTTTGTTTAAATTCTTGATCAAGGATTCCTTTAATCTTTTCCCAGATGGCATAACCGTCAGGTTTAAAAACAATACATCCTTTGACGGGAGCATTTTCCGCTAATTCAGCTGCTTTGATAACATCTAGATACCAGCGGGAAAAATCAATTTCTCGAGGAGTAATGGCTTCTGGGGAATTATTTTCTGTTGAATTCACTTTTCTAAAAATGATTTTTTATTCTTGAAGAATAATTCTTATTTCTCAAGAAGTTTATTGCATAATAGCAGGCTTTTAGCTGAATGTAAATCTTCTTTGGAAGGGGAATTCCACTTTTTGGGTGAACTAATTCCTTGAAAAATAGGTAAAACGTGAGAGAATAGAAAAAGATTTCAATTAATTTAATTCAATTAATTTAATAAGGAGGAGAAATCTAAAAAGGAATTTTATTATAGATTCCTTTTGAGTTAGTACCTTAAAATTTAAAAAGGAGGAGAGTGTTATGAAAGATAATTCTCTGTTACTGATTAGGGCTTCGTCCATAATTTCTCATCGCAAAACAGTGTTTCATGCACTTACTAAGAAAGTATATGTGGAAGCTCCATCGTCTCTTATGAGAGAGGTTATTGGTCTCTGCGATGGCACGAAAACATATCTAGAAATTCTTAACTTTCTTGGAGTATCTTGGAACCGGGAAACTACAAAACAATTAATTCAAGAATTGTGTCAACAAGGAATAATTATTAATGCACACTCCTTGGTAGGAGAGATTTGGGAGGCAATTGAAAACCCTATGCAGTTTCCACCAAATTTATCAGAGGAAGATATCTCTCATTTAGTTGAAAAAGCCAAGGAAAGACAACGCCTTATTTCTGCTAACCAATGGTATTCTCCATCGGAGAATTTTTTAGAGGGCTTACTTCTCAAACGTCATTCAGTTCGATCTTTCTCTGGGGAAGCAATTTCATTTCAAGCAGTGGTTGACCTTCTCTGGAGTGCCTATGGGGAATGCAAAGATCAAGAGAATGGAGGCTCTCATCGAGTTGTTCCATCAGCTGGTGCACTGTATCCATTGGTAATACATGTTGCTCTATTACGAAAAACTGGCGGCTTAAAACCATCAATTTATCGTGTGTGCTACAATCGGTTGGGAAAAGTGGGCTTTCGAAGAGTCTCAAGTGATGTTGATAGGTTTGCTCGGGCTTTTCTAAATCCTGCTGGGATCCAGGATGGAATGCATGGCGTTATCGTCCTGAGTGGAAATTTCTCCATCACCGGGGAAAAGTACGGTAATCGTAGCATGCTGTATGTTATTCTGGAGGCAGGCCACGCTGCCCAAAACATTATCCTTCAAGGGGTCAAAGAAGGTATTGCTACTCTTGAAATTGGTGGATTTATCGATACGTTGCTAACAAAAGCAATCGATTTAGAGAAGGAGTATCGACCACTAACTACCGTAGCTTTTGGGAAAGAAGGTTCTAAGGAGAAGAATTTTCCTTCTTCTCTTCAAATTCATTGGGCCGTTCCGATCATAAATGGATATCATCTACCGTTTGCCATTGCTTCGGCAAAAGTGTATGAAAAAAGGAGCTGGTCCCATGGAAGAGATCCTTCTCCTACAATGGCGTTGACGAAAGCGATTGCTGAAGCGAAAGAATGGACTGCAGCCAGCTCTGTTCCAAAGCTAGTTATTGCTTCGTTCGATGAGCTCGATTCAGTTATTGATCCAAGAACTGTTGTCAAATTTCACCCAGCGCAATATCGAGTGAAAGATTTTCCATTTCGGAAATTTGATGAGCAAAAAGAATATGCGTGGACTCGAGGGATAGACTATTTTTCTGGGAATCGGGTCTATATTTTAGCTGACCACGTATATTTCCCATACTTTCCGAAAACTCCGTATTACTGTTTTTCTAATTCATCTGGTTGTGCAGCACATCCAGATGAGCAAACAGCTATTAAGACAGCAACTCTTGAACTTATTGAACGTGACGCGTTTATGATTGCTTATCTAAGCAAGCTTATATTTCCGACGATAATAGAGAAAACACTTCCGAGAAATATACAACAACGCATTGCTGATCTTCGGCTGATCGGATTTAAGATATGGATTAAAGACCATTCTCTTGATTTAGCTCCAGTGGTTACAGTTTTTGCTCAGAGCAGAGACATGGCATTCAGTACGTGTGCTTCGTCATCAGGCTTTGATTTAGAGTATATTGTAAATCACGCCTTGATGGAGGTTGAAGCATCATTACTAGCTAGGTTTCAGAACGGACAACCCGTTGATATTGCTCCTCGTGAAGTTAGTATGCCACTTGATCATGGGAGACTATATGGTCAGAGGCGATATTATCATTCTGCTGATTTCTTGGTTCGAGATGGAGATATTGCTGCATTCAAGAAAACAGGAAGCAAAACAGCCCACTCTTGGCAAGAACTAACGAATCGGTTTTTACAGAGAAGGTTAAATCTTTTCATTGTTCCACTTCATCTTTCAGAACGATTTGGTGGAAACACTAATTTGCACATTTTACGAGCGATTGTCCCAGGCCTTGTCCCTATGACCTTTGGTTATCGACAAGAGCCAGCAGGGATGGAGCGCATCTATACAATTGCTAAGGAATTTGGAGATAAAAAACTTTCATACAGAGAGCTTACTAAATTTCCACATCCCTTCGAGTAATTAATAGGGGCGGAAAAGAATTACTTTCCGCCCCATTTTCTTTTTATTTTTGTTATAATATATATATGAATTCGGAATTAGTAAAAATTGAATTTTGTTTTCCAGGAAATCGAGAAAACATAAAGAACAAGGAAGAGCTAACAGATCTTATTCTAAAAATGATGAAGAATAAAGGAAGCGTTGAGTATTCTGGTTTTTTAAGTGAAAAATTACTACGTGAGAATATCCTTAAACACCTTGGTGGCGCTAGTATAGATAATTATTCACCTCTTTCCAAATTACAAGAGCAGAAAATTGAGAAATACATTGAGAGGACAATTTCTAAAAGTAATAATTATTTACCGATTCCTACTAAAAATTATGTTTTTGTTTTTCCCTATCTTCCAACGAAACAAGAAGCTGTTTTCGAAGGGGTAATGGGGTTTACGCCTTATAGTTGTGTCTTTCATCTTTTTCTTTCTCCAAATTCATGGTCACCGAAATCTTTAATGAATACCGTAGCTCATGAGTTAAATCATACTATCTTTTACTATTATCATTATAAGGATCTTGGTAATTATAGTTTGCTTGATGAGATGATTATGGAGGGTCTCGCGGAAAATTTTAGAGAGCAGCTTTTAGAAAAAACCTCAGCTCCATGGGCTATTGCTCTTTCTAGGGGAAAAGCTTTTAAGATATTAAATAGGATGGATAAGGAATTACTTCTTTCAAAAGATCAAAGTTTAATTAAGAGTGTTATGTTCGGAGATAAAAATTATGATCGGTGGACTGGATATTCAATAGGATATTGGTTAATAAAGGAATTATTTTTAGAGAGACCAGGTCTTCCTTGGGAGAGAGTAATGAAATTATCTGCTAGAGAGGTTTTGAATATTGTGAAAAAAGGAAAAGGGCAAAAGCTATAACCGATGCTTTTGCCCTTGATTGTGGCAGTGCGCTTTTCACTATTTTCCAGTACCGCACTTACCATTGCCACCACCACCTGAGCTACACTGCTCTTGACATAAGCTCAATCGAGCTTGCTTGGGCTCAGCGGTGATCTTCCAAAAGAACTCTTTAGGGGCGCTCATGATATTCACCTCCTTTTTAAGGTTTTTGAGACTTCTCCTTATTTTATGAAAGCATTTAAAGTATTTTTTGTAAAGATTCCTTTCTTACGAATAATGAAAATTCTTTCCTTGAACCCAATAATGTTTTTTAGAAAGAATTTTTTATGTTAACAAGAGTAAAATCTTGAAAAATAAAAGAAATGTGAGAAAATAAAAAAGATTTCAATTAATTTAATAAGGAGGAAAAATTTAAAAAGGAATTTTATAAATTATAAATAATTCTCATGTGCCCTTCTTATCCTGTTTCTGAAAATCATCCTTGGTTTAAATCATACCCTCAGGGGATGCCCCATCATTTGGACTATCCGGAGAAACCTCTTTTTCAATTTCTAGATGATTCAGCTAAGAAATTCCCTGAGAGAACTGCTTTGATTTTTTATGGCCGGGAAATAAATTACAAAAATTTAAAAAATTTAACAGATAGATTTGCTAGAGCTTTGCAAGATTTGGGAATTAAAAAGGGCGATCGAGTTGCCCTTTTTCTTCCTAACAGTCCAGCTTTTGTTATTGCCTACTTTGGAATACTGAAAGCTGGGGGAGTGGTGATTCCTTTGAATCCTTTATATCTTCCAAAAGAATTGAATTACGTTCTGGCTGATTCTCGACCCAAGGCCTTAATTTCTTTAAAAATGTTTAGGTCAAAGTTGAGTCAGTTAGAGAAGGGACTGGTTCCAACTCTAATACTCTCTGATTTATCGTCTTATCTCCCTTTCCTTTTAAGAAGTGTTTTAAGAATTAAAAATATGTTTTCTTCTGTTGAGCTGGCTTTTGAAGGCCAGCTTTTTGGTTTTGAGGAACTATTAGAGAAGACAGAAGAAGATTATCAATCTCTTTCTAGTCGACCAGAAGATTTGAATCTTTTGGTCTATACTAGTGGAACAACTGGAAAACCGAAAGGAGCAGAATTAACTCAAAAGAATCTAGTTTCTAATTTGATTCAAACAGCAACTTGGTTAGGTGAGGCTGTCAAAGTCGGCCAAGATATTGAATTAGGTGTTTTACCTTTCTTTCATATTTACGGGATTACTATTGCTCTTCATCTGCCGATACATTCTGCTTTAACTTTAGTTTTATTTCCCTCTTTCCATTCTCAAGAGATAGCCAAGGGGATTTCTAAATACAAGATAAATATTACTCCGACTGTTCCGATCATGTTACAGGCAGTTATTAAAAGATATCAGGAAAAACCAAGAAAGTATGACTTTTCTTCGGTTCGCTTTTGGGGAAGTGGAGCCGGAGCTTGTTCTCCAGAATTAATTGAGACAGTCAATGGTTTGGGAGAGGGGAAGGTAATAGAAGGATTTGGTTTAACTGAAACATCTCCTTTGTTAACAATGAATCCTCTCAATGGTCAACAAAAACTAGGGAGTATTGGTTTACCCTTACCAGATACAGATTGTAAGGTAGTTAATTTAGAAGGTGGGGAAGAGGTGAAAGTTGGAGAAAGGGGAGAGCTATTAGTAAGAGGGCCTCAAGTCTTTTCTCGTTATTGGCAGAATGAAGAAAAGACTAGAAAGGTCTTATCTGAAGATGGTTGGTTAAGAACTAAAGACATTGTTACTTTTGATGAAGATGGTTATGTCTTTTTCCAGGGGAGATTAGATGATGTTATTAATGTTGGTGGAGAAAAGTTTTGGCCACAAGAAGTAGAGACTCTTTTGGCGAAACATCCGGATGTTGAAGAGGTAGCCGTAGTCGGTTACCCGGATATCTACTTCGGAGAAATTCCCGAAGCCTATATTGTTCCTTCTAAAAATTGTAAAAATGATCCGGCTCTTCAATGGGAGTTGCCTGAATATTGTCAAGAGCATCTCTTACCCTACAAGATTCCTCGAAGAATTCATTTAGTTAGTAAAATTCCTCATTCTCATATTGGGAAAACTCTCCATTATCAATTGAGAAAGAAGCAAAGAGAAGAAGGTTCTGAAAAGGAAGGAAATTAGGAAACCATCTTTAACGTAAGCTACTTTAATATATCATCAGAAACTTGTACTAGATAGAATGCATTCATGACGTCATCAATTAACGGTTTTTCTCTTTTTTATTTTTGTGTTGTCTGTTTATGATGCTTTCAACGAGTTTATGAATCAAAAAACAAAAAGGTTCCAAAATTCGCTAGAATATAATTATCTATATCAAGAACCATTTGGACATCATGTATGGGGGCAAACGCTGGGTGATACATGGTTAATTCTTGTTAAAGCAATTTTAGACCACGGCGCGTTATCATTTGACGAAAACAGGAAGAGGATTGACCTTCAAAATGTTAGGGTAAAATCTAATACTCAAATCATCCCGGATAATCTTATCCGAAAATATGGAGACAGCAACAATTTAAATCTACTTCTTGAGTTAACCTTTAATAAAACAAAGATGTTAGATTTTGATGTCGTTCCTAGCTTTTCCCCAGGAGCAGATAGTTATTACAAAAGAATTATGGATGGGCAAATGATTGATTTTGTTGTCAGGCGATTAAGTGTGTTCCCAGAGAGTAAAAAGGCAGTAATGGTTTTTCCCAACAATGACGATTACAGGTCGGTGTTAAATTCTCCCAAAGATGATTATTTACCATGTATAGTTAGTATCCAATTTAGGCTAGTAGATTTTGTAGAAGATAATAACCAGAGAAATGTCTTTGATGGATATATTTTGAATACCATTTTTATGGCTCGGTCGATAGATGCCTTTCAAAAAGCGTATGCTAATTTTTGGGCCATTGCTAGGTTGTCGAGGATTGTTGCTAACAAAGTGTCTAAAAATCTAGGAGTTGAAGTAAAAGTTGGTCCCATGGACGGACTTATCACAGATGCTCATATTTACGAAGAATGTTTTAAAAACGCAAAAAGAACTATAAAAAAATGGCAAAACCAAAAATGATCAATTCTGGCGTTATTGACCGCGAAGCAATGAAACAAAAAGAGAATCTAACTCTTTTAACTGAGGTAGATGAGATATTTAAGAGAATAAGGGGTTACATAGTGCGAGTTCCGGAGCCGAATGAACCGGTAATAACTTCTTTGTCAGGCGGCCTAGATTCTGTTGCGAATATTTCCATTTTGCTAGAAGAATTGAAAGTTCAAGTCTATCCATTTTTTATTGCCAGAGGGCAAACCAATTATAGGTGGGAAAAGCAATCAGTTCGCTTTTTTGATAAGTTCTTTAGCAATAAATATCCAGATCTCTATCATAAATGTGTCGAGATTAAAATAGATGTACCCGGCAAAGCCTACAAAAAAGACCTGATTGCTACTAAATATTTAAACGACAATCCCCCGGTTCGCAAAAGAGCTTGTTATCCTGCCAGAAATCCCATTATATTCCTTACGGGGTTAGAATATGGCTACTCGTTACAGCATAGAAATGTTTTTCCTAAAACCATATTTGCCTCTACCCATACTGGAGATAACGCTTATCATTGTTCTTTAACCTCCCTAAGGTGTCAGAATTTAGTTATGTGTCAGATTACGGGTGATTGGTCGTGGCAATTTACCTCGATTCCACTAGAGAGAATGGGGCAACTATTATGATAAGGCGCGACTGGTCAAATTTGCTCACGAATGTAATATTCCCCTGGAACATACAAGAAGTTGTATTGGCAAGAGTAGGCTTCAGTGTGGCATTTGTAGTATGGCTTGCATGGATAGGAGGAAAGCATTTTTGGAAGCCGGCGTTGAAGATAAGACTAGATATGCTAATCCTTTTCCTGGAGAAGGGGAATGGAAATCAGTAAGATAAATAATTAATGGATTTATAGAAGATGAAGATTTATTACATCACAGAAAACAAAAGGAAGATAGAAAGAGCCAGAGAGATATGTCGAAATACTAACGTTGAAATTGAGCAGATCGCGATGGAGATTCCAGAAATACAAGCTGATAATTCAAGAGAAGTTGCTCGGTTTTCTGCTAAATTCGCCGGAGAAAAATTAGGTAAACCAGTTATTAAACTAGATGTTGGTTTTTATATCAGAGCCCTAAATGGTTTTCCGGGACCATTCGTGAAATATATTAACCAATGGCTTAAGCCTGAGCTTATTCTTGAAATGATGAGGAGCGAAAAGGATAGATATTGTCATTGGGAGGATGTTTTAGCTTTTTGTGATAAAGCTCAACTCAGGGTATTTAGTTCTCGTGAAGAGGGGACAATAGCTAAAGATGTCAGGGGAGAAAATGGCTGGGGCATGGATAAAATTTTTATTCCTAGAGGGCAGGCTAAGACTAAAGCAGAATTATCTGATAAGGAAAGAATCGAAATTTCTAACGACGATCACTGGTGGCGTTTTCTAAAATTTGTGGAGAATAATAATAGCTGATGAGCGAAATAGAAATTTTTGAGAGAATACTTTTGCATAAAAGAGGTTGGATTTCAAAATGGCCCAGGCGTGCTGTTTTCCTTTATTCTGGAGGAATGGACTCAACTATTACAATAGCTAGATTACTTGAAGAAAAAGGTATAGAAATTTTTCCACTTTTTGTTAATAGAGGACAATCGAACTTGAAACATGAAAAGCAGGCAGCTAAATTTTTTGAAAAATATTTTAAAGTACATTACAGGGAATTATTCCACAATTTGATTGAAATATCTGTTAATATTCCTCCGAGCGAGATAAAAGATCAATTAAGGGAATATTCAACAGAATTTGGTTATCCTTTAAGGAATAATATTTTACAGATGATCGGGGTTCAATGTGCGATAAGTCTCTCTCAAAAATCAAAAAATATTAATAGCGTTTTTTGTGCTCAGCTAGACGATGACCCATTCCCTCATTCAAAACTGATTTCTTTACGAGCGACGACAGTGGATGTTTGCCAAGGACTCAACGATTGGAACTGGCAAATTACGTCTCCAAATATTGACACTACGCTTAGCAAAATAAAAACTAGTAAAGAGAAAATGATTCGGTGGGCGTATGCACATAATCTACCCATAGAAAAAACACGTTCCTGCTATTCGAGTCAAGAATCTCACTGCGGAGTTTGCCTGGCTTGTAAGAGACGCAGGGAAGCTTTTGCTGATGCAAATGTTCCTGACGATACTAAATATTGCAACGGGTCTTAAAGAGACAGAACTTTAATGGAGAAAAGGTTAATGAGTACATTTAGAATTTATATTGGTGGCGTTGGTGGCGTAGGGAAAACAACAATCGCTCGAGAATTAGCCCATGGGCACGGGATGAGATATTTTTCCGGCTCTCAGATTATGGTTAGTCTTTGTGGAGTAAGCTCTAAGGAGGAATTATCAATCATGTCAGAGGAAGAGAAAATAGCTGTAAGAAGGTTTAAATATCCTTCTTTTGTTACTCGGAATCAAAGAGTTATAATTGATGGACATTGTGAACTATTGCCAGAAGAGGCTGGATGTTTTGATGCATTTGTTTTTCTTACAGCATCAGCAAAAATTATTGGCAATAGGAGGAAGAATAAAGGTGATGGGAGGCGGAGCACAGATCTAAAAACAATTCTAATGGAACAAAAAGAATATCGACGGAGGTCGCGCGAGATAGAGCAAAACTGCGGAATCAAATTTGTGGTAGTTTCTAATGCTGGTAGCACCACAAAGACTTGTGAGTTGATAGAAAAAGGACTCGGGTGGAAGTAAATGCCTTTAAGATTCAAAGATTAGATATATTTGGCAAGGGAATTTTAATCTTTAAAGAGAAGTCAGAATTCCATTTTTGCTTTTTTGAAAAAGCACACTAGTCTAGGGGTACATGAAAACTGTATTTAATTCAACTTCTAAAGTGGAATTAAGTTGGAAAATGAATTAAAATAAAAACAGCTAATTTTTAAAAAGGAGAGAATAATTAAGAGGTTGGTATTGATTAAAAATGTAGGTAAAATTCCCCGTTCCCATATCGGCAAAACTCTCCACTATCAGTTGAGAAAGAAGCAGAGAGAAGAAAGTCCTGGAAAGGAAGATTAGATTTATCTTTTTAGGCTCGAGAAAGAAGAAGAGACAATAACTTATTTAAATG
>CAYLQR010000029.1:0-13285 GCA_964386365.1 uncultured Candidatus Saccharibacteria bacterium | reverse complement strand
TTGAAAGTGGAAAAAGAAGTTCGTAATTTAACTGAGGGAGAATATAATTGGCAGGAAACTGTTTTTGCCGAGCCAAATGATCAGATACAGTTTAGAATTATTGTCACTTCTCTTGGAGATGATTCTTTAGAGGATCTTTATTTAGAAGATTCTCTGCCTTCTCAGTTAGATCTAGTTGAAGATTCGGTTAGAATTAATGGAATTCCTACTTCTGAAAATATCTTGACTGGTGCTAAGTTGAGAGATCTAGATGAGGGAGAGAGTTGCCGAGTAGAATTTGTAGCCGAAGTGGATTCTCCTTCTTCGTTTGGCTATGGATTGACTGTTTTGACAAATACTGCCCATATTACTAATGACGAAGTCTCAGATAGTGATACAGCAGTTGTGAAGGTTACTCGAAGTCATGTTGCTGGTGTTTCAACTGTTGCTACGGGAACAGGAAACAAATGGTTAGATTATTTTGTTCTTCCTTTGATCATTGCTTTAAGTGGAGTTCTCCTTTTCAGAAAAAGATTTGTCTTACTTAGAAAATGGTCAAGCCAAAAAAGGAAGCAAGCTCTTGATTATCGAGCCCAACAAACCTTGCAAAAACTTTCTTTAGAAAGAAGGTAAAAAAGGAAATAGTAGTTAAAAAAGTATTCTAGGCCTTCCTAAAAAGGGAGGCCTGTCTTATTTGGGGATAAAAGGTGAATAAAGCCATTCATTTTCCCTTATTTTCTTGTTTTTTTAAGTGGTGCTGATTGGATTGACAGGGGAGGATAATGATAGTAAAGTGAGGGTCAGTGAGGCTATGTGGATAAAAGTGGGTATAACTTCACTAATTAGGGGATAACTTATGTTTATCGGTACTTATCATCATATCATTGATCCCAAAAAAAGATTGGCTATTCCTATAAAATTCCGAACAGAATTAGGAAAGCAAATGGTTGTTACTCGAGGATTGGATCAATCCCTTTTTCTTTATCCACAGAAGGCTTGGAAAGAATTGGCAGCTAAATTAAGTAGGCTGCCTTTTTCAAAATCAGATGCTCGTGGCTTTAGTCGTTTAATGCTTGCTGGAGCTATGGAAGTTGAGCTAGACAAGGTAGGTAGGGTTTTGATTCCCGATTATTTAAAAGATTACGCCCATTTAAAAAAGTCTGTAGCAATTATCGGGATGTATAATCGAATAGAAATTTGGAGCGAGGAAGATTGGAAAAAGTATCAAGAAAAGACAGAAAAATCAGTTGGAGATATTGCTGAGAGACTAGGAGAATTAGGAGTTTAAAATGCATCTTTCAGTTTTACAAAAGGAGCTTCTAGACTACTTAGAACCTAAAAGGAATGAAAATTTTGTTGATGCAACTGTTAACGGAGGGGGAGATACGCTGGCTATCCTTAAAACTACTAAGCCAGAAGGAAAAGTTCTGGCAATTGATTGGACCCCAGAGGTAATTAGAAGATTAGAGTTAAAAATTAGCGGGAAGGAATGGGAAGAAAGAATCATTTTGGTAAACGATAATTTTGCACATTTAAAAAAGATTATTGAAGCTAATCATTTCCCAAAGATTTCAGGAATAGTTTTTGACTTGGGGTTATCAAGTTGGCATCTAGAAAATCTTTCTCGAGGCTTCAGTTTTCAAAGAGAAGGGGACTTGGATATGCGTTACAACCCAGGAGAGGAATTAACAGCCAAGGAAATTATTAATTATTGGCCTCAAGAAAAAATAGATAATTTACTTAAGGATTATGGAGAAGAAAAATTTCATTCTCAATTAGCTGAAGAAATTATTAAAGCTAGGAAGATAAGAAAGATGGAAAAAGTTTCAGATTTAGTCGCTTTGATAGAAAGAGTTGTTCCTCGAAAAGGAAGAATTCACCCAGCTACTAAAACTTTCCAAGCTTTAAGGATTGCTGTTAACAAGGAATTGGAAAATCTAGAGAAGGCTCTTCCTCAAGCAATGGAGGTTTTAGAACCAGAAGGACGATTGGTAGTCATTACCTTTCAAGGATTAGAGAATAAAGTAGTGAAGAAATTTTTTCAAGAAGCTAAAAGAAGTCATCAAGGAAAAATTTTAACTAAACAAGTGGTAACCCCTTCGATAGGAGAAAAAAACAAAAATCCACGTTCAAGATCTGCTCAATTAAGAGCTATTCAAAAAAATTAAATTACTTTTTATGACTTATCATTATTCAAGTGTTTTTCCTAAAGTTCTATTAGCTTTGACAGTTTTTTCTATAGGTTGTCTAACTGCTTTTTATATGGTTGAGGTTCAAAGGATTACTCAAGGTCATTATCAGATAGAAATTTATCAAGGAGAAATTAATCAGCTAGCTAAATTAACCCAGAAATTAGATAACGATTATCAGCATTTAAATACCCTAGAATCTCTTACTCCAAAAATTGAAGCTCTTGGAATGGTTCCAGCAGGAGAGCTGGCTTATCTTGATTTGAGTACTCAAAGAATGGCAGCGAAATAAAATGTCTAAACAGAGAGTCTGGTTAATTTTAGGTATTTTTGCTTTGATTAGCTTAGCTTTTGCTAGTCGTCTTTTTTTTCTTCAAATCATTAAAGGAGGCCTTTATCGAGCCTTGGCTCAAGGACAATCTGAATTACTAGAAGCAGAAGAAGGATCTCGGGGAGAGATCTTTTTTCCTAATGGGAAAAAAATGGCTACTAATCAGGAAGAAATATCTGTTTGTTTTTCACTAGCCAGTGTTTTAGAAGATGAAGAATTGAAAAATTATGTAGAAGAGGCACTCTCAATTGATTGGATCGAATTAGAAGGGAAGCAGAGTGTTTGCCAGGAGATTAATGAGCAACAGTCAGAAGCCTTAAAGTCTTTAGACTCTTCTGCCTTGCGTATAGAGAAGAAAGAGGGACGGTTTTATCCTCAAAAAGAATTAGCTGCTCAAGTGGTTGGTTTTGTTGGAGGAAACGGAGAAGGACAATATGGGATTGAAGAGGCTTATGAATCAAAATTGAGAGGACAGCCCGGTCTTTTCCGTTGGGAATATAGTCCCTTCGGATTTTTGATTTCTAAAAATGAGGATCTATCACTTCCTCAAGACGGAGAAGATTTAATTTTAACTTTAGATTACAATATTCAATTTGAAAGTGAACGTTTGCTTCAAGAAGCAAAAGATCGTTGGGAAACTAAAAGCGGCTCAATTATTGTCATGGATCCTAAAACTGGAGCAATTCTTAGTTTAGCTAATTTTCCTAGCTTTGACCCTAATCTTTATAGTCAAAGCAATTTTGAGGATTTTATCAATCCAGTAACTCAAAATTTATTTGAGCCCGGTTCAGTCTTTAAGGCTTTTACAATGGCGGCTGCTCTTAATGAAGGGAAAGTTGAACCCTCGACTACTTATGAAGATGTGGGTTACGTTAAGGTAGGAGGCCCACCCATCTATAATTACGAGGATAAGGTCTACGGGGAATGCGACATGACTACGGTTTTAAAATATTCCATTAATACTGGAGCAGTTTTTGTTGAAAAAGAATTAGGTTCGGAACTTTTTTGGGAATACATTGAGCGCTTTGGCTTTACTCAGCCAACAAGAATTGATTCGGCAGGGGAGGTTAGCTCTAGCAATAATGTTTTAAAAAATGGTTCTCCCCGGGATTTTGCCGCTGCTTCTTTTGGTCAGAGTATAGCTCTTACTCCAATTCAATTAGTCCAAGGTTTTAGTGCCATTGCTAATAACGGAGAAATGGTCAGTCCCTATTTAGTTGAAAAAATGATAAATCCAGAAGGAGAGGAAAAAAGCGTTTCTCCAGTAACTCGAAAAGTTATTTCTTCTCAAACAGCTTCTCAGCTAACAACGATGTTAACTGAAGTAGTAAGGGATGGTTATGGGAAATTAGCTCAAGTGGAGGGCTACAAAATTGCGGGGAAGACAGGAACTGCTCAAATTCTACTTCCTGGGGAGAAAACCTATGATTCCGAGGAAACTATTCAAAGTTTTATTGGTTTCGCTCCAGCATCTAATCCTCGATTCCTAGCTCTTATCAAATTAGATAATCCTCAAGTAGCTAGTTCCTATTACTCCGCCGCTCCTCTTTTTAAAGAACTAGCTCAATTTATTCTTAATTACTATCAAATTCCTCCTTTCCTTGAGAAAGAAGATGTGATAGAGTAAAAAAGCATTGAAGGCCCCGTCATCTAGTGGTTTAGGATATATGGTTCTCAGCCATGTCACATGGGTTCGAATCCCATCGGGGCTGCGGAATCTAACTTTTTAAAACATGGAAAATATTTTCTCTTGGTCTTTAGAAATTATGAGAGTCTATGGCTGGAGGATTTTCTGGATTGTAGTTCTCTTTATCGGTGGGCGTTGGGCTATTAATTTTCTAGCTAGAAAGATAAGAATTATTAAGAAAAAACATCTTGAGCAGCATCCAGAAAGTAATTTAGCTAGAAGAGCGGGAACTTTTGAATCAGGGATAATTTTAGTAGCTCGAATTGTTCTTTATAGCGTTATTCTTCTAATGGTTCTTGATTTATTTCAAGTAGAGACTGGTCCACTTTTAACAGGCTTGGGAATTACAGGATTAGTTGTTGGTTTAGGAACTCAGCAAATTATTCGCAACTTAATGGCTGGGCTTCTTTTTATGGTTGAGGACCCTTTTGATATTGGAGATGAGATAACGATTAAAAAATGTCGGGGGAAGGTGGTAAAGATAACTCTTTCTTCAGTAGTTCTCCAAGGAGAAGAAGGGGAAATGATTTATTTCCCAAATGGGGATATTAAAGAAATTATCAATCATACCCAGCAAAAGCATTTTTCCGCTTCTAAGAAAAACTCTTAACTTATTCTAGTAATGACGACTGTTTTCTGGCTTTTAATAAGTCTTTTGGTGATCGTTGTTGGATCACTCGTTTTCCTTCTTTTGAAGTTTCAACTAAAAGGGAGAGAAAATAAAAATTTAGAAGAAGAAATAAGACTTCTTAAACAGGATATCCATCAAGGTTTAGATCTTAATGAGCGGAGAATTAAAGAAACCCTGGAAGAAACTAGAAAATCTTATTCAAGGATGCAAAGGGAGCTAGGACAGCTTCAGGAAATTGGTCGAGACATGAAAGGATTGCAAAAGGTTCTTCAGTCTCCAAAATTAAGAGGAAATCTAGGAGAACAGGTGATGAAAGATCTCCTAGAAGAAATTATCCCTCGAGAAAGAGTGAGTTGTCAGTATTCTTTCCCGGGAGGGGAAGTAGTAGATGCTATTTTAAAAACAGAAAATGGATTAATTCCGATTGATTCTAAGTACTCTTTAGAAGCTTTCCGAATGATGAAAAAAACTTCTGGTTCGGAACGCCAACATTGGGAAGGGCAATTCAGAAGAGGAATAAAGAAACATTTGAGAAGTATTGCTCAAAAATATATTCAACCTCAAGCAGGAACAGTTGACTTTGCAGTTATGTATTTACCTTCGGAAAGTGTTTACTATGAACTTCTTATCAATTATTCTGATCTTCTAGAAGAAAGCTATCGTCAAAAAGTCTATTTGGTTTCGCCTAACACTTTCTATTACTTTTTAAAGGTGATTATGGTAGGATTAGAAGGAGTAAGAATTGAAGCAGCTGCTCAAGAAATTTTAAGAGGAGTTCAGTCGCTCCAAGTAAGAACTGACAAATTAGGCAAAGGGCTACAAGTTCTTTTTGGTCATGTTCAGAGAGCTTATTCTGCTTCGGAAAAGGTCAATCAAGATTATCAACAGTTAAATAATAATGTAGAGCAGATTCGGTCTTTAGAAACTGAATCGCCGAAAAAAATTGAAGATTAATTATGTATGCTGTTATCCAAACCGGAGGAAAACAATATTTAGTGACTCCGGGAGAAGAAATTAAAATTGAAAAACTTCCTAAAATGGAAGAAGGAAAAAAAGTTACCTTTAAAGAGGTCCTTTTAACTTTTGATCCTCAAGAGGAAGAAATAAAAATAGGAACTCCTTTCTTAAAGGGAGCTCAGGTTAAAGGAGAGGTGACAGAAGTTGGCCGAGGAGAAAAAATTACCATTTTTAAGTACCGCTCTAAAAAAAGACAACACACAAAGAAAGGACACCGACAATCTTTTTGCCAAGTAAAAATTAGCGAAATTAAAAGTTAATTATTCTCTTCCCTGAAAAGACTTTTTGAGAGTTTCAGCATCAGCGTATTCTACTTCACTTCCGACTGGAAGTCCTTGTCGGAGATGAGTCACTTTAAGAGAAAAAGGCTGAAGCAATTTTTGAAGATAGGAAGAGAGGGCTTGTCCTTCAACCGTATAATTGACAGCTAGAATGACTTCCTCAATTTTTGGGGAAGCCTTCTTTATTTTAGCTATTAATTTTTTAGTTCTTAAGGAAGAATCTTTTCTTTCAAACCATCGATGGGCTGAGCCAATAAGAAAATAGAGTCCTTTGTAGGCTTGAGTTTCTTCAATAGCGTAAAGGTCGCTTTCTTTCTCTACTATACAGAGAAGAGTTTTTTGCCGAGAATCGTTACGGCAAATAGGGCAAAGTTTTTCTTTAGCTTTTGAGGGGTAGAAAGGAAGAAAGCATTCCGAACAAAGCTTTATTTTCTTTAACTCCTGAAGATTATCAATTAATTCTTTAATTTTTTTAGAATCTTGATGAAGAAGATAGAAAGCGTAGCGATTGGCTACGCGAGGACCTACTCCAGGAAAAGAAGAAAGTTGCTTAACTAATCTTTGAAAAAAGCTAGGTAACATCAGGCTCTTTTTCTAGATTTCTGAAGCTCACATAAGGAGCATCGAAATAGAGTTGAACTTGTCCGACTGGACCGTTGCGGTGTTTAGCAATGATAATTTCAGCGATGTTTTCTGGAGAAGGATTAGCTCGATAAAGATCTTCTCGGTAGATAAAGGCAACTACATCAGCATCTTGTTCGATAGAACCACTTTCTCGAAGGTCAGACAGGCGAGGACGATGAGGAGTTCTTTGTTCTACTGCTCGAGATAGTTGAGAAAGGACAATTACCGGAATATTCAATTCCTTAGCTAGTGATTTAAGGGAGCGAGAATTTTCAGTAACTTGCTGAACTAAGCTAGTGTTTGGATTAATCGGCTGCATTAATTGAAGATAGTCAATAATTAGCAAGCCCAATCCTTGATTAGCTTGAAGTCTTCTTGCCATCGCTCTCATTTGAAGAGCATTAGTTCCCGAGGAATCATCAATAAAAAGGGGAGCTTCGGAAAGCAAGCCAAGAGCAGATTGGATTCGAGTAAAATCATTGTCTTCTCCTTGGTCAGAAAGTTTTCCTGTTCTTAATCTCCAAAGATCAACGTTGGCTTGAGCAGCGATGAGACGATCGATAACTTGGTCTTCGGACATTTCTAAACTGAATATTCCTACGGGAATTTTTTCGTAAATAGCTATGTTTCGGGCAATATCTAAAGCAAGGGAGCTTTTCCCCATACTGGGGCGAGCCGCTAGAATAAATAGATCAGATTTTTGTAAGCCAGCTAATAGATTATCTAATTTGCGAAAACTAGTAGGGAGTCCTCTTAATTTTCCTCTTTGTTTTGAAAGGTCATCAATTCTATCCCAAGTTTCTTCTAATCTTGTTCGCAAGGGACGGAATTGTTGTCCTAAAGACTTTTGAGCGATTTGGAAAATTCTTTTTTCTGCTTGATCGATAAGAAGATTAGAATCTTTTGATTCATCGAAGGCAAGGGATTGAATATCATAAGAAGCCCCAATAAGATCACGAAGAATCCTTTTCTTTTGAACAATTTGAGCGTAACTGAAAATATTACTAGCTGTCGGAACAGAATTTACAAGATCAGAAAGATAAGCCCTCCCGCCAATATTTTCTAGTTGCTTTTTTTCCTTAAGGCGGTTGGCAATACTTAAGATATCAATTGGTGCTCCAGCTTGAAAAAGATCAACCATTGCCTGATATATCTTTTGATGCTGAGGTAGATAGAAGTCTCTTTCTAAAAGAGAATCCACCACTTTCATAATGGCTTTTGAATCAAGAATCAAGCCTCCGAGAAGACTTTTTTCAGCTTCTATATTCTGAGGAGGTAGTCCTCTAGAAGATAAATCGGCATTCATGCGTGACTATATTTTAATAGATATCTTCAGTAAAGACAAATTAATTTAAAAATTTAAGAGGAGAAATTCTTGGTCCTTTGGAGGTATCTTCTATCTGATAACCTAAAGATTCAATTCTTGCTCTTAATCGATCCGCTTCTTTCCAGTCCTTGTTTTCTCTTTTTTCTTCTCTTTCTTTTACTAATTCTTGAATAATTGGAGGGACCTTTATTTCTTGTGATGCTCTTTTTTGTATTTCTAATCCCAATACTTGGTCAAAGTCAAGAAGAAGTTGATAAGCTTTATTAGCTTGTTCGGAAGAAAGCTTTTCCTTTTCAAAAGAATTTTCTATTTCTTTCAAGAGATTAAAAAGAACAGCTAAAGCTTGGGGAGTATTCAGATTGTCAGCTAGAGAAGCAAAAAAATCTTTTTTATATGAAGCTAAGTTAATATTAGCTTCAATCTTTGGATTTTCTTCTTCTCTAGAAAAAAGAAGTAAACGTCGCTCAAGACTGTAAATTCTTTCTAAATTATTTTGAGCTTGCTCTAAAGCTTCCCAGCTAAAGTTTTGTTTACTCTGATAATGGGCGGAAAGGATAAGCAGACGAAAAGCTAAAGGATGATATCCTTTTTTGCTCAAATCTTCTAAAAGATAAAAGTTTTGAGCAGATTTAGCCATTTTTTCTTCCTTGACTTGAAGGAATTCAACATGAAGCCAATAATTAGCTAATGGTTTACCATAAGCAGCTTCTGATTGAGCGATCTCATTTTCATGATGAACTCCAATATGATCAACTCCGCCTGTATGAATATCGAAAGGCTGTCCTAAGTATTTTGTAGAAAGAGCCGAACATTCAATATGCCAACCGGGGAATCCTTTTCCCCAAGGAGAATCCCATTCTTGTTGTCTTTTTTGATTAGAAGGAGAGAACTTCCAAAGAGCAAAATCCGTTGGGTGTTTTTTCCCTTCGGCCACTTTTACTCTAGCCCCAGCTTTTTTTTCTTCCAAAGATTGGCCAGACAATTTTCCATAGGTTGGAAATTTACTGGTATCAAAGTAAATTCCATCTTCAGCAAAGTAGGTATAGCCATTTTTCTCTAAGATTTTGATCAGTTCAATCATCTCGGGAATATGTTCAGTAGCTCGAGGGAGAACAGTTGGGGAAAGAATATTCAAAAGCTGACGATCTCTTAAAAAAGCCTGGAGATAATATTCAGAGATTTCTTTAGCTGTTTTCTTCGTTTGGCGGGCAGCTTCTTCTACTTTATCTTCACCAGTGTCTTCATCGGAGGTGAGATGACCGACATCAGTAATGTTCATAACATGCTTGACTTGATAACCAAAGAATTCTAAAGTCCGGTGTAAGAAATCAGCTACTAAGAAGCTTCGCCAATTACCAATGTGGGCGTAATTATAAACAGTTGGTCCGCAACTGTAGATGCTTGCTTTTGATGGTTGAAGAGGTTTAAAAACCTCTTTTTCCCGAGTCAAAGTGTTAAACAATTTAATTGTCATAACAACTTAATTCTAATCTATTCCCAGAAAATTGTCCAAGCTTGTTTTCTAAGAAGATTATTGTTAGAATCTTTTAAGGAAATGACAAATTTAGCCCTTTATCGAAAATATCGACCTAGAACTTTTAAGGAAGTGATTGGCCAAGAAATAGTGGTAAAAACTTTAACCGGAGCTTTGGCTCAGGATATTGTTTCTCATGCTTATCTTTTTACTGGGCCTCGAGGAACAGGGAAGACAACTATTGCTCGGCTCTTGGCTAAATCTGTTAATTGTCAGAATAGGAAGCAAGGGGAGTTTGAACCTTGTAATAAATGTGCGTCTTGCCAGGAAATTAACGAAAATCGATCGATTGATCTTGTGGAAATTGATGCTGCTTCTAATCGGGGAATAGATGATATTCGTCAATTAAGAGAAGAAGTTCGTTTTACTCCGGTTAAATCAAAATATAAGGTTTTCATTATTGATGAATGTCATCAATTAACTAAATTTGCTTCAGATGCTCTTTTGAAAACTTTAGAAGAACCGCCAGCTCACGCTATCTTTATTTTAGCTACGACAGAAGCAAAGAAAATGAGCTCGACAATTATTTCCAGATGTCAACGTTTTGATTTCCGCCTATTGAAGGAAGAACAAATTAGAAATAAATTAGAATTTATTCTTAAGAAAGAGAAAGTAGATTACGAACCGGAAGCTCTTTCAATGATTATTCAAGAAGCTCAAGGAGCTTTAAGGAATGCAGAAAGCTTGCTTGATGAATGTTTGACTTTAGCCTTAAGCAAATCAAAACCAAAAATCACAGTGGCTCAAGTTCAGGATCTCTTAGGACTAGTAGAAGGGGAAGCTGTTCGTCAATTGACAAAATTTATTTTAGAAAAAGAAACCAGTTCTTCTTTATCTTTATTAAATCAATTGATAGATCAGGGATCAGATCCGTCAGAAATTAGCCAAGCATTGAGTGATTATTTAAGAAGAATTCTTCTCTTCAAAATTGATCCTCAATTTCAAGATTTGACAATGACTGAATTAACTGAAGAAAAAAAGAAGAAAATTATTGATTTTGGAAAGAATTATTCCTTAAATGATATTCAAGAAGTCCTGAATCTTCTGTTGAATGCTCAGCCTAAAATTGAGCGTTCCTATTTTCCTCAACTTCCTCTAGAGTTGGCAATCATCCAATTTTGTGAGAAGATTGATTGAAAAGAATGCGGGATGGTGTAACGGTAACACGTCAGGCCTTGGACCTGAAGACTCTAGGTTCGATCCCTAGTCCCGCAACATAGAATTGAATCGAAGAAAAAACTCGAGTTAAAAAAGCTCGAGTTTTTCTGTTCTGAAAAAAAATGCTTCCTCCGGCTTATTACCCGAAGGCAACAGCTCCAGAAGAAGCATTTACAGATTAGCAGATGATGAAAATCTTGTCAAGGACTAAGAGATTCCAGGATTTCTTTAACATAAAATAATTTTGCTTTTCTCTGTCTTTTGACTTATCATTATAATAATGAGGGCGATAAAAGAAACTATTCCCGAAATGATGAGAGTCCTAATTCTACCATCGGAACATTCTAAAAAATTACTAAATCTTTTAGTATTAGTATTGATGATTTAACGAAATAAATAAATTATGCAAACTAAAATTAGTAAAACAATTAAAGAATTGCCGAAAGATGAACGCCCACGAGAAAAATTGTTAAAATATGGCGCTGATAAATTAAGCGATACCGAACTTCTTGCGATTCTTCTGCGAACTGGCACAAAGGGGGAAATCCTGAAAACCCGAACAAATTAAGAGTGTCCTTATACCTGTTTTGTCTAAAATCACGCAGCAAAAAATCGCGGATTTGGTCCAAAAATCCCACGAAGCTCGCTCAAAAGCAAAACAGCTTTTGGAACAAGCAAAAAATAAAGTTGAAGAAATAATTTTATGAATACACAAATTAGCAAAATTAAAAAAGTGCCGCTGAGAGAACTTTGGCAGAATGAGGCCAAAGATTTTACAGGCTGGTTGGAGAAAAACATTGACTATCTTAATGAGCAAGTCGGCCTGGGAATAACGATTGCTGAACGGGAGAAAAAAGTCGGCGATTTTTTCGTTGATTTAGTCGGTGAAAACGAGAGTGGGATAGTTATTATTGAAAATCAGCTTGAGCGAACAAACCACGACCATTTCGGAAAAATCTTAACTTATCTTTCAATGATTGGTGCAAAAACCGCTGTTTGGATTACTAGTGCACCGCGCAAAGAACATATCAAAGCCGTTGAGTGGCTCAATGAAGTAACGCCTGCGGATTATGCTTTTTATCTTATCAAATTAGAAGCAATCCGAATTGATAATTCTCCAGCGGCGCCACTTTTCTCTGCAGAAGTGGGGCAAAGCCAAGTTGTAAAAGAAGCCGGGAAAGAAAAACGAGAACTTGCCGAGCGACATTATGAGCGGAAAGATTTTTGGGTCTCGCTTCTTGAACGAGCAAAGGATAAAACTGACCTATTCAATAATATTTCTCCCCGATTTGACCATTGGATTGGAATTGGCGGAGGACGATCAGGAATTACGTTCAGCTTTATTATCCTCAAGAATGAGGCTAGTTGCGAAATTTACTTTGACCGCGGGAAGGACTCCGACAAATTGAATAAGGCGCGGTTTGACGAACTATATTTATGCAAAGACGAAATTGAGTCAAGGTTAGAGCAGAAACTGGAGTGGCAACGTCTTGATAACCGCCGAGCAAGCCGAATTAGAATAGGGTTCAAGGGAGTAGGGCTTCGCGATAAAGAGCGATGGCCTGAATTGCAAGACAAGATGATAGAAATGATGATTAAGATGAAAGAGGTTTTTGAACCCTACATCGAGGCATTGGAAAAATAACCGCGACGCGCCCCACTTCGCGGAGCACGAAATTCGGCGGCGGAGTAGAGGAGATGTAATGGAGAACAAAAAGTCAAAAAATTAATTGAGGAATAAAGTTTATCTAAAAAAATGGAAACAAAGTATGATGTAACTCCAATTGGAATGATGAATAATGCGAAAATTTGGCGAGAATTTTACTACCAAAATATTCTAAGTGAAAAAGGGAGACAGATGATTGCCATTTATTGTTTATTAATTTCCGTAGAGATGTTTGGCAAGGCTTATTTAGTCTTTTTTGACAAGAGGTATGCTAAAGAGAAAAAACTTAAGGAAATAGGTCATAATTTGAAAAAATTAGCTGAATCCTTGGCCCGAACTTCTGGGAATAACAATAAGATATTTACGCTTTTAGATCTTTGTATTGAAGAATTCCGACTAGATAAATATGAGGATATAAATATTTTACGATACCCCAAAAGGGGAGATTTATTTTATTCCTCAAAAGAATACTTCAATGTAGATAATAATTTAATCAAATTAACTTTAGCCATAGAAGATGAGATAAATAGCTTTTTTGTTGAAAAATGGTGGGAGAGATATAAATAGAAATAAAAATCAACAAAGTCGGTATTGGTAGAATGGTAAGATAGAGTCAATTCTACTCTTGGAAAGTTAAATAATTAGTTGGGAAATAAAATTATAGGAAAAAAGGCCAGGAAGCTTTCTAAAATAATATTTGAAAGGAATAAAAAGGGCTCTTGACCCTTTTTATCCGGTAGCTAAAAAGGTAATTAAAGAAAAACTTGAGGCTTTAAGGTCTCAAGTTTTTTAATGATTAAAAAAAATGCTTCTTTCAGCTTTTTACCCGAAGGCAATAGTTCTAAAAGAAGCATCTATAGA
>CAYLQR010000028.1:0-7898 GCA_964386365.1 uncultured Candidatus Saccharibacteria bacterium | reverse complement strand
TGCCAAAATGGTCATTCGCATTGCAAATCAATAATGCTTTTACCGGCGGTAACTCTAAATTTAATTGATGGAGAACTACAATTAGGTCAGTGGCAGAGGGTGATCTTAGTGGAATTAGATCATTCTCGGCCAAGAAGGGTCCAAGTTCAAATTATTGGGGAAGAGTAAATCCATCGGGGACTATTATTCTTGAGACTTTTTATTTTTCTTTTCCAATAGTCAAAATATTTACTTGAGAAGAGGAGAATAGTCTGCTAGCTAATTCTTTCATTTGGCTTATCGAAATTGAGTTTCTTTCTTTGATTTCTTGACGAGGATTTAGAAAATTTCCAGTTTTTAGGAAATGATTTTTTATTGAGAAAAAGGTTGAGACCGGAGATTCATAATCAGTTAAAGAGAAGAGAAGATATTGTCTTTTTGCATAGTGGAACAAAGAAGGAGTCAGGAAGGGAGAAGAAGATTTTTCTAGCTCTTGGTGAAGAAAGTTAAAAATTTGTTTAACTTGAGATAAGCTTTTTGTATGTCCGAAAAAATAGAAGAAAGCTTTATCAGGCAAAAGAAAATGATCAGTCTCAATATGATAAGCTAATCCTTTTTTTCTGATTTGGCTATTGATTGAGTCTTCACTGTCGTTTAAAAGGTGATGTAATGTTTGAAGTTTTCTTTCTTCAGAAGAAGAAAAAGGCTCTAAAGGAAAAGAAAAACTAAAATAAGTTTCTTGAACATCTTTTCTGAAATAGTTTTTTTTAAGAGAATCAGAAAAGCTAAGTTTTCTAAGGGGAGGAAGAGATCTCTTTCTCTTTTTTATTTTTTCTAAAATAGGAACAATTTTAGTTTTAATGCTCTTCTCAAAGGAAGATGGACCACTGATAATAAAAAGAACATTACTTGGCTGACTAATTTTCTGATGGAATTCTTGAAGATCTGTCTTTGTTATTCTGGAAATTGCTTTCTCGGAGCCTACTTGGTTTCGGAGAGCAGAATTTTTTTCTTTAGCTCTCTCTTCGTAAAGCAAATCCAAAATTTGGATTTCTGGAGAATCTTTTCGACTTCTGATTTCTTGGAAAATACGATTTTTTTCAGCTTTAATGATATCTGATTGAAAATGGGGATAGAAGATTTTTTCTTTTAATAGGTCTATTCCTTGAGGGAAAGTTTCTAGAGGAAAGTCTGCTTCTAGTTCTAGAGAAAAGTAATTGATTTCTCCATTAATCCAACCACCAATTTGATTGGTAAAACGAGAAATCCTTTCTGGCGTAGGGAAGGATTTAGTCGGAGAAAAGAGAATCAAGTGTTCAAGAAGATGAGCTAATCCGCTTTTTCCTGCTGGTTCTTGAGCACTTCCTGTTTTAATTATTGCTTGAACCTCAAAGTGATTCATCTCTTTTCTGGGGTTCCAAATAATAGTTAATCCATTTGACAAGTGGTAAGTTTTGAGTTTTGGAAAATAATAGTTGGAGAAGGATTTCATGAAAAAAATAACTTGTTAACTTATAAAAAAGAGGAGGACATATAACATCCCCCTCCTAAAGGAGCTGGCTACTATCCGCCCTTTTTCCCTCCGCCGTGACGAGGACCGGCAGGATTCCCTTTGCCCGGCTTTCCGTGACCGCTATCTTTGCCACCTCTAGGCATTTTTGGAACACCTCCTTTTAACTAAGATTTGAATTATAGGAATAATATCAGGTTCAACAATAGTCGTCAAGTTTAAAGAGGGATGCCTTGCGGCTAAAAAGAAAGAAGGTTGTTTCGAGAATTAGAAGTTTTTCGAGAATTGAGGTAAGATAAAGGAAGGAAAAATCTGGGCGACTAGCCCTGGCAAGGGAAAAGGGACTACTTTTTGGATAGAATTCCCTTTGAAATTAAATCGAATAAAATTAAAAAAACCTTAAGTCTTTTTCTGGAGGCGGAGATAGAAAAATCCCTTGGTAATTTATAGTTCGGTATTATTCAGTGTTAGCTAAAAGTGAGAAAGAGCAGTGCACAAACGAAAGATTAGGTTAAACAGATACATTGTGTGTATTTCTGTTGACAAATTATGGGAAAAGATTATACTCAGAATAGTAGATCTTTCATAAGGGGGTGAGAAAATATGTCCAAGGAACAGCGCGAACGAGGATATCGGGACGGACGAGCGTACGCTGATTCCGTCAGTAAAGACAACGTCTTCGAAGGGATCGTTCGTGGCTTTTCTGATGCTATTGTAAGTCCAAAGCAGAGTGATGCCGAAGACTACGAGCGTGGCTTCAGAGAAGGACGTGAAGATGGAAGACGAAGTCATAGGAAATGATGGTCAAAGCGAAGGAGAATATTTATTGCTTTCTCCCTCGTATTTCTTTTTATTTTTTGCCTTGAATATCTTTTTGTGAATAATCTATTCAAATTTTAATGTTATTGTTTCTATCCCTTTTTTTAATTTCTCTAATCGTTCTTGTCGGAGTGCTTGAAATTGGAAATCAAGTTTATGCTGGTATTATTGCTTCTCCTTATGTGGGGACTCCTAGGAAGAAAATTCGTCGAGCTATGGAACTAGCTTCTTTAAAACCCGGAGAGCATTTTTATGATTTAGGTTCTGGTGATGGGCGATCTTTGATTATAGCTGCCAAAGAATATCAAGCTCAATCTACTGGGTTTGAATTGTGGCATTTTCTTTATCTTTGGTCTAAGATATCTATTTTTTTTCATCATTGTTCTGATCAAGCAAAAGTTTATTGGAAGAATTTTTATCAAGCAGATATCAGTGAGGCCGATGTTGTTTTTTGTTTTTTAACACCAAAAGCTTATCCCCACCTTGAAAAGAAATTTAAGGAAGAATTAAAAGATGGAGCGAGGGTAATTATTTTTTCTGATTCTTTAAACTTTTGGAAACCTCAACGAGTTATTACTTTCCAAGGCAAAAGTAAAATGTCTTTCTATATCAAAGGAAACAAAGAAGTTAAGAAAGACTAAGTAGAAATAAACTGCATAGAGATAAAAGGGGCGAATCTTTTTGAGAAAATCCCTTGATAATCTATCTTATACATTTTTTCTAATATCAATCTCTTTCTAAAGAGCTTGTTATTTTCTATTTTTCCCCCTCTACTGTAACAAGAACTTGAGGGATTCTCTTTGCTTGGTCTCCGGCGGCTATTATCTTTTCTAAGAATTAAAGAAGATTGTTTTGAGAATTAGAAGTCTTTCGAGAATTGAGGTAAAATATAAGAAGAGAAAATAATATAAATAATTATTATTAATATTTTAAAATATGCCTTCTTTAAAAGAGAAAAAAATAATTATTGGAATTAGTGGGGGAATTGCTCTCTATAAAGTTTGTTCTTTAGTCCGGGCTTTTATTAAGGAAGGGGCTTCGGTAAGAGTAGTAATGAGTCAAGCAGCCACTCAGATGATTACCCCAATGACTTTCCAGGCCCTTTCAGGATCACCTGTTTTAACCGATGATTGGGAAAGCAATTTTACTCAAAGTGCTCTTTCCCATATTGAATTAGCTGATTGGGGAGAGATTTTTGTTTTAGCTCCAGCTACTGCTAATACAATAGCTAAAATAGCTCACGGATTGGCTGATAATTGTTTAACTTCAACCATCTTGGCCTTTTCTGGAGAAAAGGCTTTAGTAATTGCTCCTTCAATGAATAAAAATATGTGGAGTAATCCTTCTGTCCAAGAGAATATAGAAAAATTAAAAAAGAGAAACAATTATTATTTGGTTGGGCCAGAAGAGGGGACTCTAGCTAATAAGAGTCAAGGAATGGGGAGATTGGCCGAGATTAATCAAATCTTTGAAAAAACTCAAAGTTTGCTTTTAAATAAGTAAAATGGTGGAGAAAAATTCGGAATTTTTACAGGAAACTAAATATTGTGATTACAGTCATCCCTTAATCCAATCAACGGCTAATAAATTACTCCGTTCGGATTTGAGTGAAGAAGAACAGGCTAGAACATTGTTTAACTATGTGAGGGATAATGTCCTTTACCAGTTTGGTAAATGGGGGAAGAAAGCCTCGACGGTTCTCAAGGAAGGGAAGGGGATGTGTACTAATAGCGCTAATCTTTTGGTGGCTCTTTTGAGAGCTGATCAAATTCCGGCTGGTTATGGCATTATGAGGGTAAGCGGACCAGAATATTTTGGAAAACTGATGCTTCCTCTATTTAAGGAACTCGTTTCTCCTCAATCGGTTCATGTTTATGCCTATGCTTTCTTAAATGGTAAATGGGTTAAAGTTGATCCCTCTTTTGATCCTCAGTTTTCTCATCAAGTTTCTAAGCTTGATCCAGCTTTTAATTTGATTGACTGGAAAGGGGATAAGGATGAAGTGATGCCTATTGCCCGAGAGATGATTTATAGTGATATTGGTCCCTTGGCAAATATTGATCAACAATTAGATAAGAAACCGAGGCACGCTAAGGGCTTACCTTTAACAATTGGCAATCTCTATCTAAGATTTCTTCGAGAACAGGGGTCAAAGATTCATCGGAGTGATGAATTAGAAGAAAATTTCTTATCTTGGCTTAGAAGAAAATATCCCCCTTACTATTTTCTTTTAATCACTTCCTTAAAAAGGAAAGAAAGAAAAGCTCATGAACTCTATAAAGGGTAAAAAAATTCTCTTGACAGCTGGACCGGTTTGGATCCCAATTGATAAAGTTCGGGTTATTACCAATGTCTTTGGTGGCTCTTTGGGGGCAAAAATTGCTTCTCTGATTAGTCAGAAAGGGGCTCAAGTAAAAGCTTTGTTTGGTCCGGTCAGAGCAGAACTTCCCCCGGCCTCTGAATTTTTAGAGATTGTTAGATTCCATTATTTCGATGAGCTTCTAGAGATGATGGAGAAAGAAATTTCTCAAGGTGATTATGATATTGTTATCCATTCAGCCGCTGTTTCCGATTATCGGCCCATTGAGATAGGGAAGGGAAAAATTTCTTCTGGAAAGAAAAACTTGAGTATCAATTTTGAACCGACTGTTAAGATTGTTGATCTTATTAAAGAATGGGATTCTTCGGTCAAATTAGTGAAATTTAAACTAGAAGTCGGTTTGACTAAAGAAGCTTTAATTGAAAAGGCTTACCAAAGCATGCTTCATTCCCAAGCAGATTTAATAGTTGCTAACAATTTTGACGATGTTTTCCAAAAAGAACACCGGGCTTTTGTTATCCAGAAGAATAAAGAAATAATTGAGTGCCTGGGAAAAGAAGAAATTGCTGAAAAGCTTTTAAAAGTTATCTCCAACGAAATATGAGGACAGAAAAAGATATTTCTAATTTTCTTCAAGAGACAGAATATTGTGATTTTAAGCATCCGTTGATTCAAAAGACGGTACAGGAAATTATAAAAGAGGAAGACGATAATCAAACTAAGGCTGTCAAGTTCTTTTATTGGGTAAGGGATAATATTTTTTATTCAGTGGGAAATTGGCAATGCAAGGCATCGGAGACTCTTCGCAAAAGAAGAGGAACCTGTACTAATTCAGCTAATCTTTTGGTTGCTTTTCTTCGAGTAAGTAAAATTCCTGCCGGATACGGAGTAATGAAAGTTTATGGCCAGAAATATTTTGGACCAGTAGTGATTCCTTCACTCCGAAAACTACCTAATAGAGTTTCTACCCATGTTTACACTATGGTTTATTTAAACGGAAAGTGGATACGGTGTGATTCTTCAGATGATAAAACTTTAAGCGAAAGTACATTTTATATTAATCCTCAAAGTAAATTAGTAGAGTGGGATGGTCAGAAAGACGCAATGCTAAATTTAAATCCAGACGATGTATTGGAAGACCATTATCCAGTAGCTGATATTGATCCTTGGATGAAAAAGAAATCAAAGCATGTAAGGGGTGTTAATTTAAAAGTCGGGAATTTATTTGTAGAATTTCTCCGAGAGAATAGTCAATTAGTGAAGGTATCTGAAGAGTTGGAAATTCCTTTTAAAAAATGGCTTAGAAAAAATTACCCTCTTTATTACCATTTGTTTTTTATAACTTCTATTTATCGGGATTTTAAACAGAAATATTCTAAACATCCTTTTAACTAAGAACTTATGCTGTTGCACTATTATGCAATTGGAATTTTTATAGCAGCAACTCTGAATATTTATTTTGGAGCGCTAGTATATTTTAGAGGAAGCAAAGCCCTGCCCAATCTTCTTTACACTCTTTTTTCTTTAAGCTTCGCTATCTGGGGTTATAGTTGGTTTATAATATTGGAATTGAGTGGCAGGGATACTAATCTAGCGTATTTTTTTGCTCGGCTTCTAAATTTCGGTGCGATTTTCATTCCAATCCTTTATTTTCATTGGATAGCATCTCTTTTGAAGGTTAGCAATAAATATAAGAAGATTCTTACGCTAGGGTATGTAATGTCTTCTATATTTGCCTTTTTATGTTGGACTCCTTGGTATATTAAAGGAGTGCACTCAATTCTTTTCTTTTCCAACTATCCTTCGGCGGGGCCTCTTTACAAGTATTATATATTCTTTGGTTATGTTGCTTTTTTCTTATTAGGGTTGTATCTTCTTTTAAAGAGTTTTTGGTCCTCTAAAAGCACTGACTTTAAGAGAAGACAGATAAAATTTATTATTTTAGGAACTTTGACGGGAGTTTTTACAGGATTTATGAATTTTCCTTTTATGTATGAGCTTAATCCCTTTGGTCCTTTGGCTACGTTTCTAGTCCTTTTATTCTTAGGTCTTTTTATTCCTTCTCCCTTGATTCTTAGTTATGCCATAATCAGATATCGCCTGATGGATGTTAAAATTATTTTTACTGAACTGTCGGTAGGAGCAATAGCAATGGCCTTGCTCGTTTTGCCGTTTTTGATGCCAACCATTGGCTTAAGAATTATTACAGTGGCAGTTTTTCTTGCATTTCTTGTTTTTGGTTATTACCTAGTTCGGGCTATTCATCGGGAAGAAAGTCGAAGAGAAGAAGCCGAACGTTTTAATCAGGCTAAGACTGAATTTTTAGCGGTTACTTCTCATCAACTTCGTACTCCTTTGACGGCTATTAGAGGTTATCTATCAATGGTCCGGCGGAATCATTATGGTCCCTTGCCAAAGTATCTAGTTAGTCCTTTAGAAGAGGTCTATCAATCTACTTTAAGATTAGTCAAATTGACAAACCTTCTTTTGAATATTAGTCGAATTGAGACAGGAAGATTGAAGATGAATCTTCAAGAAATTTCTTTGGTAGATTTAATCAAATCTATTATTAGAGAATTGAAGCCACAGGCAGAAGAAAAAGGGCTTTATCTGAGATTAAAGAAAGTGGAGGAAGAGATTCCTCCTTGTCGATTAGACTCAGAAAAAATTCGTCAGGTTTTTCTAAATATTATTGACAACGGATTAAAGTATACTCGAAAGGGAGGAGTAGAAATTAGTCTTCGCTTGATAGGATTTAGTAAAGTTCGAATCAAGATTCAGGATACAGGCGAGGGAATGACTAAAAAAGAATTAGAGAAAATCTTCCAGAGTTTCTCTCGGGGTTTAGCTGGAGAGAAATTCCATAGTGCTGGAGCTGGCTTAGGCCTCTATGTAGCTAAAGAATTTGTAAAAATGCATCAAGGGAAGATTTGGGCTACTAGCCCAGGGAAAGGGGAGGGGTCAACTTTTTGGATAGAGTTGCCTCTTCAAGCAAAAGAAGATAGCTTGAAGTCAGATATACAATCTTTCTTGGGCAAGCCGACTGGAGAGGAATAAAAGATAAAATTCTTTTTTCTTATTCTCTTGTCGGAGAATGATTTTCTTGGTAAAATCTTTAATGTTAGGGCACGTGGCTTAGAGGCTAAAGCACTTCTCTGATAAAGAAGAGATCGCAGGTTCGAGTCCTGCCGTGCCCACTATTTTTCTTAATATTTTTTAATAGCTGTATTGAAGAATTGGCCTCGAGTGTTGACGCTCGATGTTTTTATT
>CAYLQR010000027.1:0-39482 GCA_964386365.1 uncultured Candidatus Saccharibacteria bacterium | reverse complement strand
ATAGGCTACAACTCAGAGAGGGGCAAAAGATGTTTTCTGGCGCTGTAAACCACCTTAAGGTTTACTCCCAGAAACGCTCTTTTCCCCTCTTTCCTTTTTTAAAAATCTAAAAGGTAAAATAAATTTTCTTTAATTTTTAGGTTAGATTTGTTAAAATAAAGAAGTTAGAATTCTTTTTTCTAAATATTTAAGGGCTTGTAGCTCAATTGGCTAGAGCGCCACATTTGCAATGTGGAGGTCGGGAGTTCGAGTCTCCCCAAGTCCACCAACAAAAATCCAACGCTTGATATACTCAAGAAAATAGCGAAGGCTCTTGAGTGAGCATTGTTTAAGGATAGAACTTCATAATCCTACTGGTTCTTTTTCTCCCGACGAAACTTGCAATCTTCGTTGCCAAAGTCGTTTGATAGTGGGGGAAGAAGAAATTTACTTTAAGATTGGCGCAGAAAAAAACAGAGAAACTGAAAAATATCTTATTCAGTAAATTGCTTTCTAAAAATTTTGATGAAAACATTAAGGGGAACCCAAATTGCTAAATTTAAACAAAGTGGTTATTCAATCAATCTTTTAAAAGATTGAAATTAATAAAGTAAAATGTGGTCAATGTAATAATTTAAGGAAGGGGAAAGCAACAGAATCTTTTGTAAACCCTCAGGGTATTCATACAGCTCTTCATCGTGGACAATATTATTACGAAGCAGATATTTCTCACCATTTTACTGATTCACAAATTAGGGAATTAAGAGAATGTTCTAATTTTAGAGCAAGAACCTTAATCCTTGGGCAAGAGTTCAGACAATAGATAATTTGTTTTGGGAAACAGATTTTCCCAAGTGCATTCGGAATAATTAAATCAATTTTACTGAAGGAAAAAGATTGAAGAATTTGCTGCCAAAGAAAAACTTAAAGTTTGAAAAATAGAATAACTTGGAATTTATCGCTAAAAAAAGAGATAGACATGGAAGACCATTACGATAGTTTTTATAAGAAAAACTCAAAGAAATTCAGGAAATATGAGTTTCATGGACAAGGTAAATTAACGGCTGGAGAAAAACCGAATTTTTTTGAATATCTTAAGAGATACGCTAACAAAAATTTTAGAGTATTGGATTTAGGGTGTGGGTCGGGCGAGTTAACACTCAAACTTTCTCCGTTTTTTAAGGAAATTGTTGGCATTGACCCTTTTGATGATTATGTAAAATCTGCAGAAAAATTAAAAAAGGGAGTCGGAGCTAAAAATGTTATTTTTAAGGTCGCGGACGGAAAAAACCTACCTTTTAGAGACGGATATTTTGATATTGTTTTTAGCTCAAGAGGGCCACTTTCGGCTAACATTGATTTTATTAAAGAAAGTTTTCGTGTTTTAAAAACCGAAGGATTAATGATTGAAGAAACTATCGGTGAAGAAGATAAAATTGAGCTCAAAAAAATTTTTGGAAGAGGGCAAAATTATCCCAATCGGGAGACAAAGCTTGAGTCGGTAAAAAAATTGTTGAAACAATCTGGAATGAAGCTTGTTGAATCAAAATATTTTAAATTTTATCAAGCTTATTCATCAATCAATGATGTGGTGGGAATCCTCGAAAGAGCCCCAATAATTCCAGATTTTAATAAAACAAAAGATAAAGCACATATTGAGGAAGTTGATATAAAACTTCGTGATGGAGATATGGAGTTGAGCAGTCATAGATTGCTTTGGACAGCTAAGAAATAGTTTTTGCCCCTTTTTTGTAATGTTAGACAAAGAAAGTCCGAGTCTCCTCAAGTCCACCATAGTTTATATTCTTGATTTTTTACATCGAACGAGCCGTTGACTCGGCATATAGCAGGTAGAGAATAAAGGAAATTCCGAGGTTTTTAAAGATGATTAAAAGTCGGCTGTCCGCGATTTCGCGGTTTGAGCCGATTTTTTGTAGAAAGTTTTTCATTTCTGAAAAATTTTCAGTTAAAGCAAGGTTTTTAACTTGGTTGGCTTCCAAAGCCCAGTTTTGGCAGAGTTCGGGTTTGTTCAAAATCTTTTAATTTTTACCTTAACTCGGATAGCTTTTCAACTAAAATGTTTTTCTTTTCCTTAAATTCTTCTAATTACAAACACTTCTTCCAAATAAGTCTCATTCAGTCGATCCATTTTTATTTTTGCCTGCAGGATTTCTTTCCTAAGATTTTGAACGAAAATAACAGATGATTGGCTCTCTTGTTCCCGCCATTCTGCTGTCTTTTCAAGATATTTGTTTTTTCAAAAGAACAGAAGGATTATTCGCAATATTCTTTTTTAAAAATTTATTTTCTTTGTTTAACTAATCTTTGAAGAGCTTGGAATTTTAATTAGCAAACTTTTTCCAATAATCATAAATTAAATTTTCTTGAGTTTCTATCTTTATTAAATGATTGCGAATAAGCTTATTAAGTTTTCCCTTGTAGGTGCACGGAGGCAAATGTTTTATAACATCTGCGATTAAGAGAAGTTGAATTTTTTAAGGCATCTCGCAAAAATTCAATTTGGACGGAGTCTGCAAAGCGAAGTCTCTTAATCGCTGTTATGTTCTCCGAAGGACAAAAATTTAGTGCAACGTTCCGAAGGAAAATTTTTGAGTTTTTTTGCTAACTCTTATCTCCATAAGAAATACCATGATAAAATTGCTAAAGTGATTCCTACTATATAACCGACAGGGATTATCTTTTTACCCCTTATTTTTATCCAAGGGTAGTAATCTGTAAACTCTGAAAAGAATTCTTTGAATTTTACAACAAGATTAACAAGAAAATAAACAAAATCTTCAATCACAATTCCTGAAAAAAATGCGCTAAGTAGAATTCCAAATAGTTCTTTATTCCAACCATAAATTACTAAAGGGAGCGTTAAGAAAAGAGGAATCAATCAGCCTCCGTTAAGATTATTCTACTATGTGGCCAAACAACCGTTGTCTTCCTTCGATGATGTCTATAAGGTGAAAAATGCCTTTCTTGCTAGCGGTTATCAAGTAGACTGGGAAGGAGAAGGGAAGCCTTTCCACCTCTCTAAAAAGATTGCTGAGAATATTTATTCTTTTAATCTAGATTTTTTAGAAGAAGGTTTTTATCTTACTTCTCCTAGTTTCAATAATTGATATTTGATTAAATTTGATCTGATTGAAAGGAAACTTGATCAATTAGACCTTTTAATGGGGGAAGAGAGGAGATTTTTCCCTTTCTTCCCTTTTCCTTTTTTAAATTTTATCTCTAAATTCTAGGAATAATTTTTTTCTAAATTTAGGAAAATTATTTTTTGAATTTTAGGGAGAAGTTTTCTAGCTTAACTTGATTTAAGGCCTAACTTGTATTAACATTAAAATTAGTCAGTTTATCTTTTTTAAATAGGCAGCTATTTTGAAAGAAATTTCTAATTTTATTAATTTTTAATTATGAGCAAGAAAATTCTTCTCGTAGAAGATGAAAGGGTTTTAATTAAAATGTATCAGGAAACTTTTAGTCGAGCCGGTTTTGAGGTTCATAGTGCGGAAACTGTTCAAGAGGGGATTAAATTGACAAAAGAATTGAAGCCGGATCTGGTTCTTTTGGACATTCTCCTCCCAGAAGTTAATGGACTCGAATTTTTAAAGGAAATAAAGAAAGATCCTTCTTTATCGGCTATTCCGATAGTAGCTTTTTCTAATTACACTGATCCAGAAACTCAAGAAAAAGCTTTAGAATTAGGAGCAAGAGACTACGTAGTCAAAGCTGACTTTGATCCGGATGAAACCTTAGAAATAGTTAAGAAATATATTCGTTAATAGAATGAAGAGGATAACTATTCTTGAAGCAGCTAGCCAGGTTGGGAAAAAAGTAAAATTAGCCGGTTGGGTAGATTCCTATCGTGATCACGGGGGAATCATTTTTGTTGATTTAAGAGACATCTCTGGCTTGATGCAGGTTGTTCTTCCTAAGAATTTCCAAATAGCGAAGGATTTAAGAAACGAATGGGTAATTGAAGTGGAAGGAGAAGTGAAAGAAAGACCAGAAAAAATGGTTAATCCTAAATTAGCTACTGGAAAAGTAGAATTTAAAACAGAAAAAGTGCAAGTTCTTTCTTCGGCAGAAACTCTTCCTTTTTCTGTATCAGGAGATGGATATGAAATTAATGAAGAAACAAGACTGCGCTATCGCTATCTTGATTTACGCCGTCCTCGATTAAAAAATAATCTGATTACTCGTCAAAAAGTAGAAAACTTTATTCGTTCTTTTTTGAATGAATATTCTTTCATTGAAGTCGAAACTCCTATTTTAACTAAATCAACTCCAGAAGGAGCAAGGGATTTTCTAGTTCCTTCTAGAATTTATCCTGGTAATTTTTATGCTTTACCTCAAAGCCCCCAACAATACAAACAACTATTGATGGTGGCTGGTTTAGAAAAATATTTTCAAATTGCTCGTTGTTTCAGAGACGAAGATACTCGAGCTGATCGTCAAGCAGAATTTACCCAATTAGATTTAGAAATGTCCTTTGTAGAACAAGATGACGTCTTAGATCTAATGGAAAAAATGATGATTGGCCTTATTGAGAAACATTTTCCAAAGAAACACCTGACAAAAAAGCCTTTTCCTCGATTAAGCTATCAAGAAGTAATGGAGAAATACAATAGTGATCGGCCTGATTTGAGAAGTGATCCTAAAGATACTGAAGAATTAGCTTTTGCTTTTGTTCTTGATTTTCCAATGTTTGAAAAGACAGAATCTCGGGAAGGATGGTCGGCAGTTCACCATCCTTTTACTCGTCCTCAAACTGATTCTTTAGAGGAAATTAAAAATCATCCGGAAGAAGTGAAAGCTTATCAATACGATCTTGTTTTAAATGGCCAAGAAATCGGAGGAGGAAGCCTTCGATCTTACAAGGGGGAAGTCTTGAAAGCAGTTTTTGAAGTTTTAGGACATTCTCAAGCGGAGATTGAAGAAAAATTTGGTCATCTATTGAAAGCTTTTCAATATGGAGTTCCTCCTCATGGAGGAATAGCTCTAGGCTTAGAAAGACTATTGGCTGTCTTATTAGGGGAGAAATCTATTAGAGAGGTAATCCCTTTTCCTAAAACTGGAGATTCAAGGGGGCTAATGATGGGGACGCCTTCAGATGTCAGTCAAAAGCAGTTAGAAGAATTGGGATTGAAGAAAGAAAAAGAAGATTCTCATGACAAGAAAAATTAAGCTTAATATTTTAGTCTGTTTTCTTTCCCTTCTTTCTTTGGGGTGGGGGATTTTTGTTCTTTCCCCGGCTTTGGAGAATTACTTTTACTGGAGTTTAAGTAACTCGGATTCTTATTTGGCTAATCTTCGACGTTCGGAGCAGATTTTAGTTCAAAAATATTCTCCGATTAGAAATTGGGAAGTAGAAGAACCAACTTTCCAAGGACAATCTGTTCTGGCAATAGAAATTGATCAGGGGCAAAAACGTCAACTATTGGATAAAAATAGTCAACATCCTTTTGCTATTGCCAGTCTTACTAAACTGATGACGGCGATAATTGCCATTGATAATTATCCTTTGGATCAATTAGTTACCATTAGTCAGCAAGCGGTTGACCAGTTAGAAGAAACTAGTCATCTGAAAGCTGGCGATCAATGGTTTGTTGAAGACTTATTAAGAATGTCTTTAATTGAATCTAGTAACGATGCTGCTTATGCTCTAGCAGAAATTAAGGGAGTCGATGAATTTGTTCAGGAAATGAACGCTAAAGCAGTTGAATTGGGAATGAAACAGGCTCGTTTTTTTAATCCGACTGGACTGGAAGTGGAGGGGAAGACAAATCTTGCTAGTAGTCAAGATTTAATTAACTTGACTTATTATCTCTTAACAAATCCTTCTTACCAAATTCTTGAAGAAATGATCGGTTGTCAGGAATTTTCTCTTTTTACTCCCAACGGAGAATTCCATCATCAGATGGCTAACTCTCACCATTTCTTAGGAGAATTTTCTTATTTTATTGGAGGGAAAACTGGTTTTCTGCCTAATTACGGGGGAAGCCTCTTGTCCATTTTTAAAAAGCCGAAGGAAGAAACTTACCTGATAACAGTTGTTCTTGATTCTCCAGATCGTTTTGGAGAAACAGAAGAATTAGTAAGATGGCTTTCTTCTAATTCTTATTTCCATTTATTTAATTACTATCATCTTGCTTATGACTCTGATAGCGATTGATGTAATTAAAATATTAGTTTTAGGTTTCACTTCTTTCCTAATTGCCTTTTTTCTAGTTCCTCCTCTAACTCACTTTCTTTATAAATACAAGCTTTGGGAGGAAAGGAAAAAGGAAAAAAGCATTGATGGGCAGAAACTAATAGTTACTCCCAAGATTCATGCTCCGGCTGAAAAGCCGGTCCCTCGCTTTGGCGGTTTGTTGATTTGGATGGTTCCCTTGATAGTAAGTTTCTTTTTTCTTCTTTTGGCTCAAACCGGCATTCCTTGGTTAGAAAAACTCAATTTTCTTGGACCTGGCCAAACATGGCTTCCTTTGGCAGTTTTAGTTGGAGCCTCCTTGCTTGGTTTATTAGATGATTGGCTTCAAGTTCGGAAAAAAGGAAAATATGTTGGTGGAGGTTTAAGTTTATCTTGGAGAATTTTTATTATGGGGGCGATTGCTCTTTTTAGTGCCTGGTGGTTTTACAATAAATTAGGAATGCAATCTCTCCATATTCCTGGAAATGGAGATTTCTTTTTGGGTTGGTGGTATATTCCAATTTTCGTTTTGGTAATGTTAGCTGTTTATAGTGGGGGAGTTATAGATGGGATTGACGGATTAGCGGGAGGAACTTTTGTTTCTATTTTTAGCGCTCTGGCAGTTATCGCTTTTGCTGGTCAGCAAATTAACTTAGCTGCTTTCTGCATGGTTTTAGTCGGGGCTTTACTGGCTTTTTTATGGTTCAATATTCCGCCAGCTAGATTTTATCTGGGGGAGACGGGAATAATGGGCCTTTGTGCTCTCTTGACCGTTGTTACTTTTTTTACTGATTCCTTAGTAGTTCTGCCAATTATTGCTCTTTTATTGGTAGTAGAATCAGCTTCGGTTATTCTTCAATTACTTTCTAAAAAATTGAGGAAGAAAAAACTTTTCTTAGTTAGTCCAATCCATTATCATTTCGAAGCCAAAGGATGGCCTCATTACAAAGTAACAATGAGATTTTGGGTTATTGGCTTTGTTTCGGCTATTCTTGGAGTTATCATTAGATTATTAGGTTAAAAAAATGCTTGGTGTTTTTGATTCTGGCCTGGGAGGATTAACAGTGGTCAAAGTCCTTCAGGAAAAATTGCCCAATTTCCCAATTCTTTATTTTGGTGATATTGCCCACCTTCCTTACGGGACAAAGAATCCTAAGTTAATTAGCCGCTGGACTAAACAAAATCTTTCTTGGCTTCAGAAACAGGGAGCAAGTCTAATTATTATCGGTTGTCATACTGCTTCAGCCATTACCCATCAAGAATTGAAAAAGGAATTTCCTTTACCTCTTTTTGAAATGACAGCTCCACTTTTGAAGATAGCTCGAGAAGTGGGGAAAGAGAAGCGTTTAGGGATTATTGGAACTCCAGCTACTATTAAGAGTGGATTTTATCAAAAAGCCTTAGAAGATCTATCTTCTTCAGTTTTTTTTCAAGCCTGTCCCTTATTCGTTCCTCTAGTGGAAGAAAATTGGATCAAGAAGCCAGGAACAAAAGAAATTGTAAATGCTTCTTTGGCTATTTTAAAAGAGAAGGGGATTGAAGCTTTGATCTTGGCTTGTACTCATTATCCTTTACTTGAAGAGGTAATAAAAGAAGTTTTGCCAGGAGTAGAGATTTTTGATCCAGCTCAGCAGTTAGTAAGTGATATTCAAACTTTCTTTGAGGATTCTCCAGAAATTGCTTCTTTTCCAAAAGAAAGAGAAAACCAATTCTTTTTTAGCGCTCCTCCCTATAATCTTTCTTTAATCAGCCAAGCTTTTTTGGGAAGAGAAATCAAAGCAAAAATTATTTCTTCTGATGACTAAATTAAAAGAATTAGAAGAAAAAAAGATTTTGATTGTTGGTTTAGGCCAAGAAGGGGAATCTTCTTTTAATTTTTTCCGTTCTCTCTTTCCGAAAAAGAAAATAGGTTTAGCTGACCAAAAAGGGAAAAAGGATCTTTCTCCTTTTTGGCAAGATAAAATTGAAAAAGATTCAGCTACCGAATTGTTGGTAGGGAAGGATTTTCCTTCTACACCCGGAGATTATGACTTTTTGGTAAGAACTCCTGGAATTTCTTTAGATCTTCCTCTTTTTCGAAGAGCAAGAGAAACAGGAGTGGAAATAAGCTCTCAGACAAAGATATTTTTTGATAATAGTTTGGCTAAAATTATCGGAGTTACTGGGACTAAAGGGAAAAGCACAGTTACCTCTTTGATCTATCATCTTCTTAAGACTGCTCGGTTTAAAGCTTATCTAGTAGGGAATATTGGGAATCCCATCCTTTCTCTTTTTGCCAATCAATTTTCTTTGGGAGAAAAAGATTCTTTTTATGTTTATGAATTATCTTCTCATCAATTAGCCGATTTAGATAAAAGTCCAGAAATAGCAGTCTTTACTAATCTTTATCCGGATCATTTAGATTATTTCTCTAATCTTGAGGCTTATCGCCAAAGTAAATTAAATCTTCTTCGCTTTCAAAAAGAAGAAGATATAATAGTCTATAATTTAGATGATCCTTGGCTTAGTCAGGAAGTTAAAAAACAGAAAGGAAAATCTTTTGCTTTTTCTTTGGCTGAAGTTGAGGAAGCTTCTTCTTTTCTTTCTCGAGATTGGCTTTGTTATCGTCAGGAAGAAGGGGAGAAAACTGAAAAAATTATAATGGTGGAGGAAATTCCTCTTAAAGGAAAGTTCAATTTACAAAATGTTATGGCGGCTATTATCGTTGGCCGGCAATTAGGAATTTCTTCTAAAATTATTAGAGAGGCTATTAAGTCTTTTGAATCCTTAGAGCATAGGTTAGCTAAAGTTGGAATCTTTAAGAAGATAACTTTTTATGATGATTCGAATGCTACTATTCCTGAAGCAACTATTGGCGCTCTAGATTTTTTTAGAGATCAAATTGGGACTTTAATCATTGGAGGATCGGAAAAAGATTTATCTTTTCAATCTCTAGCTGAAAAGATTCTTGAGATTGGAATTAAAAATCTTATTCTTTTTCCGACGACAGGAGAGAAGATTTGGCAACTTGTTTCTAGAGAAGTAAGTAAAAAGGGAGGAAAAGGTAATTTGCCAAAGCATTTTTTTGCTCGGAGCATGGAAGAGGCTGTCCGCTTAGCTTATCAATGGACAGAAGAAGGAAAAATCTGCCTTCTTTCTCCTGCTTCGGCTAGTTTTTCTCTTTTCCGTAATTATCGAGAGAGGGGAGAATTATTCCAGAAGTGGGTTAAAGAATTAGGAACATGAAGAGGTTTTACCAAGGTTTTTCTGGTCTTCTGACGGTAGTCTCTATTCTTATTATTGGAGGTTTTTTGGCTCTAGTAAGTGTTTCTATGCCTCTTTCATTGGAGAAGTTTGGAACTTCTTATGTTTATGCCAAACACCAGCTCCTGTATGGAATTTTACCGGGATTAGCCCTGGGCTTTTTAGCTTTTGTTTTTCCTCTTCAGCGTTTGAAAAAATATATTCCCTATCTTTTTCTGTTGAGCTTCTTGATTTTAGTTACTACTTTTATCCCTTCTCTTGGTCCTCAGGTCAAAGGAGCGAGCCGTTGGATTGAAGTAGGCCCAATTCGTTTTCAACCGTCAGAGTTTTTAAAAATTAGTTTTATTTTCTATTGGGCTTATCTCATTTCCGAATTGAGAAAGCAGACTAAAGAAAAAGAACTCTTTATTGCTTTTTGGTTGCTGACTATTATTATCGGAGGTCTATTGTTGGCTCAACCTGATATGAGTACCTTGGTGGTTATTATTGCTACTGCTTTGGTCATGTATTTTGTCAGTGGAATTTCTTGGAAAAAAATAGCGATGATGGTTCCAATTCTTCTTGCTTTAGCTGGAGCCTTTGCCGGTCTTTCTTATTATCGTTTAGCTCGTTTGAAGGTTTTCTTCCATTTGGAAGAAAATCCTTTAGGAAGTGGTTATCAGCTTCGACAGCAGATTTTATCAATTGGCTCCGGAGGTTTATTGGGGAAAGGCTTTGGTTTTAGTCAACAGAAGTTCGGATTTTTGCCCCATTCAATGAGTGACTCAATTTATGCTATAATATCAGAAGAAACAGGTTTTATTGGAGCTTTAATTGTTTTAATTCTTTTTGGACTTTTTAGCTGGTTTAGTGTTAAAATAATTTTTCAGAATCGCGATTTGTTCTCTCAACTTATTGCTTTTGGTATTGTCAGTTGGTTTATCTTCCAAGCAATAATCCATATCGGAGCTAATTTAGGTTTATTGCCAGTTTCAGGGATTCCTCTGCCTTTCATAAGTTATGGAGGATCAGCCCTGACGGCAGAATTAATGGCTGTAGGTTTCCTTTTTAATGTCTCCAGAAAAAAGAAAAATTAATCATTCTCGGAAAATAAAGATTCTCTTCACCGGAGGAGGAAGTGGGGGGCATATTTATCCAGTGATTGCTGTTATCCGAGAATTAGAAAAAATAGCTCCGGGGACTTTTAAATATTATTTCATTGGACCAAGGAGTCGTTTTGCTAAACTGGCTCTAGCTCAGGAAAATACAAAGTTTTATCCTACTGTTGGAGGAAAGATTAGACGTTATTTTTCCTTCAAAAATTTCATTGATATCCTTTTTCGTTTTCCCTTAAGCTTTTTTCTAAGTTTTTTCTATGTTTTCTTTATTGGTCCTGATATTGTTTTAAGTAAAGGAGGCTATGGAGCTTTTCCAGCCTCTTTATGGAGTTGGTTTTTTCAAATTCCACTTTTAGTTCATGAATCTGATGCTGAAATGGGTTTGACGAATCGTATCTTAGCTCGTTTGGCTACCCAAATTTTTGTTTCTTTTCCTCATACCAAGTCTTCTCGGGAAGGAAAGCATCTCTTAACAGGAAATCCCGTTCGCGAGGAACTCTTAACTCCAATTGATTTTCAAAAAGCTAAAGAAGAACTAGGCCTAGATTTAAGTAAGCCAGTTTTATTGGTTTTAGGGGGTTCTCAGGGAAGCCAAGTAATTAATAATATTGTTCTAAGGTCCTTAGCTAGTCTTTTAGACGATTTCATTATTATTCATCAATGCGGAGAGAAGGATTTTAAAACTGTTAAAACCCTCTCCAAGGTAATGACTAATAATGATCAGCAACTTGAATCTTATGTTCCTTATTCTTTCTTAGAGGAATGGCGATTAAAAAGAGCTTACAAGATATCTGATTTGATAATTTCTCGAGCCGGAGCCGGAACTATTTCCGAGATAGCGGCTTTTGGAAAACCAAGCATCCTTATTCCCTTAACAAAAGAGGTTGCTGGTAGTCATCAGATTGCTAATGCTTATCGTTTTTCTCACAATGAAGAGCGATCAGTGGTAATTGAAGAAAAAAACTTTACTCCAAGTTTCTTTGCGGAGACAGTCAATCGCTTGTTCCAACAGCCTTATGCTTTGAGAGAAATGGGAAAAGAAGCTCGATCTTTTGCAAAACTTGGATCAGGAAAGAAGATTGCTCAATATCTTATTCAATATTTGAATTTATCTAATAAATCTTCAGTTAACTATGACTGATGGGCGTTTAAAATTAAGTCAAAAAGGAGGTCTTCGAGTAAGAATTGCTCCTTCTCCAACTGGCCCTTTTCATATTGGAACGGCTAGAACAGCTTTATTTAATTATCTTTTAGCTCGCCGTAATAATGGAGCTTTTGTAATTCGAATTGAAGACACAGATAGTAGCCGTTCTAAAAGAAAATGGGAAAAAGACATCTTAGATAATCTTCGTTGGCTTTCTTTGGATTGGGATGAGGGACCGGAGATTGGAGGTCCTTATGGTCCTTATCGACAAAGTGAAAGGAAAGAGATTTACAAAAATTACATCAAGAAGCTTCTAGATGAAGGAAAAGCTTATCGTTGCTTTTGTACTCCAGAAGAATTAGAAGCTCAACGCCAGTATCAATTTAGTATTGGCCAACCTCCTCGCTATACTGGCAAATGTCGTTCTTTGACAGATGAAGAAGTAAAAGAAAAGCTTCAAGCTGGTCAATCTTTTGTCGTCCGCTTGAAAGTTCCTTCGGGAGAGAAAGTTGTTTTTAAAGATGCCGTTATTGGCCGAGTAGAATTTAGTACAGATGAGTTAGGAGATTTTGTAGTTTCTAAAGGAATGGACCAACCCCTTTATAACTTAGCGGTGGTAATTGATGATTACGAGATGAAAATTAATTATGTTGTTAGGGGGGCAGATCATATTTCGAATACTCCAAAGCAAATTCTTATTCAAAAGGCCTTGGGTCTTTCTCAGCCAAAATATGCTCATTTACCCTTAGTTCTTTCGCCAGAGAAAAGAAAATTAAGCAAGCGTGAAGCAGTTGTTGCAGTAAGTGATTATCAAAAAGAAGGTTATCTTCCTCAAGCTTTAGTCAATTTCATTGCCTTGCTGGGATGGAGTGGGGGAGAAGATAAAGAAATTTACTCTTTAAGTACATTAACGGAAAGATTTTCTTTAGACCAGATCCAAAAAAGTGGAGCAGTCTTTGATATCAAGAGATTAGATTGGATGAATGGTTATTATATTCGTCAAGAACCTCTTCCTTCATTGACAAAAATGTGTATTCCTTTCTTAATAAAAGAAGGCCTTTTGGAGAAGGAAAATCATCAGGGTGAGGAAAAGTTTATTCCTAGTTATAAAATTTCAATGACAGGGGAGAAAATAAACTTTAGTTCTTTAGAGAAAATCGTTGGTCTTTATCAGGAAAGACTTAAAAAGCTTTCGGAAATTGGTCCTTTAACGAGTTTCTTTTTTCAAGAGGAGCTTGTTTACGAAAAAGAACTTTTAATTTGGAAAGAACAATCTTTAGCAGAAGTTAAAAAAGTTCTTAAACAATTAAAAAAATTGTTGTCAAAATTGTCTGCAGAACAATGGACTGAAGAAAGGATTAAAAGCTTATTAATGGAAGAAGCAGAAAAAGGGAAAGATCGCGGTTCAGTTCTTTGGCCTTTACGTGTAACTCTTACTGGGCAGAAACAATCAGCCGGTCCTTTTGAAATTGCGACAGTTTTGGGTAAAAATAAAGTTCTTTCTCGTCTTGATTCAGCTTTAAAGAAATTATGATTAGTTTCTTTCGAACGATCATTGTGATATTGATTTTCCTATTATTAGGAGCTTTTTTGTTTTACCCCGATCTATTATCCTGGATAAAGGATAAGGGGAAAAATTTATCTCAAGATGAAAAAATAGTTTCTTGGTCAAATTTACTTAAAGGAAGACTTGAAGAGCATTATCAAGAGTCGAAAGAAGAAATAAAAGCTGATCCAGCTTGGCAGGCAACTAAAGATTTCTTTAAAAATTTCTTGAAAGAAAAATTAACTGAAATTTTTGATTAATCTTTGATAGGGAAGTTGACAAATTTCCCTTAAAGTAATAAGATGAAAGTGAGTATAATCCTTCAAATGCTCAATTCCATAATGGCCATTTAAGCCCTTTTAATAAAGCTTTATGGGTAAAAGCATAACCTAAAATAAGATTATGTTAGAAAATTTAGAAGATTTTCTTCTTCACATTAAAGTTAGTAATTATTCTCCAGAAACAGTTTATAATTATGAAAGAGATTTAAAAACTTTTGAAAACTTTTTAGAGGAAGAAGTAAAAATCCCCTTTGAGAGAATTACTAAAAGAACGATTGAGGAATATAAAGCTTATTTAGTTTCTCGGGATCGAAAAACAGCCTTAGGCCAAAATCCTCAAAAGAAATTAACTGCTGGCTCGATTAACCGAACTCTCTCTAGCTTGAGAGGTTACTTGAAATATCTTATTAAGATGGATTATAAGGCGCCAATTGCCCCAGAAAGCATTGAGCTCTTAAGAAAAGATAAAAAGCATCCCCGGGTTGGAGAATTTCAAGAAATAGTAAAATTAATTGAATCCCCTAGCAGATTTGAAAAAGATGAAAAAGCAGCTCTTAGAAATCGGGCCATGTTAGAAGTTCTTTTCTCAACTGGAATGAGAATTTCAGAATTAATTAGCTTAAAAAGTAATCAAATTGACAAAAGTGGTCGAGTTTTTATCAAAGGGAAAGGAAGAAAAGAAAGATTTGTTTATTTAACTCCCCGAGCGGAAAAACATTTAAAGAACTATTTAGAAAAAAGAGGCCGGACTGAATCCCCTTATCTTTTTATCCCTTATCGAGGAAAAAACGTTAATCAAAAAGAAAAGAAAATTTCTCCTAATTATTTAGAAGAAAGAGTTAAAAGGTATAGAGAGCTTTTAAAACTTAATGTTCCTATTAATGTTCATGGAATTCGTCACGCTTTCGCTACTTATTTAGCTGAAAGTGGCGCTAGTCCAGTCGCTATTCAGATTCTTCTTGGCCACGAGTCCTTAGATACAACTACTCGTTACGTTAATGCTTCTGACCGTTATGCGGCTAGAACTCATCGTCGCTATCATCCTCTCAAAGATTAAAGAATAATCATTCTAGAACCTTGAGAATAATAGAATTCTGGTTTCCGGTTAAATAGCCAAGAGCAAAGGATAAAAGAACGAGTAAAAAGACAGTCAGGCTAAGAATCAATGAGGAAGAATGGCTTTTGAAAAAAAATTTTGCTCTTTGGAACATAAAGAAAAATTGAATTTTCTTACTAAATAGTCTATAATCAAGAATAAGTAGAAAGAAATACCGTAAATGGCGAAGACTTCATAATTCTTACAAATTATTATAGCTAAGAATTGATAATTTTAGAAAATAGCGAGGACTTCATAATTCTTACAAATTATTATGGCAAAGACTGTTGGTAAATCGACAACTAAATTAGGGAAAGATTCGAAATCTAAAAGATTGGGAATAAAAGCTTTTGGTGGTCAGGCTGTTAAAACTGGGATGGTTCTTGTTCGCCAGAGGGGAACAAAATTTATTCCTGGGAAGAATGTTAAAAAAGGAAGTGATGACACTCTATACGCTCTTTCTGACGGGAAGGTTGAGTTTACTACTCGCCGAAAGAAAAATTTCGATGATTCTCAAAGAGTAGCTAAAATAGTTAACGTTCGTTAATTCTCCGCCTTGACACGCACTTCTATTTTAGCTTTAGTATTTGAGTCTAATTTGATTTCTATTGGGTAATTCCCAAGATTCTTAATAGGTTCTTTTAGTTCAATCTGGGATTTATTAAGAGAAAAACCTTGCTGACCAAGAAGATCAGCAATTTTTTGTTCAGTAATTGATTCAAATAACTCCCCCTTCTCCCCTACTTTCTCGGATACCTCTAAAACAAGGTTCTCTAGTCCTTTGATAGTTTCTTGAATTTCTTGAAGATTCTTTTGCTGGCGTTTTTTCTCAGCTTCCTGCTGAATTTTCAATTTATTCAAATTAGCAGTATCAGCTATTTTTGCTTTTCCTCTTGGCAAAAGATAATTCCGGGCGTAGCCAGAGGAAACCTCTTTAATTTCATGCTTCTTCCCGATATTTAGAATATTTTCTAAAAGAATAATTCTCATAATAAGCTAATTTCTTTAATAATTTTTAGAGCCTTATCCAACTGAGGATCAAGTTCTTTTTCGTAATCTTCTTCAGTCATTTCAATGGCTATGTCGGGGCTTAGCCCACTTTGGTCAATAGAAAGACCGTCAGGAGTTAACCATTTAGCGCAGGTTATCTTAATCATTGATCCGTCAATTAAATTAGTTGGTTGTTGAACTGATCCTTTTCCAAAAGTCTCTTCTCCAATCAAGGTTATTTCTTGATTGTCTCGAAGAGCTCCAGCTAGTATCTCAGCTCCGGAAGCACTTCCCTGGTTGATAAGAACCACTAAAGGATAATTAACTAATTTACTATTTCCCTCAGCTGTTAAAGATATTTCTTCCCCACTGCTAAATTTTTCAATAGCAATAGTTTGTCCGTTTTCCAAAAACCAACCTCCAATTTCTTGGACAACGTTTAAATAACCTCCACCATTGTTTCGAAGATCAAGAACAATCCTCTTAATTTCTGGACGGCTTAGAATTTCCCAAGCTACTTCTTCAAATTTCTGATCAGTATTATTGTAGAAATGATGAAGTTGGATATAGGCAATTTCTTCTTCTTGGGCTTCCCATTTAACACTCGGCATTTCGATTTCTTCTCGAATTAGAGAAAATTCTTTTTCATTAAATCCTTCGGGACGATTGATGGTTAATCTAACTTCTGTTCCTCTTTCTCCCCTGATAAGACTAACCGCCTCTTCTAGACTTAATTTTTGAGTAAATTGGTCGTCAATCTTAATAATTTTGTCTTTAGGAAGTAAACCGGCTTTTTGAGCGGGAGTTCCCTCTAAGGGACTAATAATGGTTAATTGTTCATCTTTCATCCCTATTTCCATGCCTACTCCTTCAAAAATACCGGAAAGAGCTTCATTAAACATCTTTGCCTCCTCTGGGTCGAAAAAGGTGCTATAGGGGTCATCTAGGGCCTCTATGAGGCCAGAACTGGCTCCATAGATCAACTCTTGCTTGTCTAAGGTCTCGGCTCCAATAAATTCTTCCTGAATTGCATTCCAGGTTTGCCAAAAAACAGAAAGATCAACTTCTTTATCTGGTTCTGAGGAAACCGATGAAAAAATTGGACCTTGGGAAAGGAAAAAATATTTTCCCAAGAAAAAACCTATTCCCCCGGTTATTAAACCAACGATAGCTAGCAGAGCGATTATTTTTTTAGACATTATAATAAAAGATAAAATGTGGGTCCGGTGCGAGTCGAACGCACAACTTACTGCTTAAAAGGCAGTTACTCTACCATTGAGTTACGGACCCTTTTAAATGATTGTTCAGAGGCCAGACTCCTGAATCTTTTTGATTAAATCTTTCTGCTTAGCTGTTAATTTTTTGGGAATTTTAATCTTTATCTGTAAGAGGAGATCTCCCCTTCCGAATCGGCGGAAATGAGGAATTCCCTGATTCTTGATTTTTAAAATTTCTCCAGCCTCTATCCCCTGAGGAATTTTTACTTCTATCTCTTTTCCTTCTAAATTTTTAATTTTCTTTTTTCCTCCTAAAACAGCTTCTGAATATTCAATCGATAATCGACTTAGCAAATCGTCTCCATGCCGTTCGAAGTTTTCTTCTGGTTTGACTGTAATTTTAATATAAAGATCACCAGCTGGTTCTCCAAAAGCTCTGGTTTGCCCTTGGCCTACTAATTTTAAGATTTGACCCGAATCTACTCCAGCTGGAATAAGAATTTCCATTTCTACTTCCTTTTCTATAATACCCTTTCCTTGGCATACATTGCAAGGTTTTTCAGGAACTTTTCCTCGGCCATGGCACTCTGGGCAAGGAGCATAACGGGCAAAACTTCCAAAGATTGTTGATTCTACTTTTGGAATTTGACCTCGGCCCCGACAGACTGGGCATTCTTTCATGCCAGTCTCTGGTTCTGCTCCACTTCCTTGGCAGCGAGGACAAATAACTTTTTTTGTCAAAGAAATCTTTTTCTTTTGAGAATAAAGAACTTCAGCTAAGGAGAGAGAGATAGAAAGTTGGATATCGCTTTGATAGGAAGAGCGTTTCTGTCTTGCATATCCTCGGCCAAAGTCAAAATTAAAAAGTTCTTCTAACTGTTCAATAATATCTTCAAAACCTCGGCTATTATTAAAGTCAAAATCAAAATTCATTCCTTGGGGATTGAAACCAAACCCTCCGTTAGCTCCGCTGTAACTTCCTCCTTGGCGAAAGACTTTTCTTAATTGGTCATATTGAGCTCTTTTCTTTTGGTTAGAAAGAGTTTGATAGGCCTCGCTCATTTCCTTAAATTTTTCTTCATCTCCCCCCTTATCGGGGTGATATTGATGAGCTAGACGGTGATAAGCCTTCTTAATCTCTTCAGCCGAAGCATCTTCTTTGACTCCTAAAATTTGATAATAATCTTTGAAGTTTTGATTGTCCATTATTCCTTTTTCTTCTCTTCTGAAGAGTCAGAAGAGTTTTCTTCTGGTTTTTCTTCTGGTTTTTCTTCCGGCTTTTCTTGGCTAGAATCATTCTTCCCTTCCGGAGCTTGATTCTGATAAAACTTAGCTCCGATTTTCTGAATCAAACTTGAAAGTTGAGCACTTTTATCTTTTATTTCTTCATTTTTTTCTTCGGACAGAGCTTTCTTCAATTCTTCAATCGCTTTTTGAATTTCTTCTTTTTCATTCTTTTCAACTTTGTCTTTTCCTTCTTCAAGAGTCTTTTCAGCTGTATGAATCAAGAATTCAGCTTGATTCTTTTGTTCAACAGCTTCTTTCTTCTTTTTATCTTCTTCAGCGTGAGCTTCAGCTTCTTTTTTCAAGCGTTCAATTTCTTCTTTAGAAATACTGGCTGAATTTTCTACTCGAACACTCTTTTCTTTACCAGTTCCTTTATCAAGAGCTTTAACATTTAGAATACCATTAGCGTCAATATCAAAAGTAACTTCTATTTGAGGAATTCCCTTCGGGGCAGCTGGGATTCCGTCAAGAATAAACTTTCCTAAGCTTTTATTATCACTAGCCATTGGTCTTTCCCCTTGGAGAACGTGAATTTCTACTGAAGTTTGACTATCGGCCGCCGTTGAAAAAACTTGGCTTTTCTTGGTTGGAACAGTTGTGTTTTTCTCGATAAGAATTGTATTTACTCCGCCGAGTGTTTCAATTCCTAAAGAAAGTGGAGTAACATCCAGAAGAAGAACGTCTTTCATTTCTCCTTGAATAATTCCTCCTTGAATAGCAGCGCCAATAGCAACTACTTCGTCTGGATTAATAGATTTATTTGGTTCTTTATTTGTCAATTTTTTGACTTCTTCTTGTATCCGAGGCATTCTAGTCTGCCCTCCTACCAAAACAATTTCTTCAATGTCTTTTACTTCTAAATCTGCTTCTTTAATAACTTTCTTTGTTATCTCAATTGAACGCTGAATATAATTTTCAACCATTTTTTCTAATTCACTTCGGCTTAAGGAATATTGTAAATGTTTTGGTCCTTCTTCGGTAGAAGTGATAAAAGGAAGATTAATCTCTGTTTCTAAAGTAGTCGAAAGTTCAATTTTTGCTTTTTCAGCTGCCTCTTTAATTCTTTGAAGGGCAAGACTGTCTTTTTGAAGATCAATTCCTGTTTCGTTCTTGAATTTCTTAATTACCCAATCAATGATTTCTTGATCAAAATCATTTCCTCCTAGATGAGTATCTCCACCGGTTCCCTTAACTTCAATCGTATCTTCACTAATATCAAGAATAGAAGCATCAAAAGTCCCTCCACCGAAATCATAAACTAGAATCTGTTGATTTTGGTTACGGTGTAATCCATAAGAAAGAGCGGCGGCTGTCGGTTCATTGATAACTCTCCTTACTTTAAAACCAGCAATTTCTCCAGCTGCTTTTGTTTCTTGCCTCTGGGCATCATTAAAATAGGCAGGACAAGTAATAATTGCCTCCTCAATTTTTACCCCTAGCTTATCTTCAGCATCAGCTTTTAATTTTTCTAAAATCATGGCTGAAATCTGAATTGGTTTGTACCATTGATCTCTTATCTTGACTTCTACTCCTCCATCAGAGGCCTCTCTTAGTTGGTAAGGATAAAGATCTTTATCTTTTTGAACTTCTGAATCAGAAAACTTTCTTCCAATTAATCTTTTGATTCCAAAAACGGTGTTTTCTGGATTAGTTATCATTTGACGCTGAGCCAAGACTCCGCAGAGTCTTTCGCCTTTCTTATCAATCGCTATTACTGAAGGAGTAGTTCTTGCTCCTTCTCGATTTTCAATAATCTTCGGCTCTCCAGCTTCAATGATTGCCATAGCTGAAAAAGTAGTACCGAGATCAATTCCTATAATTTTAGTCATAAACTTAATAATTTTTTAAGAGACGATGAGGAAAAGAACAAGCCAGGACTGACTGACAAATGTCGTTAGCCCCGACTCCCTCTTTAGCTCAAGAAATTTAGTCTTTAATCTGAACAGGGACTTTTGCTGAAGCTGCTTTCTTTTTTGCTTCAGGGATTTTTACTATTAAAACCCCATTTTGATAGCTAGCTTTGGCTTTCTTAGCCTGAACTTCTGTTGGCAAAGAAATCTCCTTGTGAAAATCCGTTCTCCGAATTTCTTTCTGATAATAATCTCTTTTCTTTTCTTCTTTTTCTTCCTTCATCTTTCCTTGAATTTTCAGAAGATTATCTTCTATTGAGATTTCTACTTTCTTGGGGTCAATTTCGGGAATTTCCAGCTTAACAACCAAATCGTCTCCTTCTTTATAGACATCAGTCAAAGGAAATTTTAACCAACGAGTTGGTAAAAGGGGTAGGAAATCTTCCTGATCAAAAAATTTTCCTACTTCTTGAAATGGATCCCATGGAATAATAGCCATATGATTTGATAGTTAATTAATTAAAGTTTAAAAGACCTTTTAACCCGAGACCTTTACTTTAGCCGGTCTCAAAAGCTTATCTTGATATAAATAGCCAGGAGATATTTCTTCAATAATTATTCCTTTTGGCTGATCACTTTTTTCTTGTTTTACAGCTTCGTGGAATCGAGGGTCAAATTCTTCTCCTTCACTCTTAATTCTTGAAATCTTCTCGTTGTTTAAAAACTGTTTTATCTTCTGGCTGATTTGATTAATAGCAACTTGAAGATTTTCCCATTCAACTTTTTCTTGACTAGCTTTTTCTAGCCTTTCTAAGTCTTCCAATAAAGGCAGAATCTTTAAAATCAACATTTCTCGAGCTTCTTCTCTTTGCCTTTCATTTTCTTCCTTTTCTCTTTTTTTGTAATTAACAAAATCTGCTTTTGCCCTTTGCCATCCTTCTAAGTATTGCTCTTTCTCTTTTTGGCATTCTTCTAGTTGTTTTGAGGCTGAATCAAATTTTTTTCCTGTCATTTTTCTATTTTAACAAGCTTAAAGAGATTTTCAAGTTTAATCTTTCCTTTGTAGTGTAACATATTTTCCTTATTTGTCAAAGAAAAACGGAGAGTCATCTTAACGAAAATAGGCACGGTTAGAAAATCTTAAATCTAAATATTCCCAATTTTTAAAATCTTCCTGCTTAGAAAAAGCCTCCACTGCTTTTAAAGAATCACTTGCTGGCTTTTCAAGACTAAAATAAATAGTTGGACCAGAAAATAAAATGATATCAAGTCTTTGAGAATTCTTAAGAATCCCCTCTTCTAAAGAAAGAGCTTCTTCTCTTTCTTGAAAGTAAAGGAAAATGGAAGAAATATTTTCCCAAAAAGAAGACAACCAATAATTCCCTACGACTGGCGACTGATAATTAGTCCCCTGAATTTTCAAGGTTGGTATATCTTCTTGAACAGAAGGAGTCCAGAAAATAAATCCTTCTTGATCGGCAAAGAATTTTCTTTCTTCAGCTTGAATTTCTAAAAAAGCTTTTCTCTCAGTAAAAGAAACGATTAAAGTATGAGGAAGCTGTCTGCTCAAAGAAACGCTAGCTAAGGAAGGGCAAATTTTTAAGATCTTTTCTTCTAAAGAGGATAAATTTAAAAACAAGCTTTGACTTCTTCCCCTTTCAAAATTATTTCTAACAAGAGTTTGCCATTCTTCTTGAGTGAAGACTGAAGGAGAAGAAGATTGTACTTCAGTTAACTGGAAAAGCGGAGTATAAAAAAGAGTAATTGCTCCCCCTAAAGTGAGAAAAGTTATCAAAGCTGAGATCCAAAGCCATTTACTGCTTTTTTTACTTTTTTTCTTTTTTTTAGAACGGAAATAATAATTCATACTCCCCTTTTAGCTCTTCGCCTCTTTTCTAAAATCCAATTTAGCCAATAGAAAGGAGAAAGAATCAAATCTTGAGTAGCTAAATAAGCTTCTTCCTTTCCTCCAAAACCACGCTTAAAAAGAGTTAATCCTTGCCAAGGATGGGATGGAGATTCCGTAGAAGCAATTCCCCAGAAATTATAAAGGTGGCAATTTCTTCTTTTAGCTTCTTGAATCACTTTCCATTGAAGAAGATAAGCAGCTGGCACTTTTGGGTCTTTATAAGAAGAAGCTCCATGATGATAAAAAGCAATTCCTTGCCAAAAAACAATAATAGCTGAAGCCAATAATTGATCTTTCAGCCAGGCAGAAAAAACCATAATTTGATTATCTTTTTGAAAAGCTGAAATTTCTTGAGTAAGATATTCTTTAGAAAAAGGAGAAAAACGATGACGATCAACTGTTTCTTTGTAAAGTTTCCAAAAACCGTCTAAATCTTCTGAACTTTTCCCTTGAGTAATTTTTAAACTTGACTGGGAAAGCCCTTTTCTGATTAAATAACGAGTTGTTTTTCTCATATCTTGAAGAATCTTTTCTTCAGAAGGTAACAAGGAAAGTTGCCAAGTTATTTCAGGATGAATAAACATTGGAGCTTTTCGGAAACCGAAAGACTGAAATAGTTTTTTAATTTCTTCCGTTGATTCCCAAAGAGGAGTTAAACGAATAAAAACAGCTTTTTCTTCTTTAGCTAGAACTCTCATTTTTTCCAAGAGAACTGCTAGTAAATCTTTTCTAGCTTTTAAGTTTTTATCTAGAATAACTGGACCATGAGGACAAAAGAAAAAATTCTTCTCAAAAACTCCCAGCTTTAATAAAGGAGTTTTGACAAGAAGAGTCACTCCTTTTAATTCTTCATCTTCATAAATTCCTAATCTCCAAATTTTTCTTCCTTGTTTTTTTTGAAATTCTCCCCAGTTCCAAGACTCTAAAAAAGTTTTTTTCGAAACTTTTTGAAGAAAATTTTCCCAGATTTCTTTTTCTTCAATCGTTTTTACGATCATCGGAATAAATTCTAAAAATTTTATGGGGTTGTATTCTTCCCCGAATTAGTCTTATTTTATTTAAGGGAATTCCTAAGTAATCAGCAAGCAGAAGACGAACTGCCTGATTAGCTTTTCCCTCTTTAGCTGGTTGACGAGTTTCAACTAAAAATTCCTTTTCCTTTTTAAGAATAACCTGGTCTTTCTTGGCTCCTGCTTGAACAGCTACTTTAATAAGCATCCTTTTCTTTAATCTTTCTTTTCGAATTGCTGGTCAATTCTTTGTACTTCCATTTCAACCTTCTGAATTTTCTGACGACAAAGGTCTACTAATTTATAAGCTTCTTTTAGATTCTCAGATAATTGATCAATATCTACTTTTTCTTCTTGGAGACTTTCTAAAATATCTTCTAGTCTAGTGAGGGCTTCGGCGTAACCAATAGAATCAGATTTGCTTTTCTTTTTTGGCATCTTTAACTTGACTTTTAATTTTACCTTTTTGGAGATGTGTCCAAATAATATCTCCAACTTTTATTTCTTTAATGCTTTTAACTATTTTACCATTGATAGTAGTCAGACTAAAGCCCCTCTTCAGAACATTACTTGGATCAAGAAAAGAAAGATTTTCTTGATAATTCTTTATCTTATTCCAATTTCTCTCAAGAATTGATTGACTAAAATTAATGGCCTTTTCTTTTATTCCTAAGAGAATTTCTTTTTTTTCTTTCAATATTCTAAAACTCGTAGTTCTAGTTTCTTCTTTTAGGAATTGGAGTTTTTGAGAAGTCATTTGAATATTTTTTTGAGCTTCAGCTTGGAAAGCCGATTGAAGATGATAAATAAATTGTTTTTGAGAAGCTAGAAGATGAGTTGAAGAAAGTTTTAATTCTCTTCCAATCTTTTCTACTTTTCTTAAAAAATCTTCATTGCGACTAACAAGGAAATCAGCTAAAGAGCTAGGAGTGGAAGCCGCTTCGTAAGCGACTAAATCAGCGATGCTAATGTCTTTTTTGTGACCAATTCCGGTGAAGACTGGCTTTGGGAAATTAGCAATTACTTCGGCTAATTCTTGATTATCAAACCAGCTTAAATCACTTCTAGATCCTCCCCCTCGAATAATTGCTAAGGCGTCAATTTCTTCTAAATGGTTTTGGAAATAATTAATAGCTTTCAAAATTTCTGGGGCCAATCGTTGTCCTTGAACAGTCGCTTGATGAAAAAGAATAGTAAAAGAAAGTTGACTGTTCTCTAGCTTTTTTAAAAAGTCAAAATAAGCTTGGCTTCTTTCTCTGGTAATAAGCCCAATTCTTTGGACGACTACTGGCAGAAAAGTTTCCTCTCTATTTTTTTCTAAAAGACCGCTTTTTTCTAAATAATCAATTATTCTTTTCCTATTTTTCTCTATTTGCCCAAGAGTAAAAGCCGGGTCAATATCTTCAACCGTTAATCGATATCGGCCTCCGGGAGCATAAACAGAAATTCTCACTTTCAATCGAACCTCTAAGCCATCCATTCCTCCTTTTAACTGTTTAACTACTCCTCCTTCGACTAATCTCTGTCGAAGTCGGGGCTTGGCCCATTCTCCTAAAAAACAGTCAATACTCGCCAAGAGTCGATCGTGGATCTTGTCTTTTTCTTGAAGCTGAAAATAAATATTCCTTTCTTTGGCTTGACGGTCAAAACTAGAAATTTCCCCTTTTACCCAAATGGCTTCAGGAAAAGAAGTTTCTAAAATTCCTTTAATCTTTTGATTCAATTCAAAAACTCGATAAGTAATTTCTTCATTCATCTTGGGAAAGAATTTTATTAACCTGGATAGCTATTTCCTTGGCTTGTTCTGGGGAAACGTTAATGTGAGTCGGCAAATTGATAATTTTCTGAGAGAGCTTTTCTGAAAATGGACAATTTCCTAATTGGTAGCCAATTTTTTTTAATTTTGTATCTGAAGGAACAATTGGACTATTTTGCCAACCATCATAAAGAATAATTTTCTTTTTTCTTAATTTATTAAGAATGGATTCAGTCGAATGATGAGGAAGAATAAGGGGATATTTTAAATAAATTCTCCCTTTTTTAAAAGGAGGTTTAATTATTTCCGAACTAGAAATATCTTTATCATAGATTTGAGCTATCTTTTGACGATGTTGATTAAACCTTTCCAGTTTAAATAATTGGTGTTTTCCTAGAATTGCCAAAGCATTAGGCAACTGGCCAGGGAGATAAGTCGGTTTTTCTCCCCTCTTCTCTTTTTTATGGACAGCCTTGGTTAAAATTCCTAGTTTTTGGAAGAGAAGAAGCAATCTTCTCCCCCATTCTCCTTTCTGATAACCGGGAATTATTAAAAAATAAGTTAGAATAGGGTGAAGCAATTGCTGAGCAATCCAAAAGTAAGAAGCTGGCTTCGCTTTCTTTTGAAAATCTCTTATCTTCTTAGCTAATTCTTTGTCTTTTGTAACCGCTATGCCTCCAGAAACAGCCGAAATTACTTTATCGCGTCCAAGACTGAAAAAAGCGGCTTGACCGAAGGTTCCAATCTTTCTTCCTTGATTTTCTGCTCCTAAAGCGTGAGCAGCGTCTTCAATAACTATTAATTGATTTTCTTGAGCAATCTTTTGAATTTCTATCATCTCTAAGGGTAAACCAAAAGTAGATTGAGCAAGTAAAAGACTAGCCCCCGCTTTTGCTTTGTGAGAAAAATCTTTTAAAGAAATATTTAAGTCTTCTTCAATCTCTATAAAAACAGGAGTTAATTGACTCCAACGAATAGGATTAACAGCGACTGTACAAGTAAAACCAGGAATCAGAGCTTTAGATTGAGGTGGAAGATCTAAGCTTTTAAGAATAGCTATCAAGGCAGAACGTCCGCTATTAAAAGCAAAAGCATTATCTAATTGAAGATATTTAGCTATTTCTTTTTCTAGTTCTTGAGTAGCCGAACCTTGTTTCCACCTCCAAGGACGAAGAAAAACTTTCAAAGCCAACCAAGCGTCGTCTTTTTCAATGTTTGGTGACAAAGCTCCTAAAACAGCTTTCATAATTTATCAATAATGTTTTTACTCATTCTTCCTTCAAGGAGAACGACATCTTCTGATTGAACAAAATCCTTTATTTTCTTTATTACTGATTCTGATTGAGGAAGAAAAACAATTTCTGCTTTTCTCCCTTCAATCTTTTTTCCTTCTTCAAATCCATTCCTGAGATTTTTCCAGTAATAATTCTTTATTACAATAACTAAATCAGCTTCTTTTCCTAATTTCCTTCCGACTTTTTGGTGAAGAAAAGAGGCCTCTTTTCCTAATTCAATCATTCCTGGAGTAACTATAATCTTTTTCCCCGGCCAAAGCTTAAGATGTTCTAAATCGGCTAAAAAAGCAGAAGGATTAGTGGAATAAGTATTTTTAATAATCGTCCAGCCTTCCTTTTTTCTGATAATCTTTTGAGGACTCTTTAGAGATGAAGTTTTTAAGCAGTCAGCGATTTCTTTTAGAGTCATTCCTAGTTTTTGAACAGTGAAGACAGCTAAAAGAAGATTAATTATTTGTTCTTTCCCTATTAAAGGAAGGGAAAGAGTAACCGATTCTTCTTTATCAGCTAAAGTTGTTTCAAGATGGTCTTGGAAAACCTTTAAATTCTTTACTTCTAATTCTCTTTCTGGATTAGGGGCTTTGGCAGAAACAAAAAATTTTTCTTGACTTATTCTTGTATTATTTTTTGTCAAATGGGAACAATCCCCATTTAAAACAGCCCATCCTTGAGAAGAAAGATTTTTAATCAATTCAAGCTTTCCTTGAATAATGTTTTCTAATGAACCAAAAAGAGCCAAATGTTGTTCATTAATACCAGTTAAAATTCCAATTTTAGGTTGAACTAGTTTGGCTACTTCTTCTATTTCTCCTCTTTGATAGGCTCCTATCTCCACGACAAAGAAACGATGATTATCATTAAGCTTTTGAAGAATTGTTTGGGCAATTCCTAATTGAGTATTGACATGATGAGTAGTTGTCAAAACTTTTTCTTTCCCGCAATGACAACTAAGAAGAATTTTCAATAATTCTTTGACGGTTGTTTTCCCGTAGGAACCGCTAATGCCAATAACTATTAATTCTGAATGTTTTTCTCTTTTCTCTTTTGCCCTGGCAATAATTTTCTTTTTAACCTGACTAGCAGGGATTTCTGCTAATTTTACTGCTCCGGCTATCCAAAAAGGTAAAATGACTTCAATCAAAAGAATAGCCTGGAGCCAAAAGAAACTTTTTAAAAAAATGAAAGCTCCCCAACCAACAATAGCTAAGATTAAGCTTAAAAGAATTTTTTTAGTAAATTTCTGAGGAAGAATCCAATTTCTACGAAAGGCTTTTTCCAAGGAACGGCCTCCTTGAAAAATGAAATAAAGAAAAACCAAGCTAAAGGTTAAGGGAGTATAAGTAAGAGAGAGACCAAAAATAATTAAAGCCGCTCCGCTTGTTCTCCAAGGAATAATTTTTCGATTCCGACTAATTTCTTCTTTAATTCGGCTCCAGCGATATTCCTTCAGTTGCCAAAAGTAAAGCCAAAAAAGTGATTGGCGAAGGAATGAAAGAAAAGCAAAAGCTAATAAAGCATTCTTTAAAGGTAAGCTTAAGAGCATACTTTTTTAATTTTTCGGAAAAGTTGATAGATTAAGAACCAATTAGATTTTAAAGGAATTTCTAGACCAAGAGGATATTTCTTTTCCTCTCCCCCAAAACTCTTCTTAAAAAAAGTTACTCCTGGCCAACGCTTCTCATCAATTCCCCAAAAATCATAAATAGAACAATTTTTGTTTTTAGCAAATTTTATCTTTTCCCACTGGAGAAAATGGGCAACTTTAGTAGAACGGTAACGATAATCAACTGCTCCATGAAGATCGATGGCCTGCCTATTCCAAAATACAACTAAATAAGCACCGATAATTTTTTCTTGATATTCAGCTAAAAATAATTCTCCCCTTTTTTCCTCAAGAATAAATTGAAGTAATTCTTTGAAATAGGAAGAAGAATGAGGATGAAATCTTTTCCTTTCTCCAGTTTCTTTAATCAGTTTCAAAAAAGCAGAAAAATAGTTTTCTTCTTTCTGATGACTATGAATACATTTCACTCCTTTCCTTTCAGCTAAGCGAACATTGTAACGAGAACGAGCAGAAAGATTTTTAAAAATTTCTTCCAAGGAAGGACTTAAATCAAGAAAAAGGGTTTTTGATGGCTGAATCTTTTTAAAAGTTGGTGAACCTAAAGAAGAAAAGAAATCCAAATCAGTTAAAGGCTCAATTCTTAAAAAAACAGCCGAACTATTTTGACTCAATTCTTTTATCTTTAACCAAAGCTTTTCTTCAAGCTTTCTTTTTTCGGCTGGAGAACTATTAGAAGAAAAGACTGGCCCTCGAGCTAAATAAAAGGAGCTTTTATTCAAAGGCAGTTTCTCTTCAATAATTTGAGCTTGGAGGACGTTTGGTTCTTGACCAATCTTCAATCGCCAAATGTTCTTCCCTAACTTTTTTTGGAATTCTCCCCAAAACCAAGACTGCAAAAATTCTCCCCCATTTTTTTCTAGAAAATTGTCCCAACTTTCTTGATTATTCATTCTCCTGGAGAAAATTAATAATCAAAGAAAGAAGTTTATCAGGAGTCTCTAAATGAGGACTATGGCCAGATTCCGGAATAATCTCAAGTTTAGAATTGGGTATTTGTTCTCGGAAAATAAAAGCTTGTTCTAAAGGAAGTAAAGTATCTTTCTCTCCCCAAATAATTAAAGTTGGCAAATCTATTTCCGGAAGAAGAGAAAATAAATCTTCTCCAATAACCTTTCTGAAGGTTTCTCTCATTTCTGGGCTAACCTTCAAATAATCTTTTTGTCGAATAATTTGATAAACAAGAAGCCTTAAATATTCCTTAAAGCGAGGAGGAAAATAGAAAGCAGTTAAAAAAATCTCTCCTCCTTTAACTATTTCAGCAATTATTCTTTTTGAAAAATCAGCTGGAGGAATTAAACCAGCCGCATCAATGAGAATTATAGAGTCTAAAGGAATTTTTCTAGCAGCTCCTAACTTAATGGCAATTCTTCCTCCAAAAGAATGACCAATTAAAGTCAAAGGAAAGTCTAATTCTCCCCTTTTTCCTAATTCCTGGATAAATTTTTCAACCCATTGAGCGTAATAATTTAAAGGCCAACCTTGGCTACTTGGCAAAGGAGTTTTTCCAAAACCTGGTAAATCAGGAATAATAACTTTTCTTTTTTCTCCAGCTAATTTTTCTTGAAAAGAGGCCCAGCTTTTAACAGAGCTACGCCAACCATGTAAAAGAATAACTGGCTTTCCTGAACCGACAACTCGATAATTGACTGGAGAAGAATAGATCTTTATCTTTTCTTCTTTCATCGTTTAATTTCCTGGAAATTCAAATATTTTTGAAGGGCAGTCGGAATCTTAATTGAACCATCTTCCTGCTGATAATTTTCTAAAATAGCAATCAATATTCGACCAATAGCAAAAGCAGTTCCGTTAAGAGTGTGGAGAAAATCTGTTTTACCATCTGGTGTCCGATAACGAATATTCAATCCCCTAGCTTGATAATCAGTACAATTGGAACAAGAATGAGTCTCTCGATAACGTTTCTCTGAAGGAATCCAGGTTTCAATATCAATAGTCATGGAAGAACAAGCCGCCATATCTTGAGAACCCAGGCGGACGACTTGATAGTGAAGACCTAACGCTTGAAGCATTTCTTCTTCATTTTTTAAAAGAAAAGCCTGCTCTTCTTTAGACGATTCCGGCTTAGAAAAACTAAACATCTCTAGTTTATCAAATTGATGTTCTCTCATAATTCCCTTAACATCTTTTCCGTGAGAGCCGGCTTCTCTCCGAAAACAAGTAGAAAAACCGACAAGTCTTTGAGGAAGAGAAGAGGGATCAAGAATTTCTTCTTGATACATAGCAGCCAAACTATGTTCAGCTGTCCCAATTAAATTTAAATTGTCTTTTTCTAAAAAATAAATGTCTTGTTGAGCTAATCCCCCATAGCCTAAAGACTCCATAATGCTTGGCTTTATCATTACTGGAGGAAGAATTGGGAGAAATCCTTTAGGTTGAAGAAAATCTAAAGTAAAACGGATTAAGGCAAATTCTAAAAGAGCCATTTCTCCTTTTAAATAAGCAAAACGAGAGCCGGCTACTTTAGCTGCTCTTTGAGTGTCGATCAAATTAAGTTTTTCGTTTAATTCTAAATAACTTTTCGGTAAAAAAGTAAATTTAGGTTTTTCTCCAAACTTTCTTAGAACAATCCCCTCTTCTCCTTCAGGGACTTCTTCTTGAAGAATATTAGGAAGACTAAGAAGAAGAGTTGACAATTCTTGCTCCACTTCTTTTAACTGTTTTTGTTTATCTTTAATCTGAATTTTCAACTTCTTCCCTTTTTCTCTAGTTACCGGACTAATTTTCTCTTGACTTAAAATATTTTTTTCATTCTGAAGTTTTCCCAAAGAGTTAATCAAACGACGTCTTTTTTGATCTTCTTTCTGAATTTTTCCTAAATCAACTTTAACCTTCCTTTTCTGAAGATTTTTTTCAACTATCTGGGGGTTTTCTCTAATAAATTCTAAAGACAACATTTTAATTGGGTTTCATTGTTGGGAAGAGAATAACCTCTCTCAAATTTCGAGAATCAGTTAAAAGAGTTACTAAACGGTCAATTCCTAAACCCAGTCCTCCAGCTGGCGGCATTCCATATTCAAGAGCAACTAGAAAGTCTTTATCCATTCTTTGGGCTTCGCTAAAACCGTGTTGGTAATTTTCTTCTTGAGCTTTAAAAATTTCTTCTTGAACCAAAGGATTATTTTGTTCCGAGAAGGCATTGATTAATTCCCAATTAGCAACTACTAATTGGAAATTTTCTGTCTGATTAGGGTTATTAGCTAACTCTTTAGCTAAGGGAAAACTCCCTCGAGGGTGGTGGAGAACAAAAGTCGGTTCCCAAATTTTAGGTCGGCAATATTTCTTGTAAATTTGATCAGCAATTTCTGGCTTAGCCGCTCCAACTGGCACTTCTACTCCTAGTTTTTCTGCCTCTTTCTTAAGAGCAGAAGCATTAACTTCTTCGAGATCAATTTTAGTATATTGTTTCAATAATTGACTAAAATCCATTCTTTTCCAGGGACGGCGGAAATTAAGCTCTTTCCCTTGATAAGTAATTTCCAATTTTCCAAAAAGCTTTTTTAAAAGATAAGTAAAAAGCTCTTCTGTCAATTTCATAACTGCTTTGTAGTCAGCATAAGCCCAGTAAAATTCCAGCATGGTAAATTCTGGATTATGACTTTGATCTAATCCTTCGTTTCGAAAGTCTTTAGCGATTTCATAAACTTTCTCCCAACCTCCAATAAGCAATCTTTTAAGGTAAAGTTCTGGAGAAATACGAAGATAAAGGTCAAGATCAAGAGCCGCTAAATGAGTTATGAAAGGATTAGCCTTTGCTCCTCCGTATTGAGGTTGAAGAATGGGCGTTTCTACCTCAATAAAATCATTCTTTTCTAAGAATTCTCTAATTTCGCTAATAACCTTAGAACGAATTAGAAAATTCTCTTTAACTTTTGGATTGAGAGCTAGGTCTAAATAGCGTTTTCGATAACGAGTCTCAATATCTTTAAGGCCAAACCATTGACTTGGCCAGGGACGAAGAGCCTTGCTTAATATTTCAATCTTTTCTCCCTTAATACTTTTTTCTCCCGCTTTTGTTTTTAAAAGTGTTCCACGGATTTCTGCAAAATCCCCCGGGTGAAAATATTGGAGAAAGAAATCATAGGCTTTGGGGCCTAAGGTCTTTTTCCCAATGAAAACTTGAATTTTTCCACTTTCATCTTGAAGATCAAGAAAGGTTAAAGCTCCATGATGACGGAAGGATAAAATTCTTCCTACTAAAATCAACTCTTTCTTCCGATGAGATAAAAAACGGAATTTTTTTAAAGCTTCGGCGATAGTATGAGTACGCTCAGCTCGAGCTGGATAAACCTCTTTCCCTTGCCTTTGAAGAGATTTTACTTCCTGAATTCTTTCTTTTCTAATTTCTTCTTCCTGAGTCATATTATTTAAGTTTAACATCTTGCTGAGAGAAATACCAATTAAGGATTTCAACAGCCGCTGGTCTCCAAGCAACCATACTTTCGGTAACATCTTTCAACATAATGACTAAAACTAGATTTGGCTCTTCATAAGGGCCAAAAACAGCTATCCAGTTATGGTAATGACCATCTTGACCAGTTTGAGCAGTTCCCGTTTTAGAAGCGACTGCTTCTGGGAGACTATTTAAAGCGTGAGAAGAACCAACCGGAGAAGTAACAGCTTCTCTCATCCCTTCTTTAATAATTTTTAAATTTTCATTAGAAGCTAAAGAAGAAGCTAGTATTTGAGGGCTTTTTTCTTCAATAATTCTTAGACCCCATTCAGTTTCTTGAGCAATAGCTCTGACTACTTGAGGCTGATAAAGGGTTCCTCCATTAGCAATTGCTCCATAAGCAACCGCTACTTGAAGAGGAGTAATAGCAAAAGGACCTTGGCCAATAGAAAAATGATAAGTATCTCCTAAAGACCAATTTTGATCTAGAATTGGTAAAACTCCTTTTCCCTCTTCAGGGAGATCGATCCCGGTGTAATCTCCCCAATTAAATTTTTCTAACCAATTTTTAATTTTTTCTGGACCTAAACCAGAAAAATTCTTCTGACCTCCCCCAACGACATAGAAGTAAGTATTAACTGACTCAGCTAAGGCTCGTCTCAAATTACTTGGTCCATGATATTTCCAATCATGATAACAAGTCTCTTCCTGGGTATATTTATTTAAAAGACATATTTTTTCTGGGCAAGGCAATTCTTCTTCAGGATCAATTATTTTTTCTTCTAAAGCGGCTAGCCCAATAAGTGGTTTGATAACGGAGCCGGTTGGATAACCAGTTCCAGAAATAGCCGCATTAAAGAAAGAAAAATCTTCTTGATTAATCAATTTTTCTAGCTCTTCCGAAGAAAGCGAGCTCGAGAAAATATTATTATCATAGCTTGGTCGACTAACTAAAGCTAACACTTGTCCGTTACGAGGATCAATAGCTACAGCATTAGCCTCAGACGAGCCAACCTCTTTCATCGTTTTTTGAAGAGTCTCGTCAATCTTCTCTTGCAAGGCTAAATCAAGATTTAAAATTAGACTTTTTCCTGGAGAAGGATTCTCTTTCAATTGGCTGTTAATTTCCTTTCCTTGACTATCTCTTTCGATAAGAAGAAGACCAGGATTAGATTTTAAAATCTCCTGGTATTCTTTTTCTAAACCAGCTTGGCCTTTCTGGTCTGTTCGAGCAACATAACCCAAAAGATGAGCTAATGTTTCTTTCCAAGGATAATCACGGACTAAATTCCTTTCAATACTTATTCCTGGCCACTCGCTAACCTTGCTTACCAAGGGCAAAAATGAGTCGTGGCTAATATTCTCTTGGAGAATAACTTTTTCTTCAGAATCTTCCTCCAAAACATTTTTCCATTCATTTTTTTCTACTTGGAAAAAATTGGCCAATTCTTCTAGAATCATTTCCCAATCTTGATTTTCCTGAAAAGTTTTTTTCTCTAAAACTAAATTAAAATGAGCTACGTTTTTGACTAATTGCTGTTCATAACGATCATAAATTACTCCTCTTTCGGCTTCTATTGATTGAGCAAGAAATTGGTTCCTAATAGCTAATTCTCGATAATCTTTTCCTTGAGCAATTTGAAAATAACTAACTCGACTCAAAAAAAGAAGGAAAATTAAAGAAGAAAGCAAAGCCCAGAATTTAATCCCTCCTCGATAAATTGGTCTTTCTAGCTTTTGTCTAGAAGAATCGTAATTCCCTTTTCTTCTTTGGACCATTCGATCTAAAATTATTTCTTGAGGTTCAAGAGAAGCTCCAAGAGGGCGCTTAATTTTTAAAAATTTTTTTCTCAACATTTAATCCCTAAGAAAAATTCTCTTTCCTTTTTGATAAAAGAGGAAAATAATTCCTCCTCCTAAAAGATTATAGAGCAATTGAAAAGCCAGATCTTCAAGATTTATAAAATCCATCCTTAAGAAGGGCTGAATAAAATTAGCTAAAAGAATGCTTATAGGCCCAAGCAGTAGATAGAATAAAAAATTCAAAATTAAAAACCAAAGGATAAATTCCTGAAGTTTTTTAGTTTTTCTTATCCAATGATAACTAATTTTGTAAATGATTAACAAAACAATGATTGTTAAGAGCCCAGAACCAAAGCCAGGATAACAAAAGACATCTAAGAGAAAACCGGTCCAAAGACTAAGAGCCCATTGCTGGCTGTTGGTCCAATGACCTAAAAGAAGAAAACTAAGGAAGGCAATTAAAGTCAGGGCAATCCCCCTTCCTTGAAGCAAGAAATAACCTAGAAAACTGCTTTCGAGGATAGCTGCTAAATACAAGGAGAAAAAAGCTAAAATAATTTTTCGTAAAGACATTAAAATTGAGTAACAATTAAAAGATTATCTAACTTTTCTTCTAAGAAAAAAGGAAAAACCTCTCCTTCTTGGAAAGGTTGAGTGTTGTTTTTTTGAAGTTCTTGAAGTCGGCCAATCAAAAAACCAGCTGGATAATTAGGACTCAAGTTAGAAACAACTAGAGTTGTTCCAACTTCTAAAGAATTGGTTAAGGGAACCATTTCTAATTTAAGTCTTGACCCCCCTTTTCCCCGAATCAATCCTCGAACAGAATTCTCTTCTTCGTTTGACAAAAGAGACTCTACCTCAACTGTAAAATTAGGATGAGAAATTAATTCAATTTTAGCACTATGAGTAGTTAAGGAAACAATTTTTCCAACTAAGGCTTTATCAAAAGTAACTACTGGCTGGTTTAGGCTTAATCCATCTTTTTCTCCTCGATTGACAAGAATCCAATCCTGAGCAAGATTTTGAGTAATCACCTGAACTGGCTGACTCTTTATTCCTTCAGATTCTTTAAAAAGAAGAGCTTTTTCCAATAGCCAATTTTCTTCCTTTAATTGTTGATTGGTGGCCTCTAAATAAAGTAATTGATTAAGGGCTTGGCGTAATTCCTTGTTTTCCTTTTCTAGTCCTTCCCTATCTTCTGAAATAGAGGAAAATGTTTGAGAAAGATAATACCCTCCCTGGTTACCAAGATTTAGTAAAGGAGAAGAAAGAGAAAATACTTCCTCTTTAATTTCTTCTCCTCCCCATTGATTAGAAAAAAGAAGGATTAAGGTTAAACTAAAAATAATAATTAGGTTTTTTCCTTTTTTAAGCTTTCGGCTCATACTTTTATATTATAGCCAAAAGAATAGCTTTTGAAAAATTTATTCTTCTTGAAATAAAAAATGCGCTCTGGTGGCGGCGTCTTACTTTCGCGGATGAACCACTATCATCAGCCCGGGAGTATTTCACGACTGAGTTCGGAATGGGATCAGGTGGGACAACTCCGGTTTAGCCGCCACCAGAGCGCACTTTTGCTTCTCTGGGGATTGATAATTGCTAATTACTAGCCAATAAGAAAATTAGAAAAGTTAGATATTAGTACCTCTCAGCTAAATGCCTTGCAGCACTTACACTTGAGGCCTATCAACCTGGTAATCTTCCAGGAATCTAATGAGTCCTAATCTTAAGAAGGGCTTCGCACTTTAGATGCTTTCAGCGCTTATCCCTGCCCAACATAGCTACCCAGCAATGCTCCTGGCGGAACAACTGGTACACCAGAGGTTAGTTCATCCCGGTCCTCTCGTCAAATTTTTCCCATATTTCTACGGGTTCAGACTATATCTTCATCCTGCTTTTAGCAGGAGCTGACGTATTATGATGGGTTTTAACCACCATCCTTTCTAAACTTAAACTTTGGCAAGTTTAGAAAAAGTCGTTACGGGGACACATAAAAATTTACATTTCTACAATTTTTTTCAAGTCAGCTTTCAGCTTTTCCATTCTTTTAGACCCAGATTGATACGTTTCTTGTCTAGCAGCTAAAATGGCTTTAGCTATGGCGACTCTGTCATTTTTCTTGAGCCCGGACAATCCTTTATAAGGCTCCAGAATACTTAGAATCTTCAAAACGTATTTTACCTGTTTCTTTTTAAACTTGATGTAGGGATGTAATGCTTCTAGAATTTCTCTCGTTCTTCTATATCCATTAATTCTCAACTCGGTCATGCCATCATTTCGCCTAGAAATATATCCTATATCTAGTTTTTTTTGAATCCAGAAAAGCGGTTTTTCATGTCGACTATCCTGATAAAAACAGATAGTGAACATTAAACGCCAACCATTCTTTCGATCCCTGTTTTTCTTGACTTGGACCATGATACTTCCATCGCCATCAAGAAATCCAGAGATGTAAGCTAAATCAACATCTTGTAAATTTTTTATGAGTCTTCCCACGATATTCCCTTAATATTTATTTGGTCCTCAAGCGAATTGTATCGTAAAATCTTTGGACCGTCAAAGTTTACAATCTCTGCAACCAAATAAATAATGAAGGCTTCATCGTTATTAGTCAGATTGTCATCATGGATTGCTCCATGAAGTAGCAATTTTCTTACTAGGGATGACTTCTTTCAAGACTCGACGCCTGCGGTAGATAGAGACCAACCTGTCTCGCGCATATTTCTCACTTATTACTAAGTGTATGGACTATACCATCACCCCATGAAGTTTTTCCTGTTTCATAGGGGGTTGACGTATTAGCAATTCTTTAATATGAATCACTCTCTCCATTTAAGGATCAGTCTCTACGGGGTTAAATTATGTCTTTTACGCTTTTTAGAGTAGTTTAGTTCTCGAAATCTATCTATCAATCGTGCTAACTTATTAAAGTCATTTCTACTTTTTACTTTATTTTTCTGTTCTATTATTCTGATCATTAAATCAGCCTGTTTTTTCTTTAAGATCAAGTATGGTTTGATTAATTCTAGAAATTTTATGATTTCGTCTTTTCTACCAATAGTATATTCTAATATACCATCTTTTCGTTTACGGATGTATCCGCAATTTATTAGAGCGCAAACTTTCTTGAAGTTCTTGACTGATTTCGCTGATTGGAAAAATACTATATATGGAGAAATTTGAAAACCATATTTATAACTCGAATTTGGTTTTAATCTCACATAGATACTTCCATCTCCATCAAGAAAACCTGCTAAATATGCTCTCTTAGTTACGGATATAATCTTAGACATAATCAACTTCCCTCGATATTATCCTAACATACGACAGGTTGTGTTACAAGTATGTAAGGAATTCATCGATATGAGTCAACTTTTTCAATCCCGATTGCTCGGGAAAGCCGCCAATTTGACGGTTTAAACCCAGCTCGCGTAAGTTTTTAATCGGCGAACAGCCGAACCCTTGGAACCTTCTCCAGCTCCAGGATAACTTGAGCCGACATCGCCAGTCGGCATTTTTCTCTTGTTACCAAGAGGATCGGACTATATCTTCATCCCGACATTCAGTCGGGAGCTGGCGTATTAGCTCTCTTTTTAGGAGAACTCTGATTCTTAAAAGAATCAAGTCTCTACGGGGTTATAACCCAATTTTTAGTCTTGGGTTAAACTTCCCACGGTATTGTCCATATAGCATGGGTTTATCTATACCATATGGAGTTCACCGTTATAAGCCAGATTTTTTGGATGACATTACTGTCATGGCGCCCCGATGTAATTTTACATTAAGGTGCCGAACAGGGCCGTAGATATGGACTCTCGGGCCCTACCAGCCTGTTATCCCCGGGGTAGCTTTTGTCTGATGATCTTCCGCGGTCCTACGAACAGCGGTCGGTTCACTAAGCTCTTCTTTCGAATCGGCGCGGCTTAGCAGCCTTGCCGTCAAGCTAGCTTATGGCTTTATCCTATTACTCCGGTTTCCATTCGGAGTTAGCTAACCTTAAAGACGCCTCCGTTACTTTTTAGGAGGTGAGTGCCCCACTCAAACTACCACCCAGACACTGTTTCGGTTGTTTTTGAGGCAACACGATTAGAACTAAGCTTATAGAAGGATGGTGTTTCATTGGCGACTCCCCCTGATCCGAAAATCAGAGTTCAAAGTCTCCCATCTACGCTACGCAACTATAATCAGAGCCCAATATCTGGTTATAGTAAAGCTCCCGGGGTCTTTTCGTCTAGCCGCAGGTAACCGGCATCTTTACCGGTATTGCATTTTCACCGGGCATCTCGTTGAGACAGCTCTCCAGTCATTACGCCTTTCATGCGGGCCTGAACTTACCAGGCAAGGGATTACGCTACTTTAACACGGTTAGAGTTACCGCGGACGTTTACTGGGGCTTCACCCAGTCGGCTTCCCTCTAAGAGGGAAACTGCCAAGATTAACCTTCCAGCACTGGTCAGGCGTCAGCCTCTATACATCCTCTTACGAGTTAGCAGAGACCTGTGTTTTTAGTAAACAGTTGCTAGAGAATCGTTTGCTGCGCCCTGTATAAAATACAGGGAGTTCTTATTGCGAACTTACGAACACTAATTTGCCGAGTTCCTTAACGAGATCTTACCCGTACACCTTGGCACTCTTACGCCTACCGACTTGTGTTAGTTTGCGGTACGGAATCCATTAGCTAGTATAGTTGAGATTTTTCCTGGAAAGGTGCTGGCGAAGATCCTCTTTTCCGAAGAAAAAAGTTTCTTTTAACCTTGGACGAATCCTCAGTTAATTGACCTAAATCCAATAATAGGCCTTCGTTACTACCCTTCGTCCTCTCAAGTTTAGCTAATAGATGGACAGGAATATTAACCTGTTGTCCATCGGCTACCCCTTTCGGGTTGACCTTAGGACCGCCTAACCCTTGGATGACAACCATTGCCAAGGAAACCTTCGGTTTTCGGTGTCCAGGTTTCTCACCTGAATTGTGGTTACTCGTGCCAACATTCTCACTTCCCCAAGCTCCACCGTTGCTTCCGCAACGACTTCAGTGCCGGAGGAACGCTTCCCTACCGACGGAATAAATTCCGCCCCATATCTTCGGTATTGAACTTGAGCCCCGTTAAATCTTCGGCGCCAAGTTTCTTAACTGGTAAGCTATTACGCACTTCTTAGAGGACAGCTGCTTCTAAGCAAACCTTCCAGCTATCTAAGAAACTTGACCACCTTTCCCACTTAGATCAATTTAGGGACCTTAGATGATGGTCTGGGCTGTTTCCCTTTCGACCATGGAGCTTAGCCCCCACAGTCTGACTACTCAACTCATGATTTTAGGCATTCGGAGTTTGGTTAGAAAAGGCGGGCGAACCCAACCAGATCCATCCAGTGCTCTACCTCCTAAAATAAGCATTGAGCGCTAGTCCTAAAACTATTTCGGGAAGAACCAGCTATTCCCAAGCTCGATTGGCTTTTCACCGCTTACCACAGCTCATCCCAGAGATTTGCCGCTCTCACGGGTTCGGGCCTCCCTTCAGGATTAACTGAAGTTCACCCTGGCCATGGTAAGATCGCTTGGCTTCGGGTCTTACCCACTCTGCTTGACGGGCTATTAACCCTCGCTTTCACTCCGCCTCTCGATTTAATCGATTAGACTTGCAAAGCAGATAAACTCGTTGGCTCGTTCTGCAAAAAGCACCCCGTCACTCCCGAAGGAGCTCCGAGTCTTTGCTAGCAGATGGTTTCAGGTTCTATTTCACCGCCCTC
>CAYLQR010000026.1:0-6348 GCA_964386365.1 uncultured Candidatus Saccharibacteria bacterium | reverse complement strand
CTTGGCTATGGCAATCTACTAAACGGCTTGATTCATCAAAGCAACTGATGTTCTTGGCCAAGATTCTGGTTTCTAGAAGGGTTCCGAAAGGAATTTCTTGATAAATACGATCTTCTGTTTTCCCAGGAGAACTAGAAGAACCAGGAGAAGTTATTCCTGGCGGTTCTTCGGTAGGAGAAATTCCTCCCAAAATTTGGGGATTAATAGTTTGTAAAACCAAATAAGAGGTAGTGATAATAATTAATCCTCCAATGCCGGCAATTACTTGCTGACGGGCTCTTTTTATAGCATTAACTGAACCGGCTGAAAAAAGATAGAGACCTCCTCCGTAAAGTAAAGCCAGAAAGGATATCAAGCCGGCTAAACGAACAATCCATTTTACTAAACTAGAAACCCAATTAGCTACTTTTTCTCCTTCTTCAGCGGCGAAAGAAAAAGAGACTAAACTTAACAGAACTAAAAGGCTGATTAAAAAAATGAAAATTTTCTTTTTATCCATTCTTAACTTCTAAATAAACAGTTCCTACCCAACTAAAAGCAACATCACCAACGATGGGAATAGATTCAATTAAAGTAGGGATACCGACACGTTTTAAAAATTTTATTAGAATTTTAACACTTTTCCCTTTAATTTGACCGGAGCGAAAAACAAGGGTCCAAACAGAAAAGATTATAAGACCTAGAACATCTAAGATCATAGAAAGAGTCATCCCAATTACAGCCCCGAAATAAGTTAAAGTGAGAAGGAAACAAATTACTCCACCAATATCTAGGGCAATGGCAATAACCATCATCATGAATGCATCCGGGGCTAAGAAATTAGGACTGGAAACGACTTTCGACATCTTCTTGTTCTTTAAGGGTTTCTTTAGCTTTCTCTATTTTTAAAACTTCTTCTGGGGAAGTGGTAATAATTTGATCTTCAGCGTAAGAGGCTACTACTTGAATGGCTACTCTTTTAATGCCAGCAAAGAAAATTCCTTCTCCAACTTGAGTGGAGAGAAGGAGGTCTCTTTCTCCTCGAGTAAGATTAAAAGTATCTTGGATGAATTCAATAGAAGCCGGTGATTGTTTCATTAATAATTGGAGAGAAGAGTTATTAATAATCGGGCGTCCATAAGCAGAATTCATGAAGTCACTAACGTCTTGAGTAATAGTTGTTAATCCTAACCAATATTTGCGGGCCCTTTTGGCAATTGAAAACAAGAAAGAAGCTCCTTCTTCTGTTTTCATAATCCACCAAGCCTCATCAATAGTAGCAATTCTTTTCTTTAACTGGGAACGGATAGTATTCCAAATATAATGAAGAACAATATACATCGCCGTCGGTCTTAATTCATCTTCCATGTCTCGGATTCCAAAAACGACTAATTTATTGCTAACATCAATATTCGAATATTGATTAAAGAAACTGGCATAACTTCCTCGAGTATATTTTCTTAAGCGTCGAACCAGAGATTCTCCTCCCTCCATGCTTTCTAAAATAGCCTCGAAATCACTCATCCGAGGGGGCTGAGTCTTTGAAAAATCTGTTTCAGGAGTAATATCTTTAGCAGCGTAAGTTTCAGTCAGAGCTTGGTCAATAATTGAGTCTTCTTCTGGAGTTAATCCTCCAAACATAATTCTAAAGAGTCCGACTAATTCCAAAATGTTATTTCGGAGGACAGAAGCTGGTTCTTCGTCAGCGCGAGGAGTCGGCAGGTCAAAGGGATTTAAATGATGGGGAGAAGAAAGACTAATTTTGAAGAAAGAACCACCAACTGCTTCGGCTAAGAACTTGTATTCGTTTTCGGGGTCAATAATAATTACATCTACTCCTTCCATTAAATAACGAACGATTTCTAGTTTAGCAAAATAGCTTTTTCCGCCTCCACTTTTTCCAAAGATAACTTCATTAGCGTTTTCTAAGGAAAAGCGGTCAAAGAGAATTAACGAATTATTGTGTCTATTAATTCCATAGAGAATCCCTTTATTGGAGCTTAGGTCAAAGGAGATGAAAGGGAAAACGCTGGAAAGCGGAGCCGTATTCATCATGGTATGGATCCAAATCTTATCCATCCCATAAGGTGAATTACTAATAAAACCCTCTTCTTGTTGAAAAGAGGCTGGCTTAATGTAAATCAATCTTGATTCAAGAATTGCTCTAATATCTGTTTCAACATCTTTGAGTCCTTCTTCTTTGCGAGCATAAGCGGTGAAGTAAATTCCAACGCGGAACATTCTTTCTTGAGCAGTTTTTAATTGGTCTCTCAGTTGTTCGATATCCTGATAAGCTGTTTCTAATTCTGGTTTTCTTACTAATCCTTTTTCTTCTCGATCAAGAATTTCTGCTTGAACTTCTGTCGTTTTCTTTCTTAATTGTTTCAAAATAGGGGCAGTATCTATTGGGTGGAAGAAGAAAGAGATGTCTAAAGGTTGGGGGAGATTAATAATAGGAGCTAACCAACCAACTGAAAGATAACGAGGGTAAGAAAAAACGAAAAAACTTTCTAGGAATTGCTCTTCCATCATAATACGACTGGAAGTAATTTCGACTGAAGGAGGAGCAATTAAGTCTTGTTGAGTTACAAATTGCCGACGATCAGCTTTTGAAGAAGAAAAAAGTTGTTTTAATTTCTCCAACATATTATTTAATCAATTCTGGCATAATTGAGGGATAATATCCTACTTCTGCAGACTGCGGATGATAGATTGACCAAAGGAGTTCGATTAATTCGGAAGAAGTAAGGGGGGCAGCTATTAAACTACAGCGACGAAGTCCAATAGCTATAAATTCCATCCTTTGATAAAGTTGACCTCTTGCTCTCTGAAAGACAGCTTCGCTCATCTTTGCTCCTTCCTTTCTTTGGAAAAGCTCTTTAATTGGAGCAGAGATTTCTAATTCAGCAAGAGTGTAAGGAGCAATAACGAAAAATCTTTTATTCATAATTGTTCCTTGTTTTACGAGTCGAGAGATGAATTTACGGTAATCGGCTGTTTGGATTTTTAATAATTTATCAGTTTGATTCTTTTCTAAATCTTTTAATTTATCCAAATAACCGGTTAGGTTGACTCTTCTTGATTGAACTAAGATTTGGGTAGAAAAATCTAAGGAATTAAGAAAATTTTGGAATTGAGAAACAATTGCTCCTTGTTCTTCAGCTGATTTAAGAGCGAAGTTAAGAGAAGAGACCATTAAGATTCCCCTTAAAGCATCACTCTCTAAAATGATCACTCCTTCTCTAATTTCCTTAAAAGGTAAAAGTTCTTGAGCAGCGGGAGAAGTCATAAGTTAAATTCTCTTAGTCCCGATTTTTGTTTCGAGATGACTTAATTGACTAGCGACAGAAACTCCTAAAAGTTTTTTCTTTTTTTCTTCGATCAGAGGATCCTTCTCTCTCTTGATAGCTAATTGAATTCTTGGATCATCTGCTCTTTTTTGCCAGATATAGCGTTTTGGAGAGAGAATAAATCTTCCTAAATGTTGAAGAAGCGAGGAGAGAGGACGACCTCCTGGTTTTATAAGAACGAAGGCAGCGCTAGTAATAACAGTTATGACTACTATTACCCAAAAAACATTTCTAGGGAGAAAGAAATAAAGAACAAAAACAAATACTCCTACTCCAACAAGCCAAAGGAGTTGTTTAAAAGTTAATGGGCCAACAAGAGTTGTTTCTCGATCAATGAATTTAGGAACAAGAAATTGCATTTTTTATTCTACTGGTTCTCCGTAAATGTCTTTTAATCCTGAAGGAGAAGCCGGCTTCACATAGTTTAGGTCTTTCATCCCTCCTTTTAAAGGTTGGAAAATTGAGTTTTCTAGTTCTGTTGCCAGCTGGCTTGCCTCTTCTTCGGGCAATTGATATTCTTTTTGTAAAATTTTTGTAACTTGATGAAGCTTTGTTAATCCAAGCAAAACGTCACCAACAATATTTGCTAATTTGCTAGTCGGTTGGTTTTCTAGGTTGTATTCATTAGCTAAATAAGAAATTGTTTTAGCTGTCTCTTCAGAAAAGAGAGCTTTTTTAACAGCCGGAGGAAGATTGGGATAAATTTTCCAAAATTGTTCAATGTCTTCTTGAGAAGGATCCATCGTGATTCTTTTTTCTTATTCTACTCTTTTTGTCAATTATTGCCAAGAGGGGGTCTATTGACATCATAGGAGCTATGTGTCATTCTATAGATATTTAGGAAGCTCGTTATATCCAAAAATAAAAGCGTGAGGAGGAAGAAATGAAAGAAGAACAAAAACAAGGAAGGATTTGGTGGCTAACCTTTCTAGGATTAGCTATGGCGGTGTGGGCGTTTTTTGGCCCCGCTTTCTGGGCAACCATTCTCGCTCTAATAGCGAGTGCGGGAGTTCTTGTTCTCGCCATCTGGCGAGAATGGGCGCCTGAAAACTTTATTCTCTCCTTTGTGAATGAAGGTGAGATGCGGGTTATAGTCCGCTCTGGGGGTTTTTACAGGATTATTCTGCGTTGGACTGGCTGGCGCCTTGCTAGCCAAGAAGATGTAGAGCAAGGCAACGCGAAGCGGAAATGGGATGTAATTCCCGGAGAGGAAATCAAGAGCTGGTGGCGGAAGCTCCTCGGAGGATTAGTCTTTGTAGGAATCCCTCCGTTCCAAGGGGTGTTGGCCTACCCTTTTAAGTGGGCCCACCTTAAGGAAAATGGGGAAGTGGAGAGGTACGATGAGATGATCGACTGGTTTTTCGCGAAGCAGGACCTCTATGTTATTGAAATGAATGACGTTGAGGACTGTAACGCGCTCCCGTTGAAAATTGAGTTTGTGATTCCCGCACGAGTCGTAAACGCGTGGGAAGCTCTCTTTGTGAGCCACCGCTGGCTCGCAATGGTTACCGGCTTGTTGGAGCCACCCATCCGCCGTTTCGTGGGTGGACATTCGTACGCTGATCTAAAAGCTATGATCAGCGGCGAAAGTCCACTGGAGCCCCTCCTCTGGGAAGAGATTGGGTCAGCTCTCGGAGGAGCGGAAACAGAAACAGTTGTGGTTAATGGTGACGAGTATTTCCGGATTTACGGCGCTCAAATTAGTAAGAGGAGAGCCGGATTCTCGGCCATTGATCCTCCTGCCTCGTATCGGCAGATGACAACTCGCCAATATGAGGCGAGTCAAGATGCAGAAGCGGAAAGGATTCGGGGAACAGGAGCCGGGCAGGCAACTGCTCAACGGGTGACCCTAGCAGTTGCTAACATCGCCCGACAGCTCGCCGGATTTTCTCCCGAGCAGGAGTTAAACTCTTCTCAGGAGAAGGAGGTTACCGAGAAAGTCAGCCAAGCTTATCAGCTTTGGTTGACGGATCAAGGGCTCCAGTCGGTGAAGCCGACTGATAAAGTAATTATCAGTGGTGGAGCATCAGGCCTGGGGAGGGAGGTCTCCGGTCTGACCATCCAGGAAATGGTCAGGCAAGCAATCAAAGAGGAAAAGGAGGAATAGTACTTTTATAGAAGAGGAGCAGATCTTTCTGCTCCTCTTTTCTTTTAGATTTTTATTTCAATAAATTCAATGTTTTTGGTGAGAACTAAACTTTCCAGAGCGTCGCCCTTGACGAGAATCAAATTTCCCAGGCTTTCGTCTATTTCTTTTTTCCTGCCTTTTTTCAAATTCTTTTTGTTCAAATTTTTCTCTAGCTTTCCGTATTTCTTCTTGCTTCGCTAGTGCTACTTCTTGTTGGTGAAGGAGATATTCGTCAAGTTCTTCTTTGTGCACCTCTCCGGAAAAACCTAACCCGCTTTTCTGGGCAGCGGTGCTGTTACGATAATAAGCCAAATCAACATTTTCTATTTGCCCGGTGTTTTCGTCTACCTTCAAATAATCTTCTGGTGTCCTAGAAATAGATCGGAAACCACTAGTGAATTTAGCCCCAGCTGTTTCAATTGCTTTTTCTATTTGGTCTCCGTTCCAGAATTTATGAATTGCCTGATTTATGGCTTCACTATTGGCTTTCCCTGTTCCCAAAGAATTACTTAATTGTTGAATATCTTCTTTATTCTTAGCTTCAGCAACTATCTTTTCAGTATAGCTAGTATAGCCCTTTTCAGTTCGATCCTTCTCTTGTTGTTCTTTGCTCCAGTGACCAGTGTTTTCAGCAATCTTTCCTAAGTCTTCTCCAATCTCAGCTCCAAAATGTCTTTCAATTGCTTTAGCTGTTTTTTTGTCATTGAGTCGAAGAGCTGACTGATAAATTTGCTTAGCGTCTTCTCCTCCCATGCCTGTTTCCTTAGCCAGTTCGCCTAACTGTCCTTTTTCTACTGCTTGAGCAACAATTGCTAATTTCCCTTTACTGGTGACGGTATCAAGATAGCGAGAGGCATTAGTCTTAAGATCAAATTTAGCTGCTTTGGCCTG
>CAYLQR010000025.1:0-4252 GCA_964386365.1 uncultured Candidatus Saccharibacteria bacterium | reverse complement strand
AGATACCAGTCAGTGAAACCGGCGTAATCAAGAGTGTAGCAGGCGTAGCAAGCAGGATATGAAGAATCACTTTGGTGATCGGGATAACAGTCGCCGGCTTCCTCACTATAATGTCCCCATTCATAACCATCAGCCAGAGTGGGAGACCACATAAGTCCATCAGCACAGAAAACAGTCTCCCCTGTAATTTCATCTGTTACTTCCCCATTATGAGTTAGGCAATAATTAGAAAAATCTACCTCTTCTTCAGAGAACTTTTGAACGGGGAGCTCAATTTTTTTCCCTAGTTCTCCTATTAATTCTTCCCTTAACTCCTCTTTTAACTCTTCTCTCAACTCTTCCTTCAGGCTTTCTTGATCAATGCTCCATGGAAGAGAGGAAGGGTTGAACCAAGCCCAGAGGCCAAAACCAAGAAGGATTCCCAAAAGAAGAAGAGTTAAGATTAATGAGAGTCTTTGAAAAAAGATTTCTTTCATGTTTTTTGATTTAATCTTTAGAATAATTTTGGAAACTCTTCAAAATCCAAAGAAGGAAATTATTTAATTATTTATTATAGCAATGGGGAGAGTAAGTGTAAATCAAAAATGAGTGAGATCAAGTCTCGCTCATTTTCTCTAGTGTATATGTTTCCAGATAGACACAAAAAATCCGGCAAAACAGTAAAAAGCCGACTCTTTTAAAAAATAAGTCGTCCCACTATTACAATAATTTTTTAAATTCTTGGTCGGTTAGACCAGCATCTCTAATTATCGCTTTGAGGGTATAAGGATTCAACCGACGATGTCTCGGAAGAACAATTTTTCTTTTTCCATCAGTCATTCCTAGGTGCTTACCTGATTTCGAGACCCAAAATCCTTTTTTTTCTAAAACCTTAACTACTCTTTCCGAAGAAAGATCGGTGAAAAGCATAGCCCGAGCGCTAGGCAAGATTAACCTTAACCTCTTCCAGTTCCGCCCCTTTCAATTCGTCCTTTTCCATTTCCAGATAGGTTAAAATAGCCTCCTGAATATTTTTCAGGGCTTCTTTTTTCGTTTCTCCTTGGCTGTGACAACCAGGGAGAGCGGGGACATGAACATCATATCCGTATTGACTCTGGTGAACGATAACCAAATATTCCATAGGTTAGTTTAAATCCGAGAGAATTCTTTTTAAATTAGTTTATTATAGCAATGGGGAGAGCAAATGTAAATTTTAAAGTTCATGAGGTTGAACCTTATTTACCTTAATTCTTACAATTCCGTCAACAGCTTGAGAATTTCTAGAAAGTTTATTAAAAGATAGTCCTTGAGAATATTTTTCTATCTTTTCTATGACCCTAATTACGTCGTCAACATAAAGTCTGTAATCTCTTCTACTACGCTTAGACATAAATCGCTTCTTAAATAACCTGATTTTTAATTCTCGGCTTCAGAGTGTCTTTGATAACTAAATCAACTTTGATCCCTAGCTTTTGAATCAGGAAGTCCACCAATCTTAGAAAATCAAAAAACCCAATCGGACCAGAGAACTTGACTAATAAATCAAGATCACTTTTGACTTTTTGCTCTCTTCTTAAAAAAGAACCAAAAATACCAATTTCCTGGACCCGATACTTTTCTTGAATAATTGGTTTCAGCTCTTTTAATTTCTTTTTTATCTCCTCCAGTTTTCTATCCATCTTAATTTATTATTTCATTTTTATTGTATTAAACTCCAGTCTAAAAATCTAGAGATTGTGCTTTAAAATTAGAATTTCTAGAGATTATCTAAGTTCAACTTCGATACAAAATTTATTTACAAACTTCTCTTCGGTAACTTATATTATTGACGTCCGACGTCGATAGATTTTAGAGGTTCAACCTCTAAAACGAGAAGTATTGCTTAACCGGGGTAAGCAACGCCTTTCGGAGGTTGAACCTCCGAAACGAGAAAATTGTAAACAAAAAGAAAAGAGATTATTTTCAGGACAATGACTATTTTTAGTTGGCAAAATATTTACCAAGCATATTGTGATTGCCGAAAATCAAAAAGAGGAACTGCTAATGCTTTAAAATTTGAGTGGGCCTTAGAGAGAAACATATTTTCTCTCCAAAAAGAATTAATTATGCGGACTTATTCCCCTGGCCGCTCAATTTGTTTTGTGGTTACTGAACCAAAACCGCGAGAGATTTTTGCTGCTGATTTTCGTGATCGCATTGTTTATCACCTTCTTATTAATCAACTTGAGAAGATTGGCGAAAGGATATTTGTCTTTGATTCCTTCGCCTGTCGTCCAGAAAAGGGAACTCATTTAACAATTAGAAGATTAAGGAAATTTGTCGGTTCTGTTACTCAAAACTATCAGCAAAAAGCTTTTTATGCTCAATTAGATGTTTCGGGGTTTTTTATGAACATTAATCATCAAATTCTTTATCAAATCTTAAAAGAAGAAATCATTAAACAGCCTCAATCTCACCAATGGAAAGAAGAGATCCTTTGGTTGAGTAAAATCATTATCTTTTCCCGGCCAATTGAAAATTATTTATGGAAAGGAAACCCTTATCTCCCTCAATTAATCCCCCCGAGGAAATCTCTTTTTTATGCTGGGCCAAACCATGGATTGCCGATCGGTAATTATTCTTCCCAATTTTTTGCCAATCTCTACCTTAATCAGTTGGATCAATACGTAAAAAGAACCTTAAAAGCAAAATATTATCTCCGCTATGTTGATGATTTCATCCTTCTTCATCGCAATAAAAAACAGCTAGAATCTTGGACAAAACAAATTAACCAATTTCTGCAAAAAGAGCTGACCTTAGAACTTAATCCCACAAAAACAAAAATCCTCGATCTTCATCGCGGAATCGATTTTCTTGGTTATTTTATTAAACCAACGTTCTTAACTGTTCGTCAATCCGTAGTTAAAAGATTAAAAGAAAAACTTTTTTGTTTTGATCGAGAATTAAAAATTAATAACACTAGGGGGAAGAAGATAGAAAAGGAAAGGTTAAACAAAATGTTAGCCACTATTAATTCTTATTATGGCCACTTCTGTCACGCTGATAGCTATCATCTGCGTCGTTCTCTCTATCAAGACCATTTTGGCCTTTTAAAGAGATATTTACAGCCAGCTGATAGAGGTTTCACCCACTTCAAAATCTCTGGCTCCACTTCATAAAGCCACCCAACATATCTCCTATCTCTTTAAGATAGTTAAGATGAAAATGAGTAAATTGGCGAGCAGAAAGAGCCCCAACTTCTTGGCTCATTCTCAAGCGAATCTTAAGTTGATCAAAAGTTAAACTTAATTTTTGTAAAAGAAATTTCTTCTGCGGTTTCGGCAAAACATTAACTTCCAAAATCATATCTAAACACCGCCAGCTTTTCTCCAAAATTTCTCTTCCTAGAGTATATTTATATTCTCGGGGAAAATTTCTTATGGTTAGGTAAAGAACTTTTATAAGTTGATAGAACTTATAATACAAAGGATATTTACTCTCTTCCATAAGTTAAAAATCTAAAGAAAACCGGCGAGAAAATCAGTTCTCGGTTTTTGGAATCAACCACCGGACGCACCGCACCGAAAAGGAATTGTTCTTATTGTTGTTGTTGTTCACATTGCCATTATTGAAGTTCACGTTCCAGGCGTTGTTACTATTATACTCTGTAGACGACCAGTAATTGTTCGGATTGTCAGCTGCAGAAGACAAAGCTAGGCAAACACTCAACTCTACCGGCACAAATTAAATCTTTGCTCTTTATCCGTTCAACAGAAGCCCATTCTATTTCTAAAAAAGGGGTTTCTTGATTAGTTTTCATCTTCCTTTGCTTAGAAAGACAGGCAAAGACGCCGTAAATTCCAAAAGACTCCCTTGCAAAGTCTCTAGTGCTTCTACACCAAAATTCTTCGCAAATCTGGCCAAGTTTTCTTTAATTCTAATGATCGTCAGTTTTGATCCGGACCAAAAAATCAAATACCAAAATCAAAATTCAAAATTCAAAAATCAAAATTCTTACGGCCGGACGCACCGCACCGACCAGGAAGCGTCCTTAGTGTTGGCGTTCACATTGCCATTATTGAAGTATACGTACCAGGCGTAGCTACTATTACACTCTGTAGACGACCAGTAATAGGTCGGATAGTCAGCTGCAGAAGCACAGCAGAGTGAGTCCCAGCTAGTACAGTTACTTGCCCCACAGTCGAGATGGTCGGCATCCTCACCCCAAAGAGCACCGAGGGTATCTTTGTCGGGCAGATACCAGTCGGTGAAACCAGCGTAATCAAGAGTATAA
>CAYLQR010000024.1:0-4932 GCA_964386365.1 uncultured Candidatus Saccharibacteria bacterium | reverse complement strand
TAACTCCGGAAACTACTATCGTTCAAGCTTTAGCTATTAGTAAATGAAATTTTTAGATAAAATTAGAGCTTGGCCAGAAGAAAGAAAGAAAATAGTCATTTGGTCAATTATTATCTTAATGGCTATTGGCTTAGGCTGGTGGTGGTTCGAACACACCATGCAAAGCTTAGGAGAATTTGATTCTCAAAAGGCGGTTGAACAATTAGATTTAGATAAACTTCAAAAAACTGATTAATGACTGAAGATAATAAAAAGAAAAAAGTGATTGCTCGTCAGGTAGACAAGAGAGAGATTTCAGCTGAGATGCAGGAATCTTATTTGGATTATGCTATGTCGGTTATTGTCTCTCGAGCTTTACCAGATGTTAGAGACGGGCTAAAGCCAGTCCATAGAAGAATCCTTTATGCTATGTGGGAGGACGGCTTAAAGCCGTCAGCTAGATTTAAAAAATGTGCTTCAGTCATTGGTTCTGTCTTAGCTCGCTATCATCCGCATGGAGATATGGCTGTCTATAATGCTTTAGTAAGAATGGCTCAAGATTTTTCTCTTCGCTATCCTTTGATTGAAGGTCAAGGGAATTTTGGCTGTTTTACAGGGGAGACAGAAGTGAGGTTAACTGACAGGAGGAGCTTGAGTTTTAAAGATTTGGTTAAAGAACAGAAGCAGGGCAAAAAACATTGGGGCTTTACTTTCAATTCTCAAATTAAAAAAATTGAGATTACTGAAATTAAAAAGGCAAGATTAACCAGAAAGAAAGAGAAGATTATAGAAGTGGCTCTAGATAACGGCCAAAAGATTAAATGTACGCTAGACCACCGATTTATGTTACGGAATGGAAAGTATAGAGTAGCCGAAGAACTAAGGCCAGGCGATTCATTAATGCCTCTTTCTATTAAGCTTTCTAAAGGGGAAAGTGATTTGAACTTGAAAGGATACGAAATGGTTTATCAGCCAGTGGAAACAGAATGGAATTTTGTCCACCGTTTGTCTGATGAGTGGAATCTAAAAAATAAAGTTTATTCAATAAATGCTGGTCGGATAAGACATCATCAGGATTTTAATAAACTTAACAATAATCCTGACAATATTTTGCGAGTTCAATGGAAAGACCATTGGCTATTACATAAAGAGATTGCTTCTCAACGCCATAAAAATAATCCGGAATATGTTAAAAAGATAGCTCAGGGCAGAAAAGCTTTTTGGGCCAAAAAGGAGAATAGAGAATTATACTCTCAGAGACAATCTGAGCGAAACAAGAAAATGTGGCAAGATTCTAAGCATAGAGAAGCTTGGATAGCGTCTAAAAAAGAGATGTGGAAAGATCCTGAATACAAAGAATTTATGAGAGAGCAATCCAGAGAGAATATTAAAAATTTGTGGCGCAGGAGGGATTTTCAAGAACTTATGAGTCGATTAAAATCGAAGGAAATGAAGGAGAGATGGGAGGACGAAAAATATAGAACACAAATGGCAGAACATACTAGAGAAATTTCTCGAGAGCTTTGGGCAAACCCCAAACACCGCGAGTATATTTCTAAATTGATGAAAGAAAAATTTAGCGATCCTGTCGTTCGAGAGAAGCTTAGCCAAAGAGCAAAAGCATTATGGCAAGATCCTAGTTATCGAGCTAAGTTTCCCGCTGATCATTTTAGAAAGATGAGTCAGAAGTTATGGAATGATCCGCAAATGCAAGCATTACATAGCGCTAAAGCTCGTCAGCAGTGGGAAGATCCTGAGTTTAGAAGCAAGTCTATAAAGAGAGCTATGGTGGCTGGGAGGCAACGAGTGAAGGAAAATCCTCAATTAATGAAAGAGTTAGCTAAAAAAGCAAAAGTTTCTCTTCAGAAAAAGTGGAAAGATCCTTCTTATAAACAACAAGTGCTTAGAAGTAAGGTTTTAGGTTATGTGCATTCCCTTTTTAGTAAATATCCAGAAATTACTCCTGAAATATACGAAGAGAACAGAATTAATAATGGAGTGCCAAGATTTGAAAACGCTTTAAATTATTTTGATAATTTTTCAGAAATAGTAGAAGGAGCTAAAAACTATAATCACAAGGTTGTTAGTATTAAGGTATTGCGAAAACGAGAAGATGTTTATGATATTACTACTGACCCTTGGCATAATTTTGCCTTGGCGGCTGGAGTTTTTGTCCATAATTCTATCGATAATGATCCCCCAGCGGCCCCGCGTTATAGTGAGTCTAAACTTGCTTCAATTGGGGCAGCTATGCTCCAAGATATAGAAAAAGAAACAGTTGATTTTACAGATAATTACGATGGGACTCATAAAGAACCAACTGTTCTTCCAGCTCCTCTTCCTCAATTGCTTTTGAATGGTAGCTCGGGAATTGCTGTTGGAATGGCAACAGATATTCCTCCCCATAATTTAGAAGAAGTAGGAGAGGCTCTTCTCCATTTAATTGATCATCCAAAAGCAACGACAGCTGATCTTCTTCAGTTTGTTCAGGGGCCAGATTTTCCAACGGGGGGAATTATTTATTATGATGGAAAAAATTTAGTTTCAACTTATTCAACTGGCCGAGGATCAATTGTTGTTAGAGGAAAGGTGGAAGTTGTAGAAAACGAAAAGGGGGGAGCTAGAATTATAATTCAAGAAATACCCTATCGGGTGACAAAAGCTGATTTAGTTCGAAAGATTGCTACTTTAATTACTGATAAGAAACTGCCAGGAGTAAAGACGGTTCGAGATGAATCAGATCGAGAAGGAATTAGGGTTGTCATAGAGCTTTCTAGGGGAGCTAGTCCTCAGCGAGTTCTTAATCAACTTTACAAGCATACTGATCTACAGACTTCTTTCCATCTTAATATGGTGGCTTTAGTGAACGGGATTCAACCAAAAGCTCTTTCTTTAGCGGAAATATTAAATTATTACTTGATTCATCGTCAAGAAGTAATTATTCGCCGGACGAAATATGATTTAGCTAGGTTTAAAGCTCGCCGTCATATCCTTGATGGCTTAATAATTGCTTTGGCCCAAATTGATGATGTTATTGCGACTATTAAAAAATCTAAAGATCGGACTGAAGCAAGAGAAAATTTAATAAAAGTTTTCAAATTTACTTTAGAACAAGCAGAAGCTATCTTAGAGATTAAACTTCATCGTTTAGCTCGTTTGGAAAGAGAAGAAATTGAAGAAGAGTTAAAAAATATTAAAGTTAAAATTAAAGAATTGGAAAACATCTTAAGCGGACCGAAAGAATTAAAGAAAGTTTTTAAGAAGGAATTAAAAGAAGCCATTAAGCAATACGGAGATCAGCGACGGACAAAAGTTATTCAGCACCAACTGAAAAAATTAACCAAAGAAGATTTAATTCCTTTAGAAGAAACCTTCATTGTCTTAACAGCCAGAGGCTATATTAAGAGAATGAAGCCGGAAAGTTATCGTTCGCAAAGAAGAGGCGGTCAGGGAATTTTAGGAATTAAAGTGATGGAAGGAGATATGGTTACTCACCTGGTAGTTGCTTCTACTCGGGATCGCCTTTTGCTTTTTTCTAATTTAGGAAAAGTTTATGAACTACCGGTTTATGAGATTGAAGAAGCTAGTCGAACAAGTGCTGGCCGTAATATTGCTAATTACTTAAATTTAAGTTCAGGAGAAAAAGTCTTGGCTATCATTAATGAAAAAACCGATAGCCAGAGACCCTATTTAGTAATGGTGACTGAAAAAGGAATTATTAAGAAAACAGCTAAGAAAGAATATCAGCATTTGCGGCAAACTGGATTAAGAGCAATTACTCTTAAATCGGGAGATGTTCTAAAGTCAGTTGCGGAAACGAGCGGAGAAGATATAATAGTTTTAACTAGCCAGAAAGGGAAAGCGATTGTTTTCTCGGAAAAAGAAATTCGAGCAATGGGAAGGACAGCCCGAGGATTGAAAGGGTTTAATCTAGCAAAAGACGATCAGATTATAAGTCTAGGGATAGCTCCTAAGGGAAATAAAAAAGGTTTTTCTCTTTTAGTTCTTAGTCAAAAAGGCTATGCTAAAAGAACTCCTCTTAGCCAATATCGCTCTCAGAAAAGAGGAGGAAAGGGAATCTTAACGGCTAAGTTAACAGCCAGAACAGGAGATTTAATTTTTGCTAAACTTCTTCCTAAGGATAAGGACGAAGAACTAGTTATCATTTCTGCTCGGGGCCAGCTTATTAGGCAAAGCACTGCTCAACTCCCTCAGCTTAGTCGGCAAACTTCAGGAGTAAGAGCAATGAGATTAAAAGCTGGAGATAAAGTCGCGGCCGCTGTTTGTTTTTATCAAAAACCAGAAGATGAATCCTGAATTTATTGACCCAGAAATGGTTTTAGAAGAATTGGAGCTTCGTCCAGAAATGAGGGGAGCCGAATTTGGTTGTGGCTCTGGCCATTGGGCCTTATCTTTAGCAAGGATTCTCCACAAGGGATTAGTCTATGCCTTAGATGTTCAATCGGGTCCATTATCAGCTCTTCGAGCCAGGGCAGATAGAGAAAGTATTCCCAATCTTCAAGTACTTCAGAGAGATTTAGCTAAAGAAGAAGGCTCAAAGCTTCCTTCTAATTCCTTGGATATTGTTTTAATTCCTAATCTTCTTTTCCAAGTAGAAGAAAAAGAAGTTGTTCTGAAAGAAGCCAAAAGAATTCTTCAACCAGAAGGATTGCTTTTAGTGGTTGATTGGCGGAAAAGAGAAAGATTAACTTCTTCACAATCTTATATTACGGCGGAACAAGTAAAATCTATGGTTCAGAAATTGGGCTTTGAATTAGAAAAAGAATTCGAAGCTGGAGAAAGTCATTATGCTTTGATTTTTAAAAAAGAAAATGTTTAAAAAAATCTTGTCTTTCTTTTTTCTATTTTGTTTAACTATGTCCTTCCTTCCCTCTCTAGCTTATGCCGAAGGAGACTCATTCTCTTTGAATCTTGAGAATCCAACTCATTGGG
>CAYLQR010000023.1:0-1912 GCA_964386365.1 uncultured Candidatus Saccharibacteria bacterium | reverse complement strand
GGAAAATGTTTTTGGTCAATCTTCTGTTTGGGAAAATCATGAGAATATTGATAATCTTGACCATAGCCTAATTTTTTCATCAAACTAGTGACTGCATTCCGTAAAACTAAAGGAACGGGAAAAGACCCCTTTTGAGCATCCTGCTTAGCTTCCAAAAGAGCCTTGTAAGAAGCATTACTCTTAGGAGCAGTCGCTAAATAAGTTGTCCCCTGAGCTAGATTAATCTGGGCTTCCGGCAAGCCAACATATTCTACCGCTTGAGCTACAGCTGCCGCTATTAATAAAGCCTGAGGATCAGCATTGCCAATATCCTCAGAAGCAAAGACAAACATTCGCCGAGCAATGAATCTCGGATCTTCTCCTGATTCAATCATCCGGGCCAACCAATAGAGAGCCCCATCAGGATCAGAATCTCTTAGACTCTTAATAAAGGCAGAAATTACATTGTAATGTTCTTCTCCTCCTTTGTCATAACGTAAAGCATGTTTTTGGAGAAGAGAGGAAATTCTTTCTGGAGAAATAATTTCTTTTTCTCCGGAATTATGGATAACAAATTCTAAAGCATTCAGAGCTACTCGGGCATCTCCGTCAGCAAAATTAATTAATTTCTCCCGAGAATCTTTTGGTAATTCTAATTTCCTTTTTCCAAAACCTCTCTCTTTATCTCGAATAGCCCTCAATAAAATTTTTTCTAAAGCCGAAGCTTCTAAAGGCTTCAAAACAAAGACGGAGGATCGAGAAAGTAAGGGAGAAATAATTTCAAAAGAAGGATTTTCGGTTGTTGCCCCAATCAGGACAATCGTCCCGTCTTCAACATAAGGAAGCAAGGCATCTTGTTGAGCTTTATTAAAACGATGAATTTCATCTAAGAAAAGAATCGTCTTCTGCTTTTTAAATTTCAAACGTTCTTCAGCCGCTTCAATGGCTTTTCGGACTTCGTTAATTCCAGTTGCTACCGCTGAAAAATAAACAAAGAAAGAGTTAGTTTCCTGAGCAATAATTCTGGCCAAAGTAGTCTTGCCCGAACCGGGCGGGCCCCAAAAGATAAGAGAAGAAAGATTATCTTCTTCAATAATCTTCCTTAAAGGACTCCCTTCACCAACAATCTCTTCCTGACCGAAGAATTCTTGAAAATTCTTCGGTCTCATTCTCTCTGCCAAAGGAGCATTTCTCTCTTTTTCGTTTTGATAGGATTGGTCAAAGAGATCAGTCATTACTTTTATCTTAAAACCTCCAAAGAAAAGAAGCAAGAGAAATTTCTCTAAATTTTTCTTTTGACAAAGAAGGTAATTTGTCTTATTATTTAGATATCATCCGTTCGTTACAAAAGGAGGAAAAATGGGACTCGGAAAAGCTTTTCTTTGGGGGCTTCCCCTGGTTGTTGGGGGAGCTTTAATTAAGTGGGCAGGAGATATTAATTTCTCCTTTTGGCAACCGGTGTTTGATTACTGGTGGCCGAACCTATCACCAGTAGTTCAATGGCTGATAGCACTTGCCATGACTTTCATTGTAGTTGCCTCGCTTGGAAATTTGGTACGAATTACGGTTCCCTTACGAACAACGAAAATCGCCCGCTGGTTATTCCTTCTCATTTTTAAAGGAAACCGGCCAGTTGTTCTTGTCGAGTGGGGAGGCAATGATTTTTTTGCCCTTCTCTTGGAGAAAAACGAAGAAAAATGGAAGGTTGTTATCTTAAGCCTTCCTTTGCCACTGTCCGGACAATTGCTTTTTGTTCAGAAAGAAAAAGTAACCCTGACCGGACTAACCCTAGTAGACCTTTTCAACCAAATGGTCTCCTTTGGGCTTCAGCCCGTTTTAGAGAAGTTAGAAAAGTTTTCCAAAGATAAATAGTTACTAAAGCACCCTTCGAAATAATGGAGGGTGCCTCTTTTTTTTACAGAAAACAATTTTA
>CAYLQR010000022.1:0-3393 GCA_964386365.1 uncultured Candidatus Saccharibacteria bacterium | reverse complement strand
ATGGGGAGGCTAGAGGAACTTGCATCCTCACCAAGAGTTCCACAGACTCTTATGCTACTATTACACCATAGCCTCCATCTCTAGTGTCCCCGGGGCGAGTCGAACGCCCAACCTAAGGATTAGAAGTCCTTCGCTCTCTCCAATTGAGCTACGGGGACTTAGCCTTATTATTAATCAAAGAAAGAGATTAGTCAACTTTTTCTTTCTTAAAAAGCTTCCGCTCTTGATTTGGCCTTCCTAATCTTCTAGAATGAAAAAGCGGGGCATGGCCTAGTTGGTTTAAGGCGCGGCGTTTGGGACGCCGAGATCCTGGGTTCGAATCCCAGTGCCCCGATCAGATAAAACCTGGTGAGTTTCTTGAATAGATTGTTCTTTCTAAAATTGAACCCCTAGTTATATCCTGATATAATAGATAAAGTAAGTTCAAAAAGGTAATAAAACTGGGATTATGAAACCTTTAAGCATTAAGGAGAAGGCTATAAGCTATCGAAGGCGAGGATATTCATACGGAATGATTTCAGAAAGATTAGGATTGACAAAAAGCACTCTTAGTGACTGGCTTCACGATATTGATTTTGTTCCCAACAAAAAAGTCTTATCCAGAATTGAAAGGAACAAAAGGAATTTGGTAAAAGTTATGTACCAAAAACGAAAAGTAGCTTTGGAGGCTCGAGAGAAAATAAAAAATAAGGCAAAACAAGAAATCAAGGATATTAGCAAAAAAGATCTCTGGTATATAGGAACAATATTCTATCTCGCCGAAGGCAATAAGGTTCAGAGAGAAGTTCGGGTTACTAATTCTGACCCTCGCGCAATTAAGCTAATTGTATTTTGGTTAAAAGAAATCTGTGGAGTAAAGATTGAAAGACTCGCTGCCAGCGTTCATTTATATCCTGATAATGATATAAAGAAATCTCTTCGGTTTTGGTCAGAAGTTTCTGGAATTCCGTTGTCTCAGTTTCAAAAGACACAAGTTGACAAAAGAATTAAAAAATCAAAGATAAAAAGAGGAAGACTTCCTCACGGCACATTGCACATAAAAGTTCGAAAAAGTGGAGATTTGTTTTATAGAATCTCGGGATGGACAGAAGGAATACTGGAAAATATCAATGACAATAGATAGTAAATAAGGCGGGTGTGGTATAGTGGTTATTACTTGGCTTTTCCAAAGCCACGACGGCGGTTCGATTCCGCTCACCCGCTCCAAAAACAAAAACCCCGTTATCTTTAACGGGGCTTTTGTTTTTTTCTTTCTTGATTTACTGGACAACTTCTTTCAAAGTCTTACTCGCTTTGAAACGAGGGACTTTTCGAGCCGGAATTTTAATAGTGGCTCCAGTTTGAGGATTCCGCCCTTCTCGAGCTTTCCTCTTGCTAATGTCGAATCGGCCAAAACCGGTCAAATTAACTTCCTCTCCTTTCTTAAGGGATTTAGTAATAACATCCAAGGTAGCATTGAGAAGACTATTGGCCTGGCTTTTGCTAATATTGGCCTCCTTAGCTAAAGCTTCAACTAATTCTCCTTTGTTCATAGTATAGAATTTGATTTAATTCGACCTTTGTTAATAATTTAGCACATTTAACGGGCATATTCTACTATTCGGGACTCCCGAATGACATTAACCTTAATTTCTCCGGGATAAGTTAAGTCAGATTGAACTCGATCAACTATTTCTTTAGCAATTTTTCTAGCTTGGAAATCATCAACCGCTTCCGGTTTAACTAAAACTCTTATCTCCCGCCCAGCTTCAATAGCGTAGCAATCTTTAACTCCTTCAATTGACTTGGCAATTTCTTCTAAGTCTTCCAGACGCTTGAGAAATTCTTCCGAACTTTCTCGTCTCGCTCCTGGACGAGAGCCAGAAATAGCGTCAGCTGTTTGAACGAGAATTGCTTCTACTGATTCATAAGGATAATCCTCATGATGAGACTTCATAGCGGTAATAACTGCTGGCTCAACTTTAAATTTCTCCAAAATCTTTATCCCAATTTCTACGTGAGAACCTTCGATCTGCTCATCAACAGCCTTTCCAATATCATGGAGTAAACCAGCTTTTTTAGCAATAGAACTATCGGCTCCAATCTCTTCAGCCATTGTTTTGGCTAACATGGCCACCTCAATGGAATGAAGAAGAACATTTTGACCATAACTGGTTCGGAAACGGAGACGACCTAAAAGTTCTACTAATTTGGGAGGCAAGTCTACTAAGCCAACCTTGTAAACTGCTGCTTCCCCAGCTTGTTTTACTTGCTCTCTGACTTCTTCTTTAGCTTTTTCCAAAACTCTTTCAATCCTAGCCGGCTGGATTCGACCATCATCAATTAATTTTTCCAAAGCTACTTGGGCAATCCTCCTTCTCAGAGGATTGAAAGCAGAAACAACCACTGTCTGAGGAGCTTCGTCAATAATCAATTCCACTCCCGAAGCTTTTTCAAAAGCCCGAATATTCCTTCCGCTTTTTCCAATAATTCTTCCTTTGATATCTTCATTGGGAAGACTAATCGTTGTTGTTGTTAGATCTTCTACTTGGCTAGGAGCATATTTCTGAACAGCTAAAGCTGTTATTTCCATTGCTTTTTCTTGATAGCGTTCTTTCCCTTCCGCTTCTAGCTTTCGGAAGCGGGTAAGTAATTCTTGTTTAGCTTCTTGTTCCACTCTTTTCAGCAATTCTTCTTTAGCTTCTTTCTCGGTCAAGCTAGAGACTTCTTCTAATTTCTGAAGGATTTTTTCTTTTCCTTGCTTCAACTTTTCTTCCCATTGACGATACTCCTTTTCCTGGTTAATTAATTGCTGTTCTTTCTTCGTTAGTAAAACGTCTTTTTCGTTCAAATCTTTAGTCTGACGAAGAAAGTATTCTCTTTCTTGAACCGCTTTAATTTCTGCTTGCTGTTTGACTCCTTCTGCTTCTTTAACAATCTTCTCTGCTTCCTGCTTAGCTTTTTCTATTCTCTTTTCTCTTTCTTTTCGACTCTGTTCTAATCTCCGATTCAATTCTTCTTCAATTGTTCCTTGTTTTCTTCGGCTAATTACCTTTCTTAAAAGGTAGCCAAAGAAAAAACCAATAGAGAAAGTAAAAAGAATCACCAGCAAAATCAATATTGCTTGTTCCATAATTCAATTTTAAAGATCAACCACAGACTTTTATAGTCTTCTTTTCTTTATCTTGCTCGGTCTATGCTGATCAAATTACTTAATAAACACTTTTATTATAGCAATGGATGGGTCAAATGTAAATCAAAAAACCTCCAGAAAGATTTCTGGAGGAAAATTCTACAATTTAATGTTTAATCCTTTAATTTCTAAGATAAAACCAGCTTTTTTTGTTTTTCAAACAAAATTCAATTTGAATTCCAAATTTCTACTCCCGGACGCACCGCACCGAAAAGGAATAG
>CAYLQR010000021.1:0-26076 GCA_964386365.1 uncultured Candidatus Saccharibacteria bacterium | reverse complement strand
TTTTCCTATTTTTTTAGCTACTCCCTGAAAATCTAATTGATGATCGGCTGAAGACCCCAAGATAACAATTAATCTTGGACTATGCTCTAAAAGATAATTGAAGGTTAATAAATAATTTTCTAAAGGAAGGTCAAAATCTAAACGGAGGAGAACTCTCTTTTGCTCAATATTAACTTTTTGAAGACTTCGAATCATAAATTTTAATAATTTCACCGGGTTGAATGACTTTTGGTTGAGAATTTTCATCTAAAGTCTCTTCAATCGCCTGGCGTAAACTTAATTTTTCTTCCTTTTCTCCTGCCTTAATCTTCTTTAGACAGCTCTCACAATAAACTGGTCGGTCTGGTTGAGGCTTAAAAGGAACTTTTATATGACGACCACAATTAGCACAAACTGCTTCATGCATTTTAGTCGGAACAGGTATTTTCATCCCCTCGGCCCAACGCGAGATTTTCTCTTCGACAATTGCTCTCTCTGTTCCATATCTTTCTCGAGAATTCTGAATAATTTTTTCTCGAAGACTTTTTCCTAAAGGATTAAGAGGCGGAAGAGTCTTGCTTGAAAAAGGGCGACCAGACAAACCATCAATCATTAGCCGAAGATAAATATTAAAACGATCAAGATTAACCAAATCTTCAGCTGTAAATTCTGGGCTAAATTCTTTTTCTAGAAATTCAGCGTCTTCTGCTCCTACTCGAAAACAAACAAGTGTCCCAACGTTTCCAAAAACAGCATCCCGAACTTCTTCACTCATCTGAGTAATGTATTGATGAGCCAAAATTAAATCAAGTCGATACTTTCTCGCTTCTGAAAGGACATTAATGAAAGAAGAAGTAGCAAAGTTTTGAAATTCATCGACAAAAAGAAAGAAGTCTTTTCTTTCTTCTTCCGGAATTTCTACTCGAGACATGGCAGCCAATTGAAGTTTAGTAATTATTAATGAACCTAAAAGCCTTGAAACATCCTCTCCTACTCTTCCCTTAGATAGATTAACGATCAGAATTTTTCTTCCATCCATTAGCTCCCTCATGTCAATTGAAGTTTTAACCTGGCCAACAATATTACGAATCAAAGGAGTAGAAATCAATTGGCCAATTTTATTCTGGATAGCAGCTGTTGCCTCTACCTCATAACGCTCACTGTAACGAGCAAATTCCTGGGTCCAGAAAGACTTAACTACTGGATCAGTCACTTTATCCAAAACCTTTTTTCGATAGTCTGAATCTGCTAATAAACGGTTGATTCCCAAGAGTGTTGAACCTGGATATTCAAGAAGAGCTAAAATAGCATTTCGAAGAATGTACTCCATTCGAGCACTCCAAACATCCGGCCACATCTTTTGGAAAACTCCCATCAAACCACTAGCTACCAGATGACGATGAGTCGGCATTACCTGTTCCATCACATTAAAAGCAATTGGAAATTCTGTATCAGCTGGATTAAAGTAGACCACGTCATTCACCCGATTTGAAGGAACAAAATCTAACAAAGCTTCAGCTGCTTCTCCGTGAGGGTCAATAAAACCCAGTCCTTGTCCATTAAGAATATCTTGAGCAGCCATGTTTTTCAAAAGAACAGTCTTTCCCATTCCCGTCTTCCCTATTAAGTAAAGATGCTCCCGCCGATCCTGCAATTTAATGCCAAACCTTTTTTTCTCTTCCCTAAAAGTAGTCTCTCCAAAAAAATTAATTTCCTTCTGGCTCATAAAAGAAAGCTTCTAATTATAATAGCATACTTTTTTCCTTTCCCAACTTAAGAAGATTCTTCGACCGGTAGATTGCTTGGGGGTTCACTCTTCTTAGCTTCAATTCTCTTAAGGGTTGGCGCTAAAGCCGCTATCTTTCCAGGGAAATGATAAATCGTTGCCAATTCTTCAGTATTCAAAACGAAAGTTCTTCCTGGCTTCGGGAAAAGCGGAGAAAGCCGATGAATATAATGCCAAAGAAGATCCCTCTTTTTAAGATATGTTCTTTGAGCAATAGCAGGGGGATAATAGACTTTAGTTGTATTCCAGGGCCGAAGACCATTCAAATTTTGAGTAGAAAGTCCAGCAAAAAAATCAATTGGGAATTTAATTCTTGGCTTGAAAAAACTCCCTTTTTTCCCTAAATAGATAAAGCGAATATGACATTGGAAACCTTGCTTTCCAATCTTTTCTTCAATTGCCCTAATTTTGTTCTGCTCTTCAGAAGTTAATTTCATCATTGGAGCCAAAGGCTCTTCACCAGGAGCTTTACCCTCCGGTAACCTCCAGAAAAAAAGAATCTCTAGAATCTGATAAAGAATAGGTCGAGGAGCTGGGGGCTTAGGACGATTGACTAACTTATCCCGAAGAGCTTCTCCCCGAGAGACCCAATCATTTTCTTTATTGGTAATCGGTTTAGCTACAATCTGAATCCATAGTTGTTCCCCATTTTTTAAAAAAGTCATTCCTTCCAGAAGAGAAGCTAAAGGGTCAATCCTTTTTTCTTCCTTTGTTTCAGGAGTTCTCTCGAAGAATTGAGTATAGGTTTTAATAGGATAACTGTCTTCTTTCAATAAAATATAATCGCAACCCCATAAATCCCAATCCCGATTAGGAATTTTTTGAGGAACAAGCTTCGCGTAATCTTCAACTTCACTAATTTCTATCTCTTGATACTGAGAATAAAGGATCGATTGAACCATTTCTCGCAAAGCCCAAGGAGTCCTTATAAAAAAATGGATCTCTCCGTCTATGCTAGCAATTTCTAAAGAAATATTCAGAAGAACTTTTCCTTCTATCCATTTTTCAATAAAATTAGCTGGATCGTAAACTGACCAAAGATGAGAAAAAACTTGTTCCATTGCTTGAATAGGCCGTGAAATTTCCCGAGGAAGCCGGATTTCCAGTAGAATATAATTCTGCTTAGCCAACCATTTCTCGTTAAGAAACCAAAGATAAAGTGGACGCCAAATTAAGAAGGTGCCAATTAAAGCAAAAATCCACCACCAAGCAAGAAAAAAGTCCCCCACCCACCCGAAGATAGGAAGAAGACCAGAAATGATTTCCTGTGGAAAAAGACGGAAATCAGAAAACATCTTCATTATTTAGTTAAACGATAATAGCCACCCGGTAATTTTTTAAAATCCTCCTCTCGACTCAAATTAAGTAGAACGGTTGTTTCCTGAACCATTCTTTGCTCTAAAACTCGATCGACAATTTCTTCTCGAGTTAAAGGACTTTTACTCTGATTTAAAATTCGAATGATAACCTCTTTCACCGTCCCCGGCTCATATCCCCATTCTTTTAAAGCGTAAAGTCCTCGGCCGACCAAAACAAATCTTTGATCTCTGATCAATTCATTATGAACTGTTTGGGAAAGAGCTGGCCGAGAAGCTAAACTACCCATCCTTTCGTTCAACTGATTAATAAGATCGGTTACTTCCAAAAAATGCCTTGGTTGACCTTCTTTCTTTAAAATCAAATCAATTTTGTCTCCAAGCCGGCGAGGTCTAATTTCCGACCAATCTACCAAGCCGAAATTCTTTTCCCAATTAGCTTCAATTCTTTTAGCTATTTCTAAACAACTAGCTAGAAAATGCTCTTCTTTAGATTCGAGTTTCAAAATATCTTGCCAAGGCAGAGGATGATTTATTTTTTCTAATTGTTTGTTCAAAAAGGAAAGGGTTTTTTCCACTTCTGAAACTTTCTCTGGTTGGAGAGTCCAAAAAGGATAAAAAAGTTGATTTTCTCGAGCTCGATAGAAAGAAGGGATTAAAACTAAAAAGAAGAAAACGTAAGGTCTCCTCTCTTCCGTCTCAATCTCTTTTAAAAAGAGGTCCTCTCTTTTAAGACCTCCTTCTTTCTCTAAATAATGAGAAAAACTATCAATAACTGGCTGAATTTTATTTAGATCTTTTTCTCGTAATTTGTTCAAGCCAGCATTCTCTATTTGCCGAACTCTTTCTCGAGTTACATTAAGATTTTTCCCGATAGCTTCTAAAGTTTCCTTCGCTTGATTCTCTAAGCCGAAACGTCTCTTTAAAACTTCTTGAGTCCGCTCAGGCAGATCACGAAAGATTTCTCTTTGAAGTCGAGGATAGTCTAATTTAACCATAAAAGGTTTGATTTAATTTAAGTTATTAAATCACAACTAGAAGAAAGAGTCAACTAAAAATTTCTTCTTTTAACTAAGCTTTCGCTGATCGCCATCTCTGCCAGCTTACTAGCATCGGACTAGCCAAAAAGACAGAAGAATAAGTTCCTATTGTTACTCCAACCGCTAAAGATAAAGCAAAAGCATGGAGGGTTGCTCCACCAAAAAAGAAAATAGATAAAAGGACAAAAAGAGTCGTCAGAGAGGTATTCAAGGAACGAACCAAAGTTTGATTCAAACTGCTATCGACTATCTCTTGATAACTATCATTACTTGATCGAAGAAGATTTTCTCTAATCCGGTCAAAGACAACTACCGTATCATTGACAGAATAGCCAAAAACTACCAAGAGAGCGGTCACGCTAGCAATATTAACCTGGAAACCAACAAAGTGACCTAGCCAGACAAAAACTCCAGCAACGATTAAAAGATCATGAAAAAGAGCAATTAAAGCAGCTAAACCATATTGCCAACTAGGCAAAGGATGATGAATTTTTCGAAAAGCCAAACTAATGTAAACAAGAATTAAAATGATTGACCAAATAACGACAGTTAGAGTTTGGCCCCTCAACTGCTGACCAATAATTGGACTAATTTGTCGGAAATTGAAAGACTCCTCGTCCACCTTCGCCAATTCTCCTAGCCCCTGGATTAACCCTTCTTTCTCCTCCTGACTAATATCAGAACGATTAATCTGAATCTCAATTTGCTGGCTCCCAATTAATTGGACATTCGAACCAGGGAACCCTAAGCTCTCAACTTTCTCTCGAACTTGAGAAACAGCTGGAATTTCTTCTAAGTAGTCAAGACTTAATGACATCCCTCCCTGGAAATCAATTCCCCAATTCAAACCCCAAGTAAAAAAGCCTCCTAAGCTAAGGACAATTAAAAGGAAAGAGAAGAGATAATAAATTTTTCGATACTTGAAAAAAGAAATCATTTTTTTGACCAAATAATACTAAGCTTTTTAAGCTTAGTTTTAGCACTGGCTAACATTAAGGTTCGAGTAACCACCAGAGCTGAAAAAAGACTTGTTAAAACTCCCAGAGATAAAGTAACGGCGAAACCTTTAATAAAATCTGTTCCTAAGAAAAACATAATTGCCGCCACCAATAAAGTAGTCGCATTTCCATCCCGAATTGAAGGCCAAGCTCTTTGAAAACCAGTCTCAATAGCTGTCATTAAAGACTCTCCTTCCCTTCTCCCTTCTTTCATTCTTTCAAAAACAAGAATATTAGCATCAACTGCCATTCCAATTGATAGAACAGCTCCCGCAATCCCCGCTAGAGTCAGAGTAACTGGAATTAATTTAAAGAGAGAAAGCATAATAAGAACAAAAAGACTAAGGGCAAGGCTAGCTAAGAAACCAGGCCAGCGATAAAAAAGAATCATAAAAACGACAACCGCTAAAAGACCGATAAAAGCCGCCTTCAAAGATTCATCTAAAGAAATCCGCCCAAGAGTTGGTCCTACTTCGTTTTGAGAAATAAGACTAATTGGAACAGGCAAAGCTCCACTCCGCAATCTTTTAGCTAAAACCTTAGCTTCTTCAATTTCCATTGAGCCACTGATCACTGCCTGGCCCCCTTCAATCTTTTCCTGGACAATAGGAGCGTAGATATCAGCCTCAGTAATTCGGCCATCTCCATTAGTATCAATAATAGATTGGCCATCAAGAAAAATTGCCAGCGGTTGATTAACATTCCGAGCCGTCACTTGGGCAAAAAGCTCCTGACCTTCATCATTAAAAATTAGTTCTACTTGAGGTTCGCTACTTACCTGATTAATTAAAACTTGGGCATCAGCTAAATAACGACCATCAACTTCTGTCTTTTTCCAAAGAGGTAGATAATCAGCCGCTGTTTTAGTCCGAATTAAGATATGGCTTGCTCTGATTTCCTCTTCCCTTTCATCGGTCTTTTTAATAATGTGATAGCCGTAAGAAGTTTCTACCAATTGATCGGTAATCTCTCCCACTTCTAAAGCAAAAACGGCTTCTTCAAATTCTTCTACCATTGCTCCCTCCTGGAACCAATTCAAGTCTCCCCCCTTTTCAGCTGAGCCAGGATCTTCGGAATATTCTTTAGCTAATTCAGAAAAATCATCTCCGGCTTGAGCTTTCTGAAGAACAGTTAAAGCTCTTTCTTCAGCTTCGGTATTATAGGAAGTTAAAGCTTCTCCTTGCTCAGCAGTTAAATCAGTCTCCGAAGTCCTTTCTTTAAACTCTAAAACTGGAGTCGCCCCTATTTTTTCTAAAGCCTCTTCAAAGTTTTTCACTCCTGGGAGTTCAACTACTAAATGAGGTTGTTCTTGACCTCCTTCAATAAAAATTCTTGGTTCAGCCACCCCCAAAGTATTGACTCTCTGATTAATGATGTCTCTTACTCCTTCTAGAGCTCCTTCTTCCTGGCCAACTTCAATTTCCGATAAATCAGCTTCGTAAATTAACTTCGCTCCCCCTTTTAAATCCAAGCCATAGACAAAATCTCGTTGTCGAAAGGCCGGGAATGACCAGGGACCGGGATAAACAATGCTGACTGTTAAATAAGTCAGGAAAAACAAAAAAAGAATAATTAACCTTTGTCGGTTAAGAAAAATCATTTTTTAAGCTGCACTTTAAGAATCGTTCTTGTTACTAACGACTTCCATCTTAACATAAAATCTTGAAACATTCTATAGCCCTCTTCCTTGTATTCAACTAAAGGATCTTTCTGGGCGTAAGCTCTTAAGCCAACGGACTCTCTCAAATAGTCCATACTACTTAAATGTTGAGACCAAAGTTCATCTAATAAACGAAGCAAAACTAATTTAGAAAGATTAAGCCAATTCTTTCTGCCTATTTCTTTTTCCTTTTTTTCAAAATCATCTTTAACTAATCCTAATAAATGTTGAATGATCTCTTCCCGACTAACCAACGGCTCACTACTTTTACTAATTCTCTCTAATTGATGAGATAGATCTCCAACTGTTAAAAAGACAGTTTTTGCTTCTTCAAAAATCTCTTCTAAATTCCAACTTTCCAAAGAAGGACCGGCTGTCGAAAAAGAAACCAGTCGGCGAAATTCTTCTTCAAAAATATCGAGGACTTTTTGTTTCAAAGATTCTCCTTCTTCTTCTGCCTGTTGGATAATTTCCGTTCTCTTCCGATAAACCGCTTGTCTCTGTTGATTGACAACATTGTCGTACTCCAAAAGTCTCTTTCTAAAATCAAAATTCATTCCTTCAATTTTACGTTGAGCTGACTCAATCGCTTGAGAAATTAACCTATTTTCAATTGGCTCATCTTCAGGAAAATGAAAGCGTTGAAGTAACTGTTCGATCCTCTCCCCTCCGAACCATTGAATAATATTTTTTGCTTCAGGAAAGACCTCATTCTTTAAAGACAGATAAAACTGGGCTGCTCCCGGTTCTCCTTGTCGTCCACTTCGACCCCGAAGTTGATTATCTATCCGGCGAGCTTCATGTCTTTCTGTTCCCAAAATAAAAAGCCCTCCTAGCTCCATTACTTTTTTCCTCTCTTCCGGCTGGGAAGGATTTCCCCCCAAAACAATATCTACTCCCCGGCCGGCCATATTAGTAGCAATAGTCACCTTTCCTAAACGACCAGCCTGAGCAATAATCTGGCCTTCTTCTTCATGATGTTTAGCATTTAAAACCTGATGAGAAATTCCTTCTCTTCCCAGGAGCTTGCTTAAATATTCATTCTTTTCAATAGAAGTCGTCCCTACTAAAACTGGTCTCCCTTTTTCATTCATTTTCTTGACTTCTTTGACAACTGCCCGAAGTTTTGATGCTTCATTAACAAAAACTTTATCTGGAAGATCCTGACGAATCATTGGCCGATGAGGAGGAATTACTTTTGTGTCTAAACGATAAACCTGGTCAAATTCTTCAGCTGCACTTAAAGCAGTCCCTGTCATTCCTGATAATTTTTTATACATCCGAAAATAGTTTTGCAAAGTGATGGTAGCTAAAGTTTTTGCTTGAGGTTTAATCTCTAGTCCTTCCTTAGCTTCGATCGCTTGGTGCAAGCCTTCATTATAACGTCGCCCCGGCATTAAACGACCGGTAAATTCATCAACTAAAATAACTTCTCCTTTTCTAACAACATAAGCTTCATCTTTCAGAAAAAGCTCTTTTGCTTTCAAAGCTTGGCGAAGATGATGAAGATAAGTCTCGTTTTCTGGATGATAAAGATTTTCAAGACCTAATCCTTTCTCGGCCTCAGAAATCCCTTCTTCGTTTAAAGCGATTGATCCTCTCTTCCGATCAACATTGTAATGGGAGCCTTCTTTCAAATGAGAAGCTAATTTCGAAAAGAGAATAAAATTCCGGGTACTTTCCGGTTGAGGCTGAGAAATTATTAAAGGGGTTCGAGCCTCGTCAATTAAAATACTGTCAGCTTCGTCAATAATCGCGTAATGAAATTCTCTTTGCGCTCTTTGATCTTCTTTAACAATCAGATTATCTCGTAAATAGTCAAAACCGAATTCATTGTTAGTCCCATAAGTAATATCAGCCTGATAAGCTTCCTTTCGAGAACAAGGTTCTAGAAAATCTTCTACTACTTGAAAACTTCCTAAGCTATCTCTAATTTTATCTTTATCTTCCTGTTTTTTTTGATATTGAGGATTGTAGAGAAAAGATTGTTCATGGTTCAGAACTCCGACAGTTAATCCTAACCGATGATAAATTTGGCCCATCCAAACAGCGTCTCTTCTGGCCAAATAATCATTAACAGTCACCAGGTGAACTCCCTTCCCCTCTAAAGCATTAAGAGTTGCTGGTAAGGTAGCTGCCAAGGTTTTCCCCTCTCCCGTCTTCATTTCAATTACCTTCCCCTGATGCAGAGCAATCCCTGCCTGAAGTTGGCAGTTGAACGGTCTCTGATGAAGAGTTCTCTTAGCTGCTTCTCTGACTAAAGCAAAAGTTAAAGGAAGCTTCTGATCTAAACTATCTTTTTGTGACCGCCAAGATTGAATTTCAATATTGAGTTTCTCATCAGACAAATTAACCAGCTTTTTCTCTAGCTGGTTAATTTCTTCAATCAAAGGTTGAATTTTCTTTAAATATTTTTGATTAGGATCTCCCAGAAAACGAGTCAGCCAAGACATAAGATCAGCAATTTAGTCTTACTTCTTTTGAGAATTTTTTCTTGGCCAAGGAAACCTCAAAGCATTTTTCCAACGCCGGGCTCCCTTCACTTCTTCAACCCGATGCTTTTTCCGATAACGAGAAATTTCTCGAGTTAATTTTTTTTCTAGAACATTAAGGACAAAATAGAGATCGTCTCCTCGTCCATCGGCTAGAATTTTTTGGCCAGCAAAGTCTATCTCAAGAATTAATTTAAATCTTCCTCCCTCTTTTGCTTTCTCTAATTTTTTCCCAGCTTTATGATAATATTTCTTCTCTCTTTCAACAGTAACTTTTGCTTCTGCCGTCTCCTCTTCATTCTTTTTTCTCCCTAAAAGAAAAGGAGCTTTCTTGACTATTTTTTCTATCTTTTTTTCTGCTTTCCGACAAAAAGCCGGGCTTAGCTCAAAGTCAGGAGAATAAAATTTAGTTAACATTTGCTACTTTTAGTTTAATGCTAATCATTATAAAAAGCAAACAGATCGGGAATTCCCGATCTGTAATTGCTTAATTTTTTATTGATAGGTTATTAATCCTCGTCTTCTCCGAAGCCTTCTGATTCTTCATCTTCATCGTTGTCGTTGTCCTCGCTCTCGTCGTCAAAACTTTCTTCCTCCTCGTCGTCAAAACCCATGACAGAATCGTCTTCTATTTCTTCTTCTTCTTCTTCAAATTCATTAGTAACTTCCATAAGAATAGATACCTTAACTTAAATCAAAAGTAAGTAGCCGACTAACTACCTACCGAAGGATTATCCTTCTCGTCCAAGTATTCTCAGACTTGCCTATCAGTTTAGCGAGGCTTTTTATTTTGTCAAGAGTTCTTTTCTTCTTCCAGCTTTTCTCCTAGAAAAACAATCTCTTTTTCTAATTGAAGTCCAAATTTTTCCTCAACCGCTGTCTGTATTTCTTTGATTAACTCTAGAACTTGATTGCTACGAGCCTCCCCTAGATTAATGATGAAATTAGCATGACGAGAAGAAACTTGAGCTTGACCAATTTTTCTTCCTTTCAGGCCAGTCTTTTCAATAAGCCAGCCAGCTGAAGCTGAAGAAGGATTTTTAAAAACACTACCAGCTGAAGGAAAATCCCGTGGCTGCTTCTTTCTAATCTCTCGATAATGAACCATCTTTTTTTCAATCTCTTCCTTTGAAGATCGGGTTAATTCTAAAACAGCTGAAAAAATTATTAATTCCGGGCGCTTTTTAAAAATACTTTCCCGATAGCTGAAAGAGCAATCGGCTGAAGATAAATTTTGGAAAGAAAGAGTTTTTTGATTGAAGACTCGAATTTCTTTCAAGACTTCACTCAAAGATTCATCTTTGGTTCCAGCATTTCCCCGAACCGCTCCTCCTAAAGTTCCGGGAATACCAGTAGCCCATTCCAGTCCGGCTAATTCCCTCTTCCGAGCTTCTTCTACCAAAGAAAACAAGGGAAGACCAGCTCCAGCCATTACTTTCTCTCCCTGCCAGTTAAGAAAATCAAAAGCAATTTTAATCACTAGACCTGGAAATCCTTGGTCAGAAACTAAAAGATTCGTTCCTCCACCAAGAACGAAAATAGAAAGATTTTCTTTTTGGGCTTCTCGAACAGCCTTCTTCAATTCCTCTTCAGAAGAAACAGAAACTAGAAACCGAGCCGGCCCTCCAATTTTAAAGCTAGTCATTTCTTTTAAAGAAACATTGCTCTTCCAATCTCTAACCATCAATCGAACAATTGCTTAAAAGAGAATTAACTTTTTCCCGAGTCTGAGGACCAAAGAAGCCCGTCCCTTCTACTAAACCCACTGGCTCTAAAATCTCCTCTCTATATTTCTCCTGAAAACGTTTGACTGCTTCTTGAGTTAAAGAAAGATAATTTCCTGTAATTAATCCAGCTGGATAAATCCCTTCTCCTTGAGCCACTAAAAAGAGCTGAAGAGCCATAACAGCTTCCTGATCTCTAATTCCCCAAGAAAGATTGCTCTCAAAAGAAATATTTTGAATTCCAGCTCTCTTTAATAAAAGACAAGATAATTGAGAACGCAAGACTTCAATTTGAGTTTCTAATTCCCTAATTGTTTTTCTCAATTCTTCTTTTTCTCTTTCTTTAGCCAAAGACGAATCAGTTGTTACTTCCCAAAAGAAAGCATAAGAATTTTCTCGGCCGTTAAAACCAGAAACCTTATCCTGAATAGAAGGAATAATCGTTAGCGAACTAACTTCGGCTCCGAAATTCGGAACTTCAAATTCTCCTTTTTGATCAGCGGCTAAATCTAAAAATCCTATTTTAGTCTTTCCGTCTTTCATTTCCAGAATATAAGGGACTCGGAAAAGAGTTTCTGAATTACCGACAAATCTTAAAGTCAAATCCCCTTCTCCGCCGATGAAGCGAAGCCATTTTCCAGACCAGACTTTTGTTTGATCGGTTGAAGAAAGACTGCTGTCCCCAGTTAAGGGCAGGAAATAAGTTTTGGGAGTAACTTTTAAGCTCTGAAGAGCGGCGTCAAGATAACAATAATTAGAACCAATCTGACAATCATTAAGATAAGAAGCTATGGTCCAATTAGTAAAAATCTCATTAAAACCAAGAGATACTTCATTTTTTTCTAACGCTTCATTTAAAGAAGCAATGCCAACTTCAGAAGACTGAAGTGAATCAATCAGAATATCTATTCCATAATGCTCAACCAAATAATGAATAAAGAGATTAAGAGCTCCATAATCAGCTTCCCTTTCCTGCCACTCGACCAAAGAATCGGTTGGGTAGGTTAAAAAAAGCTGAGCCCGGCGCTGAAGATTACTTCCTTGATAAATCTGATCATAGCCTAAAAGGGTAGGAGCATATTCAGCTCGAGCTTCATTAAGCCAAATTTCCTCCGTCTCTCCTCTTTTTCTTTCCTTCTGATTATAGGTGATAAGATGGACTAATTCGTGAGATAGTAAACTTCGAAGATAACCATTAGGAAGATAATGGGCATTGACATAGATCATTTCTCTCTCATTGGAGTTAGGACTTTCTAGTTTTTCCTCTTCATCCACTGGCCGGAAATAACCACCACTCCCTTCTTTCAGAGGATGAAAAAGAATTGTTACTTTCAAATCACGATCTATTCCCGGCTTCCATTCCGAACCATAAACCGAAGTTAAACCAGGATAGATTTTCTCATCAAACGCTGTTCCTAAAGATTCTAAAAAATCAACATTTTCTTCTTTCTCTTCAGGAGAAAGAGTTTCTTGCCATTCCTTGTCAATGAAAAAATAAGCATGTTGAGAAGTCGCAATAAGTTCTGCCTCTATTTCCCCTCTCCCCTCTTCATCCATTTGCGAATCGACAAAAAAGGGAACCTCTTCCGCTTCTAAAAAAGAAAAGGCCGGGAGCCCTAAGCCCCAAGCAATTAAAAGGATAGACAAAAGAATGTTTTTTCTAAAAAGCTGCATCTTCAAATTATCATTGATTCTTCTCCTATCATACTACACAATTTACATAAAAACAAAAATGCTTCCTTCGGCTTTTTGCCCGAAGGCAATAGTTCCAAAAGAAGCATCTTTAGGATAGCAGATGCTAAAATTTTGTCAAGAGTGGTCTGGAAATTTAGGAGCAGCAACTGCTAAAACTGACTTAATTGCCACAACTAAACCAGCAGCGGCAATAAAGGAAACAAAGTTATTAAGCATCAAAGAGAAGGTCTCTGACACCTCTGGACTTAACATGCTAATCTGCATCACAGAAGTTCCAACCAACAACAAGGCAATCAAAGCTACTAAAAAGTCGGTGCTCTGCTCGCTAGCAACATTCAAAAATCCAACAATTAATCCCAAAACAAATAAGACCACTGGCAACCAGGTTACGTTAATGAAACCAGCCAAAATAGCTAGAATCAAACCAAGGATAAAAGACCAACGTCCAAGCTCCTGATAATTACTTTTAGCCATAATTAATAAAATTTAATTTTTCAAACTCGACCTTTGTTTTGTTTTACTCTCTGCTTCTTTATAGAAAAGAAGCTTCCATTATCTAAAAAATTTCTTCCTTTTCTTCTATTCCTTTCCCTTCATCATCTTTAGATTTCTTTTTCCCTTTCCAGCTCCAAGCCAATAAAAAACCTCCCAATACTAAACTTAGGATTAAAGCTCCTAAGTATTGGAAGGTAGAAAAAGCCAAACTTCGGCTTAAAGCAATTCCCAAACCAAAACCGATCAAAAGGCTTCCTAGAAATTGAGTGAGGGAGAAAAACACAAGTTAAAAAATTAAATATTGAAAAGATTTACTCTTAACGTTTTTTCCATTCTTGAAAAATCATCTTGACTGTATTCCCTATCAAGAAAAGCGGCAAAAAGCCCTTGAATATTTTTTCGGCCCAATCATCAATCATTTGATTTGAATTAATTGTAACATTTTTTCCCTTTTAGAAAAACCTCTTTTTACTCAATAGAAGTTTTTTAAATTTTAAGCTGCTTCTTTTTTGCTTTCTGGCTCTTCTTTTTTCTCTTCTTTTTTCTCAGCTGAAGAATCAGCTTTTTCTTCTCTCTCTTCTGATGACTCTGAAGTTTGCTCCTTTTCTCCTTCAGAAGTCTCTTCTTTCTTTTCTTCAACTGATTTATCTTCTTTCTTTTCCGGAGCCTTCCCTTCTGCAGCTGGAGCTTTCTCTTCTTCAACTACTTTTTTCTGACGAGCATGGACAGCTTTCTTTCCTCCTGAAACAATCCCCTCATCAACTAGCCAATTATAGACTCGATCCGTTGGTTGAGCTCCTACAGACAACCAATATTTAATCCTCTCAGCTTGTAATTTTCTTTCTTTAGTTAAAGGATTCCACCAACCAACTTTCTCAAATCTCCCTCCTTTAGGAGGAGCCTCTTTGTCAACAACTACTAACCTCAAGAAAGGTTGATGTTTTTTACCTATTCTTTGAAAACGAATTCTTAACATAATAATTTTTAATTTCTAAAGCTTGACGAGCTGCTTTTTCCTCCGCTTCTTTTTTAGAAGATCCTTCTCCTTGAGCAATTAAGACATCATTTAGAAAAACCCCAACCTGGAAACGCTTAACGTGATCAGGTCCAGTTTCTGACAAAACCTCATAATGAGGAGTAAGATTTTTTTCTTTCTGGGTTCTTTCCTGAAAAACTGTTTTCGCATCTTGGTAATCACCAGCAGCTATTTTCGAAGGAAGATCTTTCAAGAGTCTAGTATAAACAAATTTTTCAACAACTGCCAATCCCCGATCTAAATAAAGGGCTCCGATCAAAGCTTCTAGGGTGTTAGCTAAAAGATGTTCTTTTGCTCGTTGATTGTTTTTCTTTTCTCCTCGAGAAGATAAGAGCCAGAAGCCAAGATTCAATTCTTCAGCAAGCGCAGCTAGAGAATGAGTATTGACCAAAGCTGCTCTCCACTTAGTCAACCAACCTTCTGGCTTTTGACAGTGGCTATAAAGATACTTGCTCACCACTAATTCTAAAACCGCGTCTCCTAAAAACTCTAATCGCTCATTATTGGCTAAAGGAAAATCCGGATGTTCATTTAAAAAAGAAGAGTGGACAAAAGCTTGAATCAGCCACTCTGGGTGGCGGAATTTTAACTTAAGTTTCTTCTCTAATTTCGGAAATTCTTTTTCTTTAAAAAAAGAGCTAAGCTTTTTCATTCTTCTCTTTCTTTACTTTCTGAACCTCTTCATAGACAGTCCCTAGAACTCCATTAATGAATTTCCCAGCTACTTCCCCACTAAAGTCTTTTCCTAATTCGATTGCTTCATTAATTGCTACTTTTGGCGGAACATTATGATACAAAAGCTCATAAAGACCAAGACGGAGAATATTGCGATCCACTAAGCTCATTCTCTCAATTGACCATTGGGGAGCAGCTTGTTGAAGAACCTTATCAATAGAAGTTATATTCTCTCTCACCCCCCTTAAAAGAGTCTGAAGAAATTGCTTATCTTCTTTCCCTAGTTCATGAGCCTCCACTTGGCGGACAATCAAAGTTGAAAAACGCTTCGGGGATTGATTATAGAAATCCCACTCATACAAAACTTGGACAGCCAAGAGACGCAATTGATGACGAGACATTATAAAAACTACTTTTTAACGAGAAAGTTTTTCTGGATTCAATTCTTCTTCTTTAGAAGAAGCTTGTATCTCCTTAGCTCTTTGCTTCTTCTCCTTCTTCCCTAGTTCCTTCAAAACATCAATTACCTCTCTCCCTTTGTAATATCCGCAATATGGACAAACAGCGTGAGGTAATTTTAATTTCCCACACTGAGGACAAACTACTAATTTCGGAGCAGAAAAATGAAGACTTGATCTTCTTCGATCTCTTTTAGATTTAGTATTTCTTTTTTTTGGAACAGCCATAATAAAAGTGTCTTTTACTTTAACAGAAATTAAACATTTTGACAAGAAGAGTGAAAAGTTTTTCGATGTAAAGGAGAAAAACCAAAATTAGTCAAAGCTTCTCGATGTTCTTTTGTCCCATAACCTTTATGTTGTCGAAAATTGTATTGAGGATAAAGCTTATGATAACGAACCATCCATTGATCACGATGAACTTTAGCAACAATAGAAGCAGCCGCTACCGAAAAAATCTTCTGATCTGCCTTTTCCAAAGAAGATTGCTTTATTGGAAGAGGGAAAGAAAGCCGACCATCAAGGATTAAAAAATCAACTGGAGCAAGTTTCTTAACGACTTTCACCATTGCTCTTTCAATCGCCCTCACAATCCCTACCTCATCAACCACCTTAGCCGAAGAAGAAGCTACTGCCCAGGAAAGATTTTCTTCATGAGTTAAAGGTTTATAAAGACTATCCCTTTGCCGAGCCGTTAATTGCTTTGAATCTTTGACTGATTTTAATTCTGAAGGAATAACTTTCAATTTAGCTTGGAGCAGAACTCCACCAACTGTTACCGGGCCAGCTAAGGCTCCTCTCCCCACTTCGTCAATACCAACTATTCTTTGATATCCTTGACTCCAAAGCAACTTCTCAAATTCTAAATCTAAAGCCATAATGTATTTGTAAAATACCTGAAAAGGATTATAATGTTTTTAACCCTTTTTCTATTCTAATTAATTTTCTTTAAATATGAAAGTCGCTCCTATTCAAACTGAACTTGACCCTCAAAAAGTCATCTCCCCGGGAGCCATGGAAACAATTATCAGAAAAGCGGAAGCTACTGGCCAAGTAGCTGATTTCTCCCAACGCATTATTCCCTCCATCCATCTTTCCAATCGAAAAATAGATACTAGTCTTAATTTTCAAGGAGCAACCATCCTTGGACCAGCTTCTTTTCGGGAAATAGTTATTAACGGAGACCTTAATCTTCAAGAAACAATTATTAAAGGAGCTCTCTATCTTGAAGGAAGTATTATCCGGGGATCTTTTAGTCTCCAACAAACAGTTGTCAGAGGAGTTATTAATCTTGTTGGGGCTCAAATAAAAGAAAATCTTAACGGCCAAGGATTAACTAATAGTGGTTTTATCAGTTTAGCTAAAGCTCAAATTGGAAACGATTTAAATCTTCAAGGAATTAAAGTTGAAAATGCTGATTATGAAGGATTAGTCATTAGAGGAAATCTTTACCTTCGAGGAATTATCATTAATGGGGCGCTAAACTTAGAAAAAGCAGATATTGGTGGCTCATTAGATCTGGTTCAAGCACTAGTCTTGGGAACAACTGATTTAACAAATATTTCTATTAAAGATTATCTTATTCTCCGCCAAGCCTCTTTAGAGAAAGGATTAATTATTGAGGGAGCCCGCTATCAGGAATTAGTAAAATGAAGCAACGGTTTACTCACCTGCACGTTCATTCCCATTACAGCCTTCTAGATGGTTTGCCTAAAATTGGCGAACTTCTAGACCAAGCTAAAGAACTGGGAATGGGCAGTTTAGCTTTAACAGACCATGGAAATCTCTATGGTCTGATTGAATTTTATCAGAAAGCAAAACAAAAAGATATCAAACCTATTTTAGGTTGTGAAGTCTATGTTGCTCCTCGCCGCTTAGACCAAAAAGAACCAGCTTTTGACAAAAAGCCTTATCATCTTACTCTCTTAGTTGAAAATAATACTGGCTATCGAAATTTAGTTCAATTAATTACTAAAGCCAATCTAGAAGGATTCTATTATCATCCCCGGGTAGATGAAGAATTATTAGCTGAACACCATTCAGGCCTAATCGCTCTTTCTGGTTGTCTTCAAGGGAAAATTCCTCGTTTGATTCTTGCTGATCGCCTAGACGAAGCCAAGAAAATTGCCAAAAAATATCAAAAAATATTTGGTTCTTCTAATTTTTTTCTAGAAATTCAGCCCCACCTAAATCTTGAACGGCAGTTAAAAGTCAATCAAGTATTGATAAAACTTTCTAAAGAATTAGAAATTCCTCTTGTCGCCACTAATGACGTCCACTATCTAAAGCCGGAAGATGCTGAAGCTCAAGACATCTTAATGCTCATTAATACCAAGCAGAATATAGACACCCCTAACCGCCATACTATGATGGGAGAAGATTTTTCTCTCCGCTCCTCTCAAGAGATGATTTCTCTTCTCAAAGAAACTCCCGAAGCCATTGAAAATACAAACAAAATTGCTGACCGCTGCCAAGTAAGTTTAGAATTAGGGAAAATTAAATTACCGGCCTTCCCTATTCCTAGTAAACAAACAGCCGATGGATACTTGGCTGAACTTTGTCAAAAAGGAATTAAAGAAAAATATGAGAAGGTAAATCAAGATTTAGAGAATCGTTTGAGACATGAATTAGCAGTAATTAAGCAAATGCAATTTGCTTCTTACTTCCTAATTGTTCAAGACTTTGTCCGTTGGGCAAAAGAGCAACATATTGTTGTCGGCCCAGGAAGAGGAAGTGCCCCCGGTTCTATTGTCTCCTACCTTTTAGACATTACAACCGTTGATCCTTTAAAATACGATCTTCTTTTTGAAAGATTCCTCAGCCCAGGTCGGATCTCTATGCCAGATATCGACTTGGATTTTACTGACCGCCGACGGAATGAAGTCTTAAGGTATGTCGCTCAAAAATATGGAGCTGATCACGTTGCTCAAATTATTACCTTTGGAACAATGGCTGCTCGAGGAGCTATCCGAGATGTAGGAAGAGTCCTCCATTATCCTTATCTCTTCTGTGATGAAATTGCTAAAGCCATTCCCATGAACCTTTCCTTGAAAGAATCTCTGCAAAATGTTGGCGAATTAAAAAGACGATATGAGAGCGAAGAAAAAGTCAGACGACTTATTGATTTAGCTCAAAAGGTAGAAGGAACTGCTCGTCACGTTTCCACTCATGCCTGCGGAGTGGTAATTTCCGATGCTCCCCTTACCGAGATAGTCCCCCTTCAACATCCGCCGCAAAACAAAGAAGAAATTATTACTCAGTATGGGATGAGACCAATCGAAGCTCTTGGTCTTTTAAAAATGGATTTCTTGGGTTTAAAAAATCTAACGATTATTGAAGACACCCTCCGCTATATCTATGCTATCCAAAGAAAGAATATTGAAATTGAAAAAATTCCTTTAAACGATAAAAAGACTTACCGCCTTCTTCAAAAGGGACAAACAACTGGAGTTTTCCAATTAGAAAGTAATGGAATGAAAACCTATCTTCAACAATTAAAACCAAGCAAGTTTGAAGATATTATTGCAATGGTTGCCCTTTATCGTCCTGGCCCAATGCAATTTATCCCTCAATACATTAAAAGGAAACATGGAAAAGAAAAGCCTTCTTATCTTCATCCTAAATTAAAACCTATTCTAGAAAAAACCTACGGGATTGCTGTTTATCAAGAACAGATTATGCAAATTGCTCATAATTTAGCTAATTTTAGTCTTTCTGAAGCTGATGTTTTAAGAAAAGCAATTGGCAAAAAGATGAAAAAACTCCTGGTTGACCAAAAGAATAAATTTATTAAAGGGATGGAAGAAAACAATATTTCAACTGGGGTCGCTAAAGAAATCTGGGAATGGATTATCCCCTTCGCTCGCTACAGTTTCAACCTTGCTCACGCTGCCTCTTATGCTACTATTGCTTATCAGACTGCCTATCTTAAAGCCAATTATCCCCTAGAGTTCATGGCGGCTCTTTTAACTTCTCATCAAGGAGATAACGACAAGATTTCCTTCTTAATCCGAGAGTGTGAATCTATGAAAATTCCCGTACTCCCCCCTGATATAAATCAGAGTTTCCGAAATTTTTCAGTCGTTTCACACGAAAACAAAATACGTTTTGGACTTTCGGCTGTTAAAAACGTAGGTCATAAAATTGTCGATGACATTATCCAAGAAAGGAAGGAAAACGGTCATTTTAAAAACTTTGAAGATTTTCTAGAGAGAACAGCTATCCTCAATCTAGAAAAGAAAACCCTGGAAAGCCTAGCTGAAGCTGGAGCTTTCGATCAATTAATTGAACGAGAAAAAATTGTTAATAATCTAGCTCGTATTATTTCTTTCCTGCACGATCTTAAAGAACAGAAAAAAGCTCATCAACAAAGCCTTTTCCAATCTTCAAGCTCTAAGCCCCGCCTCAACCTACCAAATGGAGACAAGACTTCTATGAAAACCAAACTTGGTTGGGAAAAGAAGCTTCTTGGACTCTACATCAGCGCTCACCCCTTAGATGAATTTAAAAAAATTCTCCACCAGCAAACAACTCCCATCCAAGAAATCACTAATGGCCCCTTGAAAAGAGGACAAGCCCGGATAGGAGGAATTGTTACCCGAATTACTAAAATTCTGACACGGAATAAACAACGGATGATTTTTGCTGAAGTAGAAGATCAAAGCGGTCGAATAGAAGTAGTCGTTTTTCCTAATACCCTTGAAGAATACCCTCAACTTTTTCAAGAGAATAAAATTCTCATTATCCAGGGGAAAATAAATCACCGAGACAATCAACCTAAATTAATTTGCGACCTAGCTGAAGAAATTATTTCTCAAGAAGATTAGAACTAAGAATTGATAATTTAAGAAAATAGCGAGGACTTTATAATTCTTACAAATTATTATGAATAAACAAAACATAGAAATTGGACGGCATTCTCTAGCTCATGTTTTAGCCATGGCTGTTTTAGAGCTTTATCCAGAAGCCAAGCTCGGAATGGGTCCAGCTATCGAACATGGTTTTTATTACGATTTTGATCTCTCTCATAAATTCAGCCCAGCTGATTTACCTAAAATTGAGAAAAAAATGAAGGAAATCATTAAAAAAGACATTTCCTTCCAACAGAAAAAAGTTCAGAAAAAGGAAGCTACCTCCCTTTTTAAAAATCAACCCTATAAGTTAGAAATTCTTCAAGAAATTCCTGAAGATGAAATTAGTCTTTATCAAAGCGGAGATTTTATCGATCTTTGTCGGGGGCCTCATCTCTCCTCAACCAAGGAAATAAATCCCAAGGCTTTTAAACTTCAACGGGTAGCTGGGGCCTACTGGAAAGGAGACGAGAACAAACCCATGCTTCAAAGAATCTACGGCTTAGCTTTTTCTGAGCCCGAGGAATTAGAAAACTACCTTCATCAATTAGAAGAAGCAGAAAAGAGAGATCATCGGAAATTAGGGAAACAACTAGATCTCTTCCATGTTGATTCCAAGATTGGCCCTGGACTAATTCTTTGGCATCCAGCCGGAGCTATCTTAAAAAGAATAGTCGAAAATTATGTCCTCGATGAATACCTGAAAAACGGATACCAGTTAGTCAATACTCCCCATATAGCTAAAATCAATCTCTGGGAAACTTCTGGCCATACTAACTTTTATCAAGAGAACATGTTTCCTCCTCTTCATCTGGCAGAGATAAGCCAAGATGAAAAGGAAGATTATCAATTGAAGCCGATGAATTGCCCCTTCCATATTCTTATCTATCAAGATCAAGCTAAAAGTTATCGTGATCTTCCTCTTCGTTATACAGAATTAGGAACCGTCTACCGTTACGAAAAATCAGGAACTCTTCATGGATTAACTAGAGTTAGAGGCTTTACTCAAGATGATGCTCATATTTGGTGCCGAGCTGATCAATTAGAAGAAGAATTAAAGCAAGTTCTAAGCTTTGCTTTAAACATTCTAAAAACTTTCGGCTTTAAAGAATATGATATCTATCTTTCTACTCGTCCAGAAAAATACATTGGCGACAATAAATCATGGGAATTAGCTACTTCCGCTCTAGAAAATGCCCTGAAGAAAGTTAAAAGTGATTATTTAATCGACCAAGAAGGCGGAGTTTTCTATGGTCCTAAAATAGATATTAAGATAAAAGACGCTATTGGCCGCTCTTGGCAATGCTCTACTATCCAAGTTGATTTCAATCTTCCAGAAAAGTTTGACCAAAGCTTTATCAACACCCGAGGAGAAAAAGAAAGACCGATTATGATTCATCGAGCTCTCCTAGGAAGCATTGAAAGATTTCTTGGCGTTCTCTTAGAAAATTACGCTGGAGATCTTCCTCTTTGGCTTGCTCCTATTCAATTAATGATTCTTCCAATTAGTGAGAAATATCAAAAGGAAGCAAAGAAAATAGCTGATCAATTTTCTACCCAGGGTTTCCGAGTTCAATTAGACGACAGAGAAGAGACTGTTAGCAAAAGAATTCGCGATGGAGAATTGAAAAAAATTCCTTATCTAGTGGTTATTGGAGAAAAAGAAATAAAGAATAATTCTTTAAGCGTTCGTCAAAGAGGAAGAAAGGAACTTTTCGAAACAACCTTTGATCAACTTAAAGAAAAAATTATAACTTCGATTGAAAAGAAAGAATAGAAGAATGAAATACTTTTTCGTTGTCTTTGGTTGCCAAATGAATTATTCAGATGCCGAGAGAATGCGGACCGTCCTAGAAAAAATAGGCTATAAATCAGCTTCAACTCTGGAAGAAGCTGATTTACTGGTTGTCAATATGTGTTCTGTTCGACAATCAGCTGTTGACCGAGTTTATGGATTAATTCCTAAAATTCGCCAACAAAAGAAGACGAACCCTCGTTTTCGTAGTCTTTTGAGTGGTTGTATTCTCCAAACAGATCGACAAAAACTTCGTTCAGAATTTGATTTTATCTTAGAGACTCAAAACTTGGCTATCTGGCCAGAAAAACTAGGCTTCCCTGAAAAGAACCTTTCCGTGAATCACTATCTAGAAATAAAGCCTACTTATCAATCGTCTTTTACTGCTTTTGTTCCGATTATGACTGGCTGTAATTATCAATGCACTTATTGCGTTGTCCCAACAACTCGACATCAGGAATATTATCGGCCAGCTGAAGACATCCTCCAAGAAATTAAAGAATTGGCTGAAAAAAATTATCAAGAGATTTGGCTGCTTGGACAAAATGTCAACCACTATCATTCAACTTTGAATTCCCAACCAGTTAACTTTTCTAGGCTACTAGAATTAATTGAAAAAATTGAAGGAAATTTTTGGCTTTATTTTACCTCTCCCTATCCTAGTGATTTTGACGATCAATCAATTGAAGTAATCGCCCAATCAAAAAAACTGGCCCCCTATCTTAATCTTCCCCTTCAATCCGGAGATAATGAAATTCTCCAAAAAATGAATCGACTTTATACAGTTGAAGAATATTTAGAGTTAGTAAAAAAAGTAAAAAAAGCCTTTCAAAAATTTAGGAAAGGATTAGAAAAACATCCAGTTATTTCGACCGATGTTATTGTTGGTTTTCCCGGAGAGACAAAAAAAGCTTTTCAAAAAACAGTTAAAATTTTTAAAAAATCAAAATTCGAAGCGGCTCACATTGCTTCTTTCTCTCCCCGACCAGGAACAGTTGCTCTAAAACTGAAGAATCAAGTAACTGATTTGGAAAAAGAAAGAAGAAAGAGAAAATTGACTGAAATTCTTGAGAAAACAGCTTTTAAAGGAAACAGAAAATATTTACATCAAACTATTCCCGTCTTGATAGAAAAAGCAGATTCTCAAAAAAATTTTCTTCTCGGAAGAACCTTTTCTTACAAAACGGTTAAAGTCCCTGGCTTGAGCAAAAAGGAATTAATTGGTAAAAAAATTCCTATAGAAATTAGCAAAGTTAATCCATGGCAATTAGAGGGAAAAATTTCTTCTCTTCCTTGAATCTAGACAATAAACTAGTAGTCATTCTTGGACCAACGGCTGCTGGGAAAAGCCAATTAGCAGTAGAGTTAGCTCATAAATTCCAAGGAGAAATTGTTTCCGCAGATTCTCGTCAAATCTATAGAGGGCTTGATATAGGGACTGGGAAGATAACCAAAGAAGAAATGGAGGGAATTCCCCATTATCTTTTAAGTTTTGTCTCTCCGGAAAAACAATTCAATGTCGTCCAATATCAGAAAGAAGCTTCTAAAATTATTAAGAATATTCTCCGCCGAGACCATCTCCCTTTTCTCGTCGGAGGTTCCCCCTTTTACTTAGAGACTATTGTTAAAGGATGGCAATTTCCAAACGTCAAAGCTAATCCCTCCTTCCGCCAAGAATTAGAGACTAAATCCTTAGAAGAACTTTTAGAAATTCTAAACGATCTTGATCCTCGTTACTTTGAAAAGATAGAAAAAAACAACAAGAGAAGGATAATCCGGGCCATTGAAATTGCTTCTCAATTGGGAGAAGTTCCTCCTCGCAAGAGCAATCCCCTCTTTTCTTCTCTCCTCTTGGGCTTGGCTGTTCCCTTCCCTCAATTAAAAAAACAAATTGCTCAACGGCAAGAGAAACTCTTTAATCAAGGGATGATTAAAGAAGTAGAAAATTTACACCAACAAGGGCTCTCTTGGAAAAGATTGGAAGAATTTGGCTTAGAATATCAATGGGTTAGCTACTATCTCCAGGGAAAAGTAGAAGAAAAAGAAATGAAGGAAAAACTTCAGCGAGCAGTAGAAAAATTTGCTAAAAGACAAATGACTTGGTTCAAAAAAAATGACCAGATTCACTGGATTGAAAAAAGACAAAAAGCTGAAGAACTTATAGAAAGCTTTTTAAAAAAGCCCTAATTTGATTGAAGTAACTGCTGAAGCTTTTCTTTAGCTAATTGAGGATCAATTTGCCCTCTAGTTTTTCTCATTAACTGACCAAGCAAAAATTGAAGAGATTCCTCTTTCCCTCGGCGATAATCAGCAACCGCTGACGAATTTTCTTTTATTATCTCTTGAACTAATTTTTCTATCTGGCTATCTCCTTCAATTTTCTCTAATCCTTCTTCTTCCATAACGTGAGAAGGATCAGCTCCTTTTTCAAACATAATCTTCAAAACCTTTTTCGCTAAGGGAGAAGAAAGCTTTTTTTGGAAAACAAGAGTTACCAATTCAGCAAAATTTTCTGGAGTAACTAAAACTTTTTCCGAGGAGTGTTTTTCTAGTTCTCCCTGAAAATCAGATAAGAGATAATTGACGAGCAAGGAAAGTAAATTAGAATATTGAGTCTTTGGGATTTTTTCAACCTTCGCCCAATTTTTCAATTCACTTTCTGCTTTTTCAAAAAAATTAGCTAAAAAGGGATGGCGAATTAAAGTTTCGCTTTCCGCCTTAGAAAGCTGGTACTCTCTTTTCAGCCTTTCTCTTTTTTCACTAGGAAGTTCAGGAATCTCTTGGCGAATTTCCTCTATCCAAGCTGGGTCTATAGAAAAGGCCGGGAGATCAGGTTCAGGGAAATAGCGATAATCAGCTGCTTCTTCTTTTTTCCTTTGGGAAACAGTCTTTTGTCCATTCCAGCCACGAGTTTCTTGAATAACCTTCTCCCCTCTTTCTAAAATCTCCTTCTGCCTAATAATTTCACTGTCAACAGCTTTTTTAGCCGCCCTAAAAGAATTCAAATTTTTAACTTCTACTTTAGTTCCTGAAGTTAATTTCTCTCCTTTTCTGATTAAAGAAATATTAACTTCTACTCTCATCTGGCCTTTTTCCATATCCGCTTCAGAAACTCCTAAGTGGCGAAGCACCAATTGGAACTCCTTGGCAAATTCTCTGACCTCCTCTCCCGTTCTCAAATCAGGCTCCGTCACCATTTCCATCAAAGGAATGCCTGCTCGGTTAAAGTCCACCAAAGCTGATTGTTCTTTCGGTAAATGGACAAGCCGACCCGTATCCTCTTCTAGGTGGATACGGGTAATACGAATCTTTCTTCCTTGAATTTCCAACCAGCCTTTTTGAGCCAAAGGCTGATCATATTGGGAAATTTGATAACCTTTAGGCAAATCCGGATAAAAATAATTCTTCCGATCAAATTTCGTCCATTGAGGTATTTGGCAATGAAAAGCTAACCCCGTCTTAATAACTTTCTTGACCGCTTCTTGATTAATAACCGGCAAAGAGCCGGGATGACCCAGACAAACCTCACAAACATTAAGATTGGGAGTAGTTTCTTCAGGATTATTCCGACAAGAACAGAACATCTTCGATTCTGTTTTCAATTGCGCGTGGATTTCTAAACCGATGATTGTTTGCCAGTGTTGAACCATAAACCAAAGAATAAGGGAAAGCCTTTGTAGTAATCCTACTTAATCTCATTCCTGAAAACTGTTAAGTTTTCGAAGAAACAAAGTCCTGGCTACCAAAGGTAATTGTGATTTTTATTTTATCAGAAATTCGTAAATTTTACTAATATGCCAATAAATATAGAAAGGGGAATCTCTGGCAACTTAGCCTTTGATTCCCCCTAAACTACTCTCCCAGCTGTCTCGTTAACCGAGACAGCAACCTCCTTAGGGAGAGCAGCTTTTCCTCCGCTTCCTTTTGCTCCTCTGCCGAAATCCAACGATACCCAGGGTACCCCTTGGACAATTGGATGTCGACAAGATGACCCTCTATGGCCTCTAGCAAGAGGCCAACTTCCTTTCCCGTCAACTCAAACTTTTTCATTTTCTCCTCCTTTTTAGTAATTGACGA
>CAYLQR010000020.1:0-3334 GCA_964386365.1 uncultured Candidatus Saccharibacteria bacterium | reverse complement strand
CTGAAGAGCAGAAATCAATCCTTGAGGATAACGAGTCAAAAGAACTCCTGAAGCATCAGCTAGAAATTCCCTTTTCCGAGAGATAGCCGCCTGAATAATGGCGGCCGCTAAAGGAGCCAAGATTAAACCCAGTAAACCAAAAAGAAAAAAAATCAAATTTCCTTCGCCATTGTCTCGAGAGCGGCGGGGAAATCCTAGACGGAAAGACCAATAAGCCAAAGAACTGATTGTCCCCACCAAAACAACCACCATTGTTCCCAAAAGGATGTCCTTGTTTTGGATATGGGATAGTTCGTGAGCCATCACTCCTTCCAACTCATTTTTGTCCATTGTCTCTAATAAACCACGCGTAACAACAATCGTCGCATGTTCTTTGTCCCGGCCAGTAGCAAAAGCATTCGGCTGGCTTTCTTCCATTAAATAAAGACGGGGCATAGGAAGACCAGCCGTTAAAGAAAGATTTTCTACTGCTCGAAACAAATCTGGAGCTTTTTCTTTTGTTAAAGGGACAGCTCCCACCTTTCCAATCACTATTTTATCCGCTCGCCAATAAGCCGAGAAGTTTTGCCAAGCTACCAAAAAGGAGACGACAATTAAAAAGCCCCAAGAATCAAAAAGATAACTGAGAAACCAGCCAATTGCTAAAGCTAATAAGCTTAAACCTCCCATTAAGAGCCATGTCCGACGGACATTGCTCTCTGCTTGAGAGTAAAGAGTAGCCATTAATTAAAAGATACTTCTGGCGTTTTTCGAACTTCTGAATCCTCTACTTCAAACAAATCCATTGGTTCCAACTTAAGCTGTTTTGCTACCAAAAGATCAGGGAAAACGGCTAAACGAGTATTGTAATCCTTAACATTATTGTTATAGAAACGACGAGCTGCCTGAATCTTGTTTTCTGTATCGGCTAATTCTTTCTGTAACTCCAGAAAATGAGGAGCACTCTTTAACTGAGGATAATTCTCGGCCACCGCAAATAAAGACTTCAAAGAACGGGATAATTCCCCTTCTGCTTTTGATCTCTCTCCTACTTCGCTAGCGCTAACCGCTTTTGCTCGAGCTTCAGTTACTTCAGTTAAAACTTCTTTCTCGTGAGTAGCGAAACCCTTCACTGTCTCTAGAAGATTGGGGATAAGATTGTAACGCCGCTGTAATTGAACATCGATGTCCGCCCAAGCCTCTTTACACCTTTGCTGAGACCTCATAAAGCGGTTGTAAATTATTACCCCTAAAAGCAAAAGAACAAAAAATATTCCTAAGATAATGTAAAGAAAGCTAGTCCACCACATATTATTGTAATATTCTATTTAATTAAGCTAATAATAACAGAAAGCCTTCCCTGAATCAACGAGAAAGACTTTCTTTGTTTTCTTTGTTTAGATTCTCAGCCTACTTAGCCCATTGGATAATTAGCTGGCGGCATTCCTTCCATCTTATTTTCGGCTGGTTTTGGCTTATCGTAAACGATTGCTTCAGTTGTCAAAAGAATTGAAGCAGCCGAAACAGCATTCTCCAGCGCCATCCTAACAACTTTCGTCGGGTCTACCACTCCAGCTTGAATCAAATCTTCATACTTTCCAAGAAGAGCATTGAAACCATAATTAGCTTCTTTGCTGTCTAAAATCTGATGGACAACGACTGATCCATCTGTCCCAGCGTTTTCACTAATTTGGCGAAGAGGACTTTCCACTGCTTGCCAAAGAGCTTTTAGACCAATTTTTTCCTCTCCGCTTACTTTCACTTTTTCTAAGACCGTTCTTGCTCTCAAGAGAGCAATTCCTCCTCCGGGGACAATTCCCTCTTCAATAGCCGCTTTGGTTGCTGCTAAAGCGTCTTCTGCTTTGTGAAAACGGGCTTTCTGCTCTACTTCCGTTGGAGCCCCAACCTTAATAATGGCCACTCCACCAGATAATTTAGCTTTTCTTTGTTGGAGTCTTTCTTTCTCGTAATCGGATTCTGATTTTTCAATCTCCTTACTAAGAAGAGCAACTCTTCTTTCAATCTCTGCTTTTTCTCCGCTTCCACCAATTAAAATTGTATTGTCTTTAGTAGCCACTACTTTCTGAACTTGACCTAAATCATTGATCTCTACTTCTTCCAATTTCATTCCCACTTCTTCTGAAACAACTCGGCCCCCAGTAACGACAGCGATGTCTTCTAAAATTGCTTTTCTTTGATCTCCAAAACCAGGAGTTTTAACAGCCAAAGCGTTAAAGACTCCTTTCAATTTATTAAGGATTAAAGTGGCTAAAGCCTGGCCTTCGATATCTTCGGCTACAATTAAAAGCTCCCTCTTCCCGGCTTGATTCATTTTTTCCAATAAAGGAAGAATTTCCTGAATGGAAGAAATCTTCTGATCGGTTATGAGGATATAAGGATTTTTCAATTCGGCTTTCATTTCTTCCTGATCAGTTACCATGTAAGGAGAAATGTAACCTTGATCAAATCCCAACCCTCGGACTACTTCTTTGGATAAACCAAAGGTTTTTGATTCTTCAACAGTTGCTACTCCGTCTTTTCCCACTTCTTCTAAGACATCAGCAATCATTTTTCCTAATTTTTCATCTTCAGCAGAAATAGTAGCCACCTGAACAATTTCTTCCTTTTGTTTTACTGGCCGGGAAAGTTCCTTCAGAGCATTAAGAATTGCTTGAGAGCCTTTTTCCATTCCCCTTCTAATACTGAGAGGATCAGCTCCAGCCGTTACATTTTTCATTCCTTCGTGAGCCAAAGCTTGCATCAAAACAACAGCCGTTGTTGTTCCATCTCCAGCTGCTTCTTTAGTTTTTGAGGCAACTTCTTTAATAACCGAAACTCCTAAATCATCAGCTTTTTCTTCTAATTCTATATCTTCAGCGATAGTTACTCCATCATTAGTAATAACCGGAGGACCATAACTTCTAGACAAGACAACATTCCTCCCTTTGGGACCAAGAGTTACCTTGACAACATTAGCTAACTGGTCTAAGCCAGCTAAAAGTTTCTGTCTCGCCTCTTCATGATATTTTATTTCTTTAGCCATAATTTTTAGGAATTATCTTAATTAAGAGTTGCTAAAATATCTTCTTCTTGAGCAATGAGATATTTTTTGTTTTCAATTTTAATTTCCTTCGGACCATATTTAGAAAACAGGACTTTATCTCCTACTTTTATTTCCAAAGGGACTCTTTTTCCTGATTTCATCTTTTTTCCTGGACCAACAGCAATAACTTTCCCCTCCTCCGGCATTTCTTGAGAAGCAGTAGCCGGAATTAAAAGGCCGCTTTTTGTTTTCTCTTTTTCCGCCAAGGGTTCTATGAGAAGATGATCGGATAATGGTTGAATTTTCATAACT
>CAYLQR010000019.1:0-9455 GCA_964386365.1 uncultured Candidatus Saccharibacteria bacterium | reverse complement strand
GCCCTTAAAAAATTAATTCAACTTGGGCTTCCAAGAATTATTGGGGTTTCGGCTAATCAGTTAATTCTAGTAGTGGTTACTTCTTTAGCTTCACTTTTTTCGGCTGGAAGTATTAGTATTTATAACTTTGCCGCCGATATTGCTCAAGGAGGAACTCGTTTGATTGGCCTTTCTTTTACAACGGCTGTCTTTCCTGTTCTCGCTTATTGGGTGGCTCATCAGGACAAAGAGAAGTTTTTAGAGAATTTTTCGGCTGCTTTTCGGCAAATAGTTTATTTAATTGCTCCAGCTAGTATTTTAGTTTTTATTCTTCGAGCACATTTGGTGAGAATTATTTTAGGGGCTGGGAATTTTGATTGGGTGGATACGCGTTTAACAGCTGCTTGTTTAGGGATTCTTAGCTTGAGCATTTTTGCTCAATCATTGGTTACTTTAATTTCTCGAACTTTTGCTGCTTGGCACGATACTAAGACTCCAGCTAAGATAAGCGTTGGAACTCTCTTTTTTCATGTTGGTTTTTCCTTTTTATTTGTTCATTTTTTAGGTCAAGAAGGAATCATTCAAGATTTTGTTCGAACCTTTTTGAAACTTGAAGGATTAGAAGATATTCGAGTAGTTGGTTTAAGTTTGGCCTTTTCTCTGGCCACTATTATTCAATTTATTTGGCTGTTATTTAAATTACGTCAGAAGATAGATGGCGGAAGACGTTATTTTTCTTGGATTTCCCGTCGTCAGATTTTCTTTTCTCTGTTAGCTTTGGTCTTTTCAACTTACGGTTTCCTTTATCTTTCTGCTCCTTGGATTAAGACAACTACTTTCTGGGGAATTACTGGACAGACAGCTTTGGCGATTAGCGGGGGATTGTTAGCTTATCTTTTAGTGAGTTGGCTGTTTCATTCTTCCGAATTGAAAGAGATTTTCCAGGGAATAAGAAAAGAATTTCAGAAGGAAAAAGAAAATGAAGAAAAAAATTCGTAATTTTACTATCATCAGTCATATTGATCATGGTAAGTCGACTTTAGCCGATCGTTTCTTAGAATTGACTAAAACTATTCCTAATTCAAAGATGAAGGAACAGTTTTTGGACCAGATGGAATTAGAGAGAGAAAAAGGAATTACGATTCGAATGCACCCAGTTCAATTAAGCTATGACCAAGAAGGCGAAAAATATCTTCTTAATTTAATTGATACACCCGGTCATATTGATTTTAGTTACGAAGTTTCTCGAGCTTTAGCAGCAGTTGAGGGGGCTGTTCTTTTAGTTGACGCCAGCCAGGGAGTCCAGGCTCAAACGATTAATCATTTACGATTGGCCCAAAAACAGGAATTAACTATTCTTCCAGTTATTAATAAGATTGATCTTCCGATTGCTGAAAAAGAAAAAGCTAAAGAAGAATTGGCTAATTTGTTAAAAATAGACAAAGAGGCGATTCTAGAAATATCAGCTAAAAAAGGATGGGGAGTGGAAGAATTACTCCGGGAAATTATCCGTCGTTTTTCTCCTCCTGCTCAAGATGAAGAGAAGCCTTTTCGAGGTTTAATTTTTGATTCCTGTTACGATAATTTTCGAGGAACAATTGTTTATCTCCGCGTCAAAGAGGGAAGTATTAAAGCTGGCCAAACCGTTCGCTTTTTAGCTAGTGGTTTGGAGGGAGAAGTTAAAGAAGTTGGAGTTTTTAGTCCTGACTTAGTAAAAAGTCAGGAATTAACAGCTGGAGAGATTGGTTATTTAGTAAGTGGCCTAAAAGAAGTAGGCCGGGTAAAGATAGGAGATACTGTTGCTCTTAAGAAAGAAGCTTCTTCTCTTGAGCTTTTGCCTGGTTATCAAGATCCTCAACCAGTAGTTTTTAATGACTTGTATCCTCAAGAAGAAACTACCTTTGAAGCTTTGAAAAGCGGTTTGGAAAAATTAAAATTGAATGATCCAGCTTTAATTTTTTATTCCATTTTTCGGGAAGGATTAGGAAAAGGTTTCCAGATAGGTTTTTTGGGATTGCTTCATGCTGAAGTGGTGGTTCGAAGATTAAAGGAAGAATTTTCTCTTGACTTAGTTATTACGGCTCCAACGGTTAGTTACCATTTGGAAACTACCCAAGGACCAAAGATAATTAATTCTCCGGTTGACTGGCCAAGTTCTGTTTCAATTAAAAAAGTTACTGAACCTTGGGCAAAATTAGGAATTATTGTCCCGACTGATTATCTTGGAAAGACAATGAAGCTACTCGGTAGCCTTTCGGGAGAATTTTCCCAATCTCAGCCTTTAGGGGAGGGTCGTTACCTTTTTTCCTATTACGCTCCTTTAAGAGAGGTAGTTTCCGGTTTTGATGATCATCTTAAAAGTTTAACTCAAGGCCGAGCTTCTTGGCGTTACGAGATAGAGTCTTATCGCCCAGGGGATTTAGTTAAATTAGAAGTGGCTGTCGGGGGAGAATTGGTGGAACCCTTAGCTCGGATTACTAGTCGGGCTAGGGCTTATTCTGAAGGCCAAGTAATAGCTGATCGACTGAAGGAACTTCTGCCAGCTCAACAATTTTCTGTTCCTATCCAAATTTATCAAGAAGGAAAAGTAATAGTTAGGCGAACAATTAAAGCTAGACGGAAAGACGTTACTGCTCCTTTGTATGGAGGAGATTATACTCGAAAAAAGAAGCTTTTGGTCCGTCAACGAAAAGGGAAAAAAGAATTAGCTAGCCGGGCAAAAATTAAAATTCCTTCTTCCGTTTTCTTATCCTTATTGAAAGAGAAAGAGTAATGATTTATGATAAATAATGATTTATTCCCATCAATCTAGAAAAAGAAAGAAGAATTCTTCAATCAAGTTTTGGCTTATTTTAATAGTGGCTTTGTTCTTCCTTGTTTTCTTGGGTCAAGCCGGTTGGGGAGTTTGGCAAAAAGAAAAACAGCTTGGGCAAACTTTAGAAGCTTTGAAGGAACAGGCAGAAGCTTTAGAAAAAGAAAAGGAGGAGCTAGAAGAAAGGATAGCGGCTGTTGATCAGCCAGCTTATTTAGAAGAAGTAGGTCGAGAAGAGCTTAATTTAAAAAAGCCAGAAGAAAAAGTGGTTGCTTTAGTTCAATCTTCAACCGATCCAATTCAAGAAGAAGCTCCTTCTCTTAATTGGTGGCAGAAAACGAAGAAGATAATTAAAGAGTGGTTTTCTTTTAAGCGGTAGTAGTTCAGCTGGTAGAATATCTGCTTCCCAAGCAGAAGATCGCGGGTTCGAATCCCGTCTACCGCTCCAAGATATTGACTTTTAAAGAGACAGGTTTTTGCTTTTCTGCTTTTGAGAAGAAGCTTGCCTCTTTTCTTTTTAGAAAGAAATGGAGAAAAAAGACTTATTGAAAATTGAAAATCTTTGGGGCAAAACAAAAGAAAAAGAAATCCTTCGAGGGATTAATTTAAACATCAAAGAGAGAGAAATCCATGCCTTGCTTGGCCCAAATGCTTCAGGGAAAACCACCCTTGGTTTAACTATTGCCGGACTTCCTTCATACCAGATTGAAGAGGGTAAGATCTTTTTTGAAGGGAAGGATATCACTTCTCTTCTTCCTGAAGAGAGGGCGAAAAAGGGTTTAGCTGTTTGTTTCCAGCATCCGCCAACGATTAGAGGGCTCTTACTGGGGACTCTTCTGGAGAGGATTGCTCCTCAGAAAAAAACTGATTTAGGAGAGGAGCTTTTAAGTCGAGAGGTCAATCTTGATTTTTCTGGAGGAGAAAAAAAGTTTTCTGAAATAATTCAAATTATTAATTTAGATCCAAAACTGGTCATCTTCGATGAATTAGATTCTGGCTTAGATTTAGAAAATTTAGAAAAGCTGGCTAGGCTTGTTAAAGAGAAATTATTGGAAAATGGTCGAGCTTTACTTTTGATTTCTCATCACCCAGAAATTTTTCGTTTTCTTCAACCCGATTTTGTCCACGTTATGATTGAAGGAAGAATTATTCATACTTCTCAAGACTTCAAAGAAGTTTGGAAAACAATTGAGAAATATGGTTATGAAAAATGTAAAAACTGCCCATTTTTGGCAGGATAATCATCAGATTAAAAGAATAAGAGCTGAAGGAGGATCTTTTGTCTATCCTTTAGCGGAAGCCTGGAAAAAATTTCCTGAGGTTAAAAAATATTTTAGTCAATTGCCAAAGGAAGGTTATTTCCTTTGGATTAGAAAGAACCCAATTTCTTCTTTTTTTACTAGGATCTCTATTTCTGAAGAGAAGGTCTTGCAGAACTTGAGTAATCTTATTCTTCTTGAACCTGGAGTCCGGGCAGAAATTGATAGCGCTTGTTGGTCAGAAAAAAAGAAATTGGGAGGAGGACACCAGGCAGTTTCTAAGGTTGTTTTAAAGAAAGGAGCTCAATTAATAATGAGAGAGAATCAGTCTTGGGGAGGGGAAGATAAAGTTGAGACTCGTCTAGATTTTTGGTTGGAGGAAAAAGCAAACCTAGTCTATTTTTTCAAATGTCTTCAGACTCCAAAAGTTCTGAAAACAGAAAGTAATTTTTACCTTCAAAAAGAAGCAAAATCAAATCTCGTTTTTACTCTTTTGGCTAATCAAGGGAATTTACAGATGAAAGATTCTACCTTTCTGAATGGGAAAGGGGCAAGTGGTATTTTGAGAAGTAGAATTGTTGGGGGTCAAAAGGCTCAAGTTAGAAATCGAAGCCGAATGATAGCTAATCAGGCAGGAACGGGGCACGTTGATTGTTCGGGGCTTCTTTTGTCTGATCAGGCAATGATTCAAGTAATTCCCGAATTGAAGAATCGTCGGAAGAATGCTTCTTTAACTCACGAAGCTTCAGTAGGACGAATTGCTGAAGAAGTTCTGGATTATCTCCGGACTCGGGGATTAACTGAAGAAGAAGCAACTGATTTGGTCATTGCTAGTTTTTTGGGGGAGAAAGAATCGATTAGATTAGAAGAAAAAGTTTTTTCTTCTCATCTTTCCATGTAAAAATATCTTTCTCTTTTTCAGAAGTTCTGTTAAAATAAAAAGAGTTGAGAATGGGGAGTAGCCGAGATAGCTCAGCTGGTAGAGCAGACGCTTCGTAAGCGTCAGGTCGTGGGTTCGAATCCCTCTCTCGGCTCTGGAAATTATCTTTTATTAATTATGAATAACGTTACTCCAATAATTGAAGAATTAGAAAGCCGTCTTTATGATTTGAAAGACTGTCTTTGACTTAGCTCAACAGGAAAAAGAAATCAAAGTTTTAAGAGAAAAAGTCCAACAGCCTGATTTTTGGAATGATCAATTAAAAGCAGTAAAAACTCAGAAAAAATTGAGGGAATTAGAAGAAAATATCCAGATTTTTCAGGAGCTAGAAAATCAATTAAAAGATTTGAAGAATTTAGCTCTTTTAACGGAAGAAGATGAAGCATTGGCTTCTGAAATAATTCAACAAGCGGAAGAGTTTCGAGAGAAGTTAAAGAAGGAAGAAATCAGGGGCTTTTTAAATGGGAAGTATGATGCTGGGAAAGCCTTCGTTAATATTGAAGCTGGAGCTGGAGGGAGAGAAGCCGAAGACTGGGTGGCTATGCTTCTTCGAATGTATCAGCGTTACGCAGAAAAACAGAATTGGAAAGTTAAGATAGGAAGTCAGACTTTTGGTGAGCCAGGCGGTCCGGAAGGAAGAGTGGGGATCAAGGAAGTTAGTCTAGAGATAAAAGGGAAGCATGCTTATGGTTTTCTAAAAGGAGAGAATGGAGTTCATCGGCTAGTAAGGATTTCTCCTTTTTCTGAACAAAGCTTAAGACATACTTCTTTTGCTTTAGTTGAGGTTTTGCCAGAATTGGAAGAAAAGGAATTAGAAATGAATCCTCGGGATTTAAGAGTGGACACTTACCGTTCATCTGGACCAGGAGGGCAATATGTTAATCGTCGGGAATCAGCTGTCCGAGTAACCCATTTACCGACTGGATTAACAGCTAGCTGCCAATCTGAAAGATTACAGGGAATGAACAAAGAAGTAGCAATGAAAGTTTTGGCGGCGAAACTTCAGCGGAAGCAGGAAAAAGAGCAAGAAGAAAGATTGGCTGGCTTGAGTGCTCAAGGGAAAGAAGCTAGCTGGGGTCAGCAAATCCGTTCTTATGTTCTTCATCCTTATCAAATGGTGAGGGATCATCAGACGGGAATTAAAAGTTCGGAAGTAGAAGCAGTTTTAAACGGTAATTTAGAAACATTTATTGAAGCAGGTATTAGAAAAGATGATCATTAAGTTTGAAAACGTTAGCAAACTTTATCCTCCGGCTGGTCTTGCTTTGCAGGATCTGAATTTAGTTTTTGAACCAGGAGAAATAGCTAGTTTGGTTGGGCGATCCGGAGCGGGAAAAACTACTCTAATTAAGCTTTTAATCGGAGAAGAAAAACCAACTGAAGGCCAAATTTTCTTTCGAGATTATCTTATTAACAAAGCTGATAATGAAACCCTCTCTTTGATTCGTCAGAAAATTGGAGTAGTTTTCCAAGATTACAAGCTTTTGTCTGGAAAAACAGCTTATGATAATGTGGCTTATATTTTAGCTGTCATTGGAGCTAGTGATAAAGATATCAAGCGAGATGTTCCCCGAGTTTTAAATATTGTTAATCTAGAAGGAAAAGCTGATTATTATCCTTATCAATTGTCGGGGGGAGAAAAACAGAGGTTGGCTATTGCTCGAGCCCTTATTCATCAGCCAGAAGTAATTATTGCTGATGAACCTAGCGGAAATTTAGACTCCTATAATACTTGGGATATTGTGGAAATTTTGAAAAGAGTTAATAAATTAGGAACAACAGTTATTGTTGCTACGCACGATAAAGAAGTTATTCGTCAGATGGATGGAAGAATTGTCACCCTGAAGGAGGGAAGAGTAGTAAGCGACAGTCGAGACAGTAATTTTGTCTTTTATTAAACAATGTTTACTACCTGGAAGCGCATCATTCAATTTGGTTGGAAAGGTTTTCAAAGCAATCGTATTGCTAGTGCCATTACTGTTTTTGTTATGACTCTAGCTATTTTATTGGTTGGGAGCTGGTTTGTTTTCCAAGGATTAGGTCAGGAAATAATTGCTACTATTGAGGGTCAGATGGGTATTTCTGTTTATTTCCATCGAGAGATAGGAGAAGATGAGATTTCTTCAGTTGAAGATCAATTGACTATTCAATTTCCCCAAACTTTAAAAGATATGCGTTATATTTCTTCAGAACAGGCCTTGGAAGAATTCAAAGAAAGACATGGAGGGGAGGCTCTTTATGAGCAGGCTTTGGAAGAAGTAGGGTCATCAGCTATTCGCCCTTCTTTAGAAATCTCTGCTTACGAAGAAAAACAGTATCAAGAGATTAATGAATATTTGATTGAGACTTTTCCTTCTTTAATCTATCAGACTGATTATCTTAATCGGCAAAAGGTAATTAACAAAGCTTTTAGTTTAATCCGCCGTTTAAATTACTTTAGCCTTTTTATCGGTTTGATTTTAGTTAGCTTAGTAATCTTGGTAGTTTTCAATACTATTCGCTTAGCTCTTTACGCTGTTCGGGAAGAGATCGAAACGATGAAATTAGTTGGAGCTTCTAATCGGTTTACTTGGGGGCCGTTTGTTGTCCAAGGAGCAATCTACGGTTTATTAGCTTTTCTGATTGCTAATCTCCTTTTTCTTCCTTTGATCTATTGGGCTAGTCCTCAATTAAGTCTGCTTTTACCAAGTTTTAATCTTTGGGTTTATTATCAAAGTCATTGGCTTGTTTTGCTTTTGATGCAGTTGGGAGGGAGTCTCTTGCTAGGAATGGTTTCTACTTTTTTTGCTACTCGCTGTTATCTTAAAATTTAATTGATGGAAAGGCGTTTAAAAATAGATGCCTATAAAGTTAAAGACTTATTGATATTTGGAAAATGTTAATTTTGCCGGGTGGTGTAATGGTAGCACCCAAGATTCTGGCTCTTGAGATCTAGGTTCGAATCCTAGCCCGGCAGCCATCTTGAACACGATTCGAGATACCGATCGATCTAAGTAAAAGATAAAAGGGGTCAACTCTATTTGTGCAAGGCCCTGAAGTAGAGCAGAGCACACTACAGGATAAACATTCAAAGGAGAATTAAATTAAAAATTGAATAATAAAAACATGGAAAGAGTGTTTACACAAACTTTCGGGGTTGTGGGAGCGATTATAGAAAAAGATGGCAAGATTCTTCTGATAAAAGAAGCCGATGGTCCGGATGTTGGCAAATGGAATCATCCTGCCGGAATGATTGATGTAGGAGAAGATCCTATTGAAGCGGGGAGGAGGGAAGTAAAAGAAGAGACCGGTTTTGACTTTACGCCAACTCACGTACTTGGAGTTTATTCTATGGTTCGTAAAGACCTAAACCCGACTCATCACCCGATAAAGATTATTTTTATTGGTAATATTTCCGATGAGAGAATGAGGAAGCTTGCAGACGATGTTTCGGAGATAAGATGGTTTACACCAGAAGAAATAGAAAAGATGGACGCTGATATACTTCGATACTTGGATATAAAGCAAATGGTAAAAGACTATTTCTCCAGTAAACGGTTTTCGCTGGATCTGCTTACTCACATTGTTAGTGAATAGAAAAACAGAATCAGTCATTTTTCTGTGAAAATATAAAACAATCAATTTTGTAAAGTAGGAAAATAGGGTCAGAAAATGGGGTCAGGAGTTTTTTTATATATTTCAGACAAATTTATAATTAATACAAATATATGGCAAAAAGAAGTACAGGGGTTGGGAAACCTAGAAAAACGCATTCTCATAAAACCAAGAAGCGATTAGAAGCAAAACGGCTTATGCTTGAAGCCAAGATGAAGAGAAGGGGAAAAAGATCAGGAACCTTTTCAAAATAATATTTGAAAGGAATAAAAAGGGCTCTTGACCTCCTTTCCCTAAGTTAGTTAAAAAACAAAAACTGGAAGTGGTCTAGTTTATGGAGGCCTAAAAAAGGTGGCTGGTCCCATTTTCTCTATTTTCTTGACTTCTTTTGACGGTTTACTATAATTGTAGTGTGATATAAAGTTCTTTGAAAAATAGGTTCAGAACTATGAGGCGAGCGTTTTGGGTGACAGATTAGCTGGTTTCTAAAACGCTCGTCTCATTGGGAGACAAGTCGTCAGTCCCGAATGCTTCGGGTAAAAAATCATATGGAGGTGATAAACAATGACGACACAATCAATCACGTCAGGACAGATAAAGCAGTATAAGAGGTTCGTTGAGGACGCTGCCGATAAGGCACTTGTCGAAGTCGGACTCGACAAGGATGGGCTTCAGAAGCTCATTAAAAATGGTGACGAGTTTCAAACTCGCATTATCGCTGGCATCAGGGAGCTCTCCGTGAGCAACCAGTTTGCGGACGAGGAAGTAGAACCCAGCGACGGATATCTGTCGGGCTACAAGCCTAAGAGTATCACTGAGCAGATCAACATTCTGCGTCAACTCTTACCTGGTATCGGCTATGCCGATGAAA
>CAYLQR010000018.1:0-22572 GCA_964386365.1 uncultured Candidatus Saccharibacteria bacterium | reverse complement strand
AGAAGCTTGAGATTGATAAAATCTCCGGCTTCTGTTATTATTAAAAGCAATGAGGAGAAGTCTTTCTCTACTTATCGGCCGTCTTGCAGCTGCTATCCTCGGGCTTTATTTAGCAGCTACCTTTATTCCTCGAGTTTCCTTCGAAGAAAATTACTCGCAGTTATTCTTGGCTGGTGGTTTCTTAGGAATATTGAATCTGACTCTGATCCCTCTCCTAAAGTTATTTACAACCCCTTTAAGAATTCTCTCTCTAGGATTCCTCGGTCTTCTAATCGATCTAATCTTTGTTTGGAGTCTCCCTTTGTTTTTTCCTAGTCTTTCGATCCCTCTTATATTTCCCCTTCTCTTGACTACTCTTCTAATCAGTCTTTTAAACTATCTCTTCTATCCTTCTAAATAAATTATGTTGTATCTCAATATTGCTCAAATCTTTATTGCCATTATTTTCTCCCTTCTAGTTTTGTTTCAGCAAAGAGGGACTGCTCTTGGTTCAGCTTTCGGTGGCAGTAGTGAAAGCTATCTTAGTCGAAGAGGAGCAGAAAAAAAGATTTTCTGGTTAACCATCTTTTTTTCTATTCTTTTAGTTCTCTCCTCTATCCTTAATATTCTTTATTAATGACTCATCAAGGAAAAAGGGTTTTTTCTTTTTCAAATTGGAAAAAATTTTTCTCTTCCTTTTCTAAAAAAGAAAGAATCATTCTTTTTTCTTTTTTGTTCTTAGCTTTAGTTTCTAGTTTCTTCTTAATCTTTGGCCACCAATCTTCCAAAATTTCCCAACCAGCTTTTGGAGGAACTTACCGCGAAGGAGTAATTGGTCAACCAGCTTTTATTAACCCTCTTTATTCAGTTTTGAATGATCCAGACCGTGATCCAGTTAATCTGATTTTTTCTGGCTTAATGAAATATGATCAAGAAGGAAAAATTATTCCTGATCTAGCCGAAGAATACAGCTTGACCGAAGAAGGAAAAGTTTACGAATTCACTCTTAGAGAAAATCTTGTTTGGCACGACGGCCAACCCTTGACAACAGATGATGTTGTCTTTACTATAAAGACTATTCAAAATCCGGCTAGCCAAAGTCCGCTTCGATCTAGTTGGTTTAATGTTGAAGTAGAAAAAATTACTGATCGTCGAGTTCGTTTCACTTTAAGCCAGCCCTACCCTAATTTCCTAGAAACAGCCGTTACTAAAATTATCCCCAAGCATATTTGGAAAGAAACTCCAGCTAGAAGCCTAGCCCTAGCTACTGCTTCCCCTTCCCTCATTGTTGGTTCCGGTCCCTTCAAATTTGAAAAAATAGAGAGTAGCCAAGGAAGAGTTGAAACTCTTAATTTAGAAGCTAATTCTTCTTACTACTTTCCCGACCGTCCCTACTTAGCCCATTTCTCCTTCCATTACTTTACAGATGAAGAAGAACTTTTAAGAGCAGCCCAATTAGGAAAAATTGACGGTTTTCTCTTGGACCCATCTACCAATTGGGAAAAGAAGGAGAACTTTTCCCTTTATCAATTAGAAATTCCTCAATATTTTTCTGTTTTCTTTAACCCTGACCAATCTAATTTACTAGCTCAAACTAGGATTCGCCAAGCTTTAAGCTATAGCATTGATCGGCAAGCAATTATTGATCAGATTTTTCAAGGGCAAGCGGCCATTGTTGAATCTCCTTTGCTTCCTGATTTTTACTCTTTTTTCTCTAATCCTTCTTCCCCCTATAATTACGATCCTCAAGAAGCAGAAGAAATTTTTGAAGGCCTAGGTTTCAAAAAAGAGGAAGAATCAAATTATCGAGTCAAAACTATTATTCAAGAAGTAGATACCCTTTTCAAATCAGATCTTCAAGTTGGAAGCCAGGGACAAGAAGTGAGAGATTTACAAAAGTGTTTGGCTCAATTTCCAGAAATCTACCCTTCAGGAAAAGTAACTGGTTATTTTGGCCCGGAGACCAAAGCGGGGGTCATCAAATTTCAAGAAGAATACGCTGAGGATATTTTAGATCCTTGGGGGTTTAGTCAGGGAACTGGACTCGTCAGTCGAACGACTAGAGAAAAATTAAATGAAATCTGTGGTCCAGAAATTCCAGCCCAAACCCTTCCTCTAGAATTTACCCTCACTACTGTTGATCAACCCCAACTTAAAACTGTTGCCAAATTGCTACAAGCTCAATGGGCAGAAGTCGGTGTTAAAATCTCTTTAGAAATAGAATCAACTTCTATTTTAGAAAGCGAAATAATCAATCCCCGGGAATATGAAGCCCTTCTCTTCGGAGAAACCCTAACCATGCAACCGGACCTTTATCCTTTCTGGCACTCGAGTAAGAGATTGGGCCCTGGCCTAAACTTAGCCCTCTATCATAACGAGGAAGCAGATGAACTTCTAAAAATAGCAAGATCAAGCATTGAAACTGAAACTATCGTCGCTGCTTATGAAGAATTTCAGGAACATCTTCTGAATGACGCTCCAGCTGTTTTTCTTTATCGCCCATTTTATCAGTATTATCTTTCTTCCCGCTTTAAAATCAACTTCCCGCCAACCAAAGTTGCTGAACCTTCTCAACGTTTGGCCAAAGCAGAAGATTGGTATCTCAAAACGAAATAATAAACAAGGCCGAGATGGCGAAACTGGTAAACGCGGCAGCCCCAGGAGCTGTAGGGCGAAAGCCCTTGTGGGTTCGACTCCCACTCTCGGCACTCTTTAATTAATTTTTCAATTTAATGAAATCATCAGATCTAAAAATTATTCCTCTGGGTGGATTAGGAGAAGTAGGACGCAACATGACTCTTTTTGAGTGGCAAGGGAAAATTCTTATTGTTGACGCCGGATTAAGCTTCCCTGAAGAAAACACCCCTGGAATTGACTACATTATTCCTAACACTAATTATCTTCAAAAAAGGAAGAAGGACATCCTTGGCCTTGTTTTTACTCATGGCCATTATGATCATATTGGAGCCGTCCCTTACATTCTAGACCGTATTGGCAACCCTAGAATGTTTGCTTCAGACATTACCCGGGAAATTATAATTCATCGAGAAAGTGAGTTCCCTCACAAATCAGTCCCCAATATAACGGTGGTTAAAGATGGAAGCCATATTACCTTAGATCCCTTTAAAATCTCTTTCTTTCACCAGAATCATAATATTCCTGGAAATCTTGGATTAGTTATTGAGACACCAGTCGGGAAAATTGTTCACACTTCCGATTTCAAGTTTGATCTCAGTCCAGTTAATTCACCGGCTACAGACTTCAAGAAGATAGAAGCTATTGGCCATCAGGGAATTCTTCTTTTGATGGCTGACTCAACTGACGCCGAAAAAGAAGGGCATTCCCTATCAGAAAAAGTAATTAGTGAGAATCTAGAGAAGATTATTTTAGAAGCAAAAAATAAAGTTATTGTTGCAACTTTTGCTTCTCTTATCAATCGTATTCAACAAATTATTTCTTCTTCAGAAAAAGCCGGTCGAAAGGTAGTTATTCGAGGACGATCTATCCAAAAGAACGTAGAGATTGCCCAAGCGTTAGGATACATTAAAGCGAAGGGGCATACCATTATTCCTCCAGAAAAAGCAAAAAACTACAAATCTTCCCAATTAACCATTCTTTGTACTGGAACCCAAGCCGAAGAGCGTTCGGCTCTTATCAGGATTGCTAGTGGAGACGATCGCTTTATTAAAGCCAATCCTGGAGATAGAATAATTTTCTCTTCTTCCGTTATTCCCGGAAATGAAAGAGCTGTCCAACTTCTGAAAGACCAATTTTACTTTAAAGGATTGGATGTTGTTCATTATAATATGATGGACATCCACGCTGGGGGCCATGCTCAACAAGAAGAATTAAAAAAGATGATTCGATTGATAAAGCCTAAGTTCTTTATGCCAATTCATGGTTATCATTCTATGTTAATGAGCCATAAAAACTTAGCTTCGGAAGAAGGAGTAAATGAAAAAAATGTAATTATTGCTGAAAACGGGCAAGTCATTGAACTAAATAATAGATGCTTCAAGACTGGGAAAGAAAAAGTCCCGGCTAATTATATTTTAGTAGATGGACTAGGAGTGGGAGACATTGGAGAAGTAGTTTTACGTGATCGGAAAAATCTTTCCCAAGACGGAATGTTTGTTATCGTCATTGCCATTAATCATAAGACTGGGGCTCTTCAAAACTCGCCAGACATTGTTTCTCGAGGCTTTATTTACCTTCGACGCTCCCAGAAATTACTGGGAGAAACTAGAAAAGAAGTAACAAAGATTCTTCAACAATCCTTAGGAAAAAAGGATTTCTTGGATGTTGAATACATTAAAGACAGAATCCGGGAACAAATTGGGGAATTTTTGTTCCGGCAGACAAAAAGACGACCGATAATTATCCCCGTTGTTATTAAACTTTAAAAAGATGAGAGTTTTCTCGGGAATCCGCCCTAGCGGACATCTTCACCTAGGTAATTACTTCGGAGCTATTCATTCCTGGCTTGAACTCCAGAAAAAAAATGAATGTTTCTTTTCCATTGCTGACCTTCACGCCATTACAACCCCCTATCAGCCGAAGAAACTTAAAGATTATACTCGCCAGACAGCCGTCAATTACCTTAGCTTAGGAATTGATCCTCAAAAATCAACTCTCTTTGTCCAATCCACCATTCCTCAACACTCTGAGTTAGCCTGGATCCTTGCCACCATAGCTTCAGTTGGAGAATTGAAAAGGATGACCCAATACAAAACAAAGATAAAGGAATTGGGAATTACTTCTGCTAACGCTGCCCTTCTGGAATATCCTTTGCTGATGGCTTCCGACATTCTCCTTTATCAGACCAATCTTGTTCCCGTTGGAAAAGATCAGCAACAGCATGTTGAATTAACTAGGGATCTAGCTCGCCGCTTTAATCAACGCTTTGGTCCGACTTTCGTTATTCCCGAAACCATGATGACTAAACAGGGCCTAAGCATTAAAGGACTTCAGCACCCTCAAAAAAAGATGTCTAAAAGCAGTTCAGCTAAAGACTGCCTTTTCCTTACTGATTCTCCCCAAGAAATTAAAAAGAAAATTCAAGCTTCGGTTACTGATACCGGAAAAGAAATTAGATATAATCCCGACAAGAAACCCGGCATTTCCAATTTAATTAATATTTACTCTCTTCTTCGGAAAATTCCTCGAGAAGAAGTAGAAAACCTTTTTTCTAATAAAAGCTATCGAGATTTCAAGGAAGCTGTTAGCGAAGAAGTTATCAAAGCTTTGGAAAATTTTCAGCAAAAAAGAAAAGAACTACTTGATAATCCTGAAGCTATCGATAAAGTCTTAGAAAAAGGGGAGAAACAAGCAACCAAAATAGCTAAGGAAACTATGAATAAAGTTAGAAAAAACCTTGGTCTTTATTAATTGACTCAAGAAGCCTTCTTCGCTATAATAATAAAATAAAGAAATACCTTATGTCTGTTATTGCTAAAAATTATCGTTTAACTTATCTCATATCTGCTAAATTAGAAAAAGAGGCGGCAGCCGAAATTCAGGAAAAGCTCGTCTCTTTTCTTAAAGAAAAAGAAGCAGAAATTAAAACGGAAAAAGAAATAAAACTTCAAAAACTGGCTTACCCAATCCAGAAAGAAAAAACAGCTTACTTAGCTGATTTAATTTTTAATTTTTCTTTGTCTGAATTACCAATCTTGAAAAAATATTTAGAAGATAATTCTCATATCCTAAGATTTCTCCTAGAAAAAGAAGAACCTAAAAATCTTAAAAAGACAAAGGCGCGTCTTAAAAAAGAAGAAAAGTCTGAGAAAAAAGAAACGGTCGATGAAAAACTTAACCGTCTTCTCGCCTCTTAAAATGCCTACCTATAATTTTGACGACAAAAAAAGCGATTTTTCCTTAATTCCCGAAGGAATTTATGATGCTCAAGTAGAAAAAATCGAAGAGAGAACTTCAAGCTCCGGGAATAAATATAAGCATTTGACTTTCAGATTAATTGGAGAAAAAGCAGAAAAAGAAAAAGTAAATGGCCGACTTATTTGGGATAATCTAGTTCTTTTAGAGCAAGTAGAATGGAAAATTCAAAACCTTCTTTATGCTTGTGGCCTTCCTTACGAAGGATCAGTTACTCTTTCAAGTGATTGGAAAGAATTAATAGGAAAAACCTTGAAATTAGGGATCGGAACAAGAGAATACCAGAATCAACAATACAATGATATCAAAAACTTTTATGCTGGAAATATTAAAGTTCAGACTTCTTCAGATAGAAAAGTAAGCGAAGAAGATATTCCAATTATCGAAGAAAAAGCTAGCAGTAAGAAGAAAAATTCATCAAAGAAAAAAGAAGCTAGTCAAGAAAAGGAATTCTCCGTAAAGGAAGATTCAGAAGAAGAAATTAATATTGATGATATTCCCTTTTAATTATTATGTCTTGCCCACTTTGTCAAAAAGCTATCGAAAACGTAGATTTTACCGATACTAACTTTCTCCAACAATTTGTTGATGATTCAGGGAGAATAAATAGTCGTTATCGGACTCATCTCTGTGCTCAACACCAAAGAAAAGTAACGCGAGCCATTAAAAAAGCTCGCTATTTAGGATTACTTCCTTACGTAGTCGAATAAGAATTTTCTAAGAAAAAAATTAAGGACCTGAGCTTTGCTCAGAACCTTGATTCCTTCGGAATTAAGAACCTCGCTTTTTATCGCGAGGTTTTTTTCAGATTTCTCGTTTATTCTTCCTTAAGAATTTTTGCCCAGATTTCTTTAGCTACTTTGGGATTTTCTCGAAGGAAATTTCCAGCTTGCTCTAAACCCTGGCCTAATTTCTCTTTGCCATAATTATACCAAGCGCCGGAACGACTTAAAATTCCCTTCTCTAAACCAAAAGCGATTAAATCATCTTCTTTAGAAATCCCCCGATTGTAATAAATATTGAATTCAACTGTTTTAAAAGGAGGAGCAACCTTATTTTTCACTACTTTTGCTTTGATTCTTCCTCCAACAATTTCTTCCCCTCTCTTAAGAGCCGCTCTTCTTCTCAAATTAATCCTGACGGAACTATAAAATTTTAAAGCCAAGCCACCAGAAGTAGTTTCTGGATTACCAAAAGGAATGCCAATTTTCATCCTAGTTTGATTCAGGAAAATAATAACTGTTTTAGTTTTAGAAGTAATCCCCGACAGCTTACGTAAGGCACGACTCATCAATCTTGCCTGCAACCCAATTTGTTGATCTCCCATTTCCCCTTCAATTTCTGCTTGGGGAGCTAAAGCTGCCACTGAATCTACAACGATTGCTCCAACCGTTCCCGAACGAACTAAGGTTTCTACAATTTGAAGCGCCTCTTCAGCTGAACCTGGTTGAGCAATAATTAATTTATTAACATCTATTCCGATCTTTCGAGCATAATCCAAATCTAAAGCATGTTCAGCATCAATAAAAGCAGTATTCTTTCCTTGTTGCTGGGCCTCAGCTAGAATGTGCAGAGCAAGTGTTGTTTTGCCAGTCGCTTCTTGACCAAAAATTTCTACTACTCTCCCCAAAGGAATTCCTCCAACTCCCAAAGCCTGATCTAAAGCCAACGAGCCAGTTGGAATAATCGAGACCTTTTGAACCCTCTTTTCTTCCATCTTAATAATCGAACCCTCTCCAAAACGATCTTCTATTTTTTGGAGAACTTCTTCTAGTCGAGAGGATTTTTCCTGATTTTCTTTTTTAGTATTCTTCTTCTTGTTCATCTTCATCATTATTTTCTTCTTGATAACCAAAGTTTATCTTTCTCGCTTTGGAACCCCGGGCAGGACCAATTACTCCCTCGGCTTCTAAATTATCTAAAAGCCTAGCCGCTCGAGCATAACCAACAGATAGTCTTCTCTGAAGCAAAGAAGCGGAAGCTCTTTTTTCATTCAAGACTACCTCCTTTGCTCTCTCATAAAGGGGATCTTTCTCCCCTATCCCAGCAAAAGCATTCTGTTGAGACTCTTCTATGCTCTCCATTAAAGATTCTTCCAAAGGAGATATTTCCCGAGAAAGATTGTTTTCCTTAATAAATCGAGAGACTCGAAGGGTCTCTTTTTCAGAAATAAAGGGAGATTGAATTCGAACAGGTTTTATTTGTTGAGGAGTCAAGAAAAGCATATCCCCTTCTCCTAACAACTGTTCAGCTCCCGCTCCGTCAAGAATAGTTCGAGAATCTACTTGGGAAGCCACCTGGAAACTAATTCTACAGCTAATATTAGCTTTAATCAAACCAGTTATTACCTCTACTGAAGGACGCTGGGTTGCTAAAACTAAATGAATTCCAACAGCTCTTGATTTTTGGGCTAGTCGAACAATAGCCGCCTCGATTTCTCTTCCCTTCATTGTCATCAAATCAGCAAGTTCATCAATAACTAAAACGATAAATGGCATTGGTTCTAATTCTGGGCGGCTACGAGCTAAATGATTAAAACTGCTAATATCCCGAGTATTAAATTTAGCAATTTTGCGAAATCTTCTTTCCATTTCTTCAGCCAGCCACTCTAAAGCTATCACTGCTTCTTGAAAATCAGAGATAACTGAAGATAGCAAGTGAGGAAGGTTTTTGTAAATTCCAAATTCTACTCTTTTTGGATCAATTAGAATAAAATTCATTTCTTGAGGAGAGCATTGATAAAGCAAACTAGCAATGAAGTTGTTAAGAAAAACCGTTTTTCCTGCTCCAGTTGCTCCAGCCACTAATAAATGAGGCATCTTGGCTAAATCAGCGAAAGAAGCTTCTCCCCGGACATCTCTCCCTAAGCAGAACCTCAGTTTCCCTTTGCTTTCCTTGAATCGAGGATCTTCTAAAAGATTGCGCAATCGAATAATCATTCTATCTTGATTCGGAACTTCAATTCCGACCAAGGACTTTCCAGGAATAGGAGCTTCTATTCTAATAGGATGAGCGGCTAGAGCTAAAGCAATATTTCTAGAAAGAGTAGTAATTTTTGAAAGCTTGATTCCCTGAGAAGGTCGAAAAGCATACTGGGTTACCGTTGGGCCAACGCTAACCTCTACCATCTCAATTGGAACTCCAAAATCAGCCAATGTTTTTTCAATAAGTGTTGAATTTTTCTCAATATTGCCCGTCTTGGGTCGGCCTTGATCTTCGCTCAACAATTTAGTTGGCGGAAAAACATATTCTCCCTTCTTTGGTTTCTTAATCGGAGAAATAGCCGGCTTACCTCCTTCTTGAGCCTTAAAAGAAAGGAAATTAACTTTCGGAGAAGAATTGATTTTCTCCTTTTCTGGCTCTAATTGGGGGCGAATCAAAGGAGTCTTTGGCAAAGGAGATTCCTTTGCCGAAACAGGTATTTCCTCTTCATCGCTTTCAACTCTTTGTCTTTCTTTGTAAAGGGGATAACTTAAAGCAATCATCCCAGTTATAGTCAAAGCAATAAAGAAAGCCAGACTAACCCACAATCCAAAAAAATGGAAAAAAGGCCAAGCCAAAACCTGACCCAACCAACCACCTGCTTCTTCTAGGGAAGTTAACGATCCTTGATGCAATCGATTAACCGCCAAAAGGCCTGAAGCCCCTCCCTCCAATAAAGCAAGCCCGAGAAGAATCAACCATAATTTATCTGTTCCTCCCTTTTGCAAAAAGAGAATGACCAAGCCAATCAAGAAAAAAGGGAAAAGAATAACGGTTCTTCCTCCAAGATTAGATAAAAACCAGTCGATTCCCCCTCCGGCCGGACCAGCTAAGCCCAAAAGAGAAAGGCTGACAACAATTGTTCCCAATAAGAAAGAGACAGCTATCGCTACCTTCTTAAAAGAAGAAGGAAGTTTTTCTTTTTTAACTGTTTCCTTCTTTTTCTTTTTTGGAAGAGGTTTTTTCTTTTTTGCTTTCTTGGCCATTTTGATCAAGGTTACGACGGTATCCAGTTCCGGCTGGGACCACTTGAGCTATTATAACATTCTCTTTTAACCCCCTCAATTTATCTTGCTCGCGCCTCAAAGAAGCATCAATAAGAATTTGAGGAGTCCTTTGGAATGAAGCAGCTGAAAGCCAACTAGTAGAGTTTAGAGAAACTTTAGAAATACCTTCCAAGAGAGGTTTGTAACTAGGAGCTTTCTTTTTTTCTTTAGTCAATCGTCGAGAAACCTCTTCTACTGCATGGCGCTCAACAACTTTTCCTTTCATCCAAAGACTATTTCCAGGATCAGTGATTCTCACCTGAGAAAACATTTGACGAATAATTACTTCCAAGTGTTTACTATGAATTTTCACTCCCTCAGTAGCATAAACTTTTTGAGACTCATTAAGAAGATATTTAGTTGCTTCTTTAAAACCAAAGTGCTTAAAGAGATGACTAGGACGAATCGAACCACTACACAGAGGCTGGCCAGCTTCTACTTTTTCTCCAATCTGAACAAAAAGATTTCTTCCTTCAGGGATTTGATAATTTTTCTTTCCTTCTTGCCCCTGAATAGTAACTATTCTTTTCTGAGTATTTATCTTGGTTACTTTCCCAGAATGGAAAGCCATAACTGCTTTTTTCTTCGGGATTCGATCTTCAAAAAGCTCTTCTACTCTCGGAAGTCCTTGAGTGATATCTCCTTCTCCAGCTACTCCTCCCAAGTGGAAAGTTCTCATCGTTAATTGAGTCCCCGGTTCTCCAATGGCTTGAGCAGCTACGATACCTACTGCTTCTCCCAATTCCACTAACTTGTTCCGGCCTAGATCCCAACCATAGCACTTCTGACAAATCCCTCCAACAGTCTTACAGGTGAGAGGACTCCTAACTTTCACTTTTTTAACTCCCAAACTATCAATTTCTCTTGCCTGCTCCCAACTGATAATTCCGTCTTTAACAACAATTTTATTCTTGTTTTTAGGACCGATAACATCTTCCAAAACTACTCGGCCAACAATTTCCAAAACAAAACTTCTTCCTTGAGTTTCAACCTCCTCTCGAGAAATTTCTATTCCTTCAGTATCTCCGCAATCTTCCTCTCGAATAATAACATTATGAGCAACATCCACTAAACGTCTGGTTAAATAACCAGCAGCTGAAGTCCGAAGAGCTTTATCTGCCTGGCCTTTTCTAGCTCCGTGAGTAGAAAGGAAATATTCCAAAACATCTAGCCCTTCCTTAAAAGAACTTTTAATAGGCAATTCAATAATTCTTCCGGAAGGATTAACAACCAATCCTTTCATTCCACACATCTGTAAAGGCTGAGACCAAGATCCACGAGAGCCTGAAGAGACCATTGAAGCAACTGGGCCATTTTCTGGCAAAGTCTTTTGAAGTAATTCACGCAAATTATCGCTTACTCCACCCCAAACCTTAATAATCTCTTGCCTTCCTTCTTCCTTACTAAGCAAGCCTTCTTGAATTTGCTTTTCTAATTTGTCTACTTTCTGTTCTGCTTTTTTAATTAAGCCTTCTTTTTCTTCAGGAACAATGAAATCATCCATTCCGAAACTTAATCCTGAAAGAGTAGCATATTCAAATCCTAGAGATTTTACTTTATCTAAGCAATCTTGAGATTCTTCCGAAAAACTATTGATAATGTCTCCTATAATCTTCCGAAGAAAAGAAGAATCTACTTGCTTATTGAAAAAAGAATACTTAACTGGTAAAGCTTGATTAAACAAAAGACGACCAACCGTTGTTCTGATGAAAGTAGGTTCTACAGAAATATTAGGCTGCATCCAAATCTTAATTGCTGTTCTTAGATCAACCAGACCTGCTTCCATAGCTAATTGAGCTTCTTCCTCGCTATGGAAAACTTTTGTCTCTTCATCGGAAGGAGAATTCTCAATTGTTGTTAAATAATAAATGCCCAAGATCATATCTTGGCTGGGAGTAACAATCGGTAGACCAGTAGCTGGCTTCAGCAAATTCTTCCCAGAAAGCATTAGTTCAGAAGCTTCTTTCTGAGCCCTTTGGAAAAGAGGCAAATGGACAGCCATTTGGTCTCCATCAAAGTCAGCGTTAAAAGCTGAACAAATAAGAGGGTGAATACGAATAACGTTTCCTTCAATTAAAGTTGGATAAAATGCTTGAATTCCTAAACGATGCAAGGTTGGAGCTCTATTCAATAAGATGGCTTTTCCTTTAACCACTTCTTCTAAAATTGCCCAGACTTCAGGAATCCCCTTTTCAATTAAACGGGAAGCCCCTCGAATATTATAGGCCAGTTCCTGATCTAGAATTTTCTTGACGACAAAAGGTTTGAATAACTCTAGAGCCATTTTTTTAGGAAGACCACATTCAGAAATCTTTAACTCCGGCCCAACAGCAATTACCGAACGAGCTGAATAGTCAACTCTTTTTCCTAAGAGGTTTCTTCGAAATCTGCCTCTTTTTCCTTGAATTTTGTCAGTGAGAGAGCGCAAGGGACGAGAGGACTGCCTTCCACTACTAGCCCCTGTTTGGTCACCAATCAAAGAATCTACTGCCTCTTGTAACATTCTCTTTTCGTTACGGATAATGATTGTTGGGGCATCAATTTCCAATAAACGCTTCAAGCGATTATTACGATTAATAACTCTCCGATAAAGATCGTTGACATCTGAGGAAGCATAACGACCGCCATCTAATTGAACCATCGGCCTCAAACCAGGAGGAAGAACTGGGAGAACAGTCATAATCATCCATTCCGGTCTTGTTTCTGATTCCTGCATTTCTCTTAAAAATCTTATTCTGGCAGTTAGCTTTTCCTTCTGAGAATCAGCCATTTCTGGACTTAACTTTTTATTCAATTGAGCAATTTCTTTCTTGAGATCCATCTCCTCTAAAAGCTTTTTAATCGCTTCTGCTCCAGTCTCAGCCTCGAAAGCCGGACCAAATTTTAAGGATAAAGATCGATAATCCTTTTCAGAAATTACTTTAGCTTGGCGAAGACTGTTTAATTCCTTGTTCGCCTGATAATAAGATTCTCGAAGTTCTGCTTTTTCTTCTTTTGACTTCCCCTTTATTTTTTCTTCGTATTCCTTCTTTATCTCTCGACTAATTTTCTCTCTCGCCTCCTCGTCAATTTTTGTAATAATGTAAGCCATTGAATAGACAACTCTCTCCACTTTTTGAGAAGGAGCGCCAACCGCCATTGCTAAATGGCTGGGCATCTTTTTCAAAAACCAAATATGGGCAACAGGAGCAGCTAAAGTAATATGCCCCATCCTTTCCCGCCGAACTGAAGATTTAGTTACCTCAACTCCGCAACGATCACAAACAATTCCTTTGTAGCGAATTCCCTTATATTTTCCACAATAGCATTGATAATCTTTAGTTGGTCCAAAGATTTTTTCACAAAAGAGACCGCCTTTTTCCGGGCGACCAACTCGATAATTAATTGTTTCCGGTTTAGTAACTTCTCCATGGCTCCAAGCTAAAATCTCTTTAGGAGAAGCTAGCTGAATTAAAACCGATTTTACATCCGGATTAGGATAAATATCCTTTTTCATAAACCTAGTCTTTAATCTCTAATTTAATATTAAGCGCCAGCGCTTTCAGCTCATTGATCAAAAGATCAACTGAGGCTGGACGATACCAATGAACAATAGGTCGACCTTGGAGAATATCTTCATAAGCCTCAGAACGTCCTCGGACGTCATCAGATTTAATGGTCATCATTTCCTGAAGAGTATCAGCAGCCCCGTAACCTTCCAAAGCCCAAACTTCCATTTCTCCAAAACGCTGACCACCAAAATGAGCTTTTCCTCCTAGAGGCTGTTGAGTAATTAAAGAATAAGGGCCAATTGATCTCATATGGATCTTATCTTGAACCATATGATGAAGTTTCAGCATATACATTATGCCAACTGTTATTGGCCGAGGGAATTTTTCTCCTGTTCTTCCGTCATAAAGCCAAACTTGACCACTCTCTGGAAGCCCAGCTGCTTTAAGTTCTTCCTTAATCTTTTCTTTGCTCACTCCCAGAAGCCCGGGGGCTTCTGCCAAATAGCCAAGCCGACTAGCAGCCCAACCAAGATGAGTTTCAAGAATTTGTCCAATATTCATTCGAGAAATAACCCCCATTGGATTAAGAATAACGTCAATTGGCGTTCCATCATCCAAGAAAGGCATTTCTTCCTCCGGCAAGATAAAAGAGATTACCCCTTTGTTTCCGTGGCGACCAGAAAGCTTATCTCCAGCTTCAATCTTCCGAAATTGCGCTAACTGAACTTTAATTCTTCTCAAAACTCCAGCTTCTAACTGAGCTCCTTCATCTCTAGAAAAAATCTGAATATTGATGACTCTTCCTTCCTGACCATGAGGAACAACCAAAGAAGTATCCTTTACCTCCTTCGCCTTCTCTCCAAAAATAGCTTTGACTAATCTTTCTTCAGGAGAAAGCTCTATTTGTCCTTTAGGAGAAATCTTTCCTACTAAAATATCGCCTGGCTTAACTTCGGCTCCTATTCTAATGATTCCTTCTTCGTCCAGATCTTTTAATTTTTCTCCGCCGACGTTTGGAATATCAGGAGTAGTAACCTCCGGACCTATCTCCGTATTGCGGACATCACAAATAAAATCTTTAATCCGAATAGAAGTAAAAGCATCTTTTTTAACTAAACGTTCGGAAATAACGATTGCGTCTTCGTAATTCATTCCCCGAAAAGACATAAAAGCAACCAAAATGTTTTTACCCAAGGCTAATCGTCCCTGATCAATGGAAGCTCCTTCCGCTAAAATATCTCCTTTTTTCACCGTTTGCCCTTTTTCAACCACTGGATGTTGGTGAAAACAAGTGTATTGATTCGTCTGTCTAAAATTAGAAAGAGGATAAAGATGACGACCGACTTTAATCTGCTGACTGTCTACTTCAGTAACTTTTCCTCCCTCTTCAGCTAAAATAACCTGGCCTGATTCTCGAGCTGTTCTAACTTCAGTTCCTGTCCCAATGAAAGGAGCCTCTGGCTGAATTAAAGGAACTGCTTGTCTCTGCATATTACAACCCATCATAGCTCGATTAGCATCATCATTTCTCAAAAAAGGAATCAAGCTGGCAGCTACGCTGATTACTTGATTTGGTGAAATATCAATAAATTCTGCTTCCTCGCGAAGCATTCTAACCGGATGACCTTGATATCTTCCTTCAATTTCTTTTTCAAGGATTTTTCCCTCTGGACTTAAAGGAATACCGCTGTGAGTAATCCTAAACTTTTCTTCTTCTTGGGCATTAAAATAAATTACTTCTGAAGTTACTTTCCCCTGGCGGACTTTAAAATAGGGCGTTTCAATAAATCCATAATCATTGATTCTTGCTCCAATAGCTAGGTGAGTGACTAAACCAACATTTTGCCCTTCTGGAGTCTCAATAGGACAAATTCGTCCATAGTGAGAAGGACGAACATCTCGGGCTTCAAAACCAGCTCTTCGTTTAATTAATCCTCCTGGCCCAGTGGATGATAATCTTCGTTTATGCTCTAAAGCAGCCAAAGGATTATCACTATCTAAAAATTGAGAAAAAGCAGAAGTAGCAAAAAATCTTCTTACTCCAACGGCTAAGGGGCGGCTGTCAACCAAACCAGAGGGAGTTAATATCCCTTCTCCTCCGGCTGTTGACATTTTATCTTGGATACTCCTTCTTATTCGCAAGAAAGCTGGGCGAAGACTACTTTGCAATAATTCGCCAAGATCACGGACTCGCCTGTTAGCTAAATGATCAATAATATCTGGTTGAGCTTGAGGATCTTGGTTCAATCGGAAAATTTCTTTAATGGTTAAGATAATATCTTCTTTTCTCAAAGTTCTTTCTTTGGGAACAGCTGACTGGCGTAAAGAAGAATAGAGTCTCTGATTAATTTTCCAACGGCCAACTTCCGCCAGATCATAATGAGTTATATCAAAAAACATTCCTTGAACAAAATCCCGAACCATTTCTCCCGTTACTACTCCTCCTGGCCGAAGCAATTGGTAAATTTTAGCCATTGCTTCTTCTTGATTATGAGTTAAATCTTTTTCTAAAGTTTTCGAGAGAAGCTTTTCACTTTCTTTGTCTAAACCTTTAAAAGCATTTTTGATATCTTCGTCACTCGAGTAGCCAATTGCTCGCAAAAAAGTAGTCGCCAGAACATTTTTCCGACGATTAATTCTTGCCTGCAAAAGGCCAGTCTTTGTCATTTTAAAATTGAGCCAGGCTCCTCTTTCTGGAATAATAGCAGCCCCAAAATAATATTTTTCTCCTTCTTGAGAATCAAAGAATATTCCTGGAGAACGCACTAACTGAGGAACAATCACTCTTTCTACCCCATTAATGATGAAAGTTCCTCCTGAAGTAATCATTGGGCAATCAAAAAGAAAAAATTCCTCCTTAGTTGCTTTTTTAGTCTTTAAATTAGTTAACTTAAATTTCGCTCTCAAGGGAGCAGTATAAGATTCCCCTTTTGTTACTGCTTCTGAAAAGTTAGCATAATTTGGTTTTGCTAGATAGCAATCAGAAAATTCTAATTTCCAGTGATTTTCAGTATGGTCTAAAACAGGAAAAATCTCCGAGAAAAGCCGGGGAAGTTTATGAGACCAAAAATCTTCCCAACTTTTATATTGAGCCTCCAGAAATGGAGGGAAAAAATTAAGGGAAGTAGCTTGAGAAAACCTTTTAATTTTAATTGTCTTCATAAAAAAACAAAAGTTTATTTAATAAAAAACACACCGAAAAGCACCGAGAAACTCTCCGGTTTTAATTCAGTTCTTCTCTAGAAAATAATTTCAAATTCACTAATAACTGATTTAATTTTACCTCTTCTTTCATTGATGTCAAGCAAAAGGTCGCCGGGTGCTTAAAACTAAACCTCCTCCAAGAAAAAACGCAAGTAATCCGGAGCCTCCATAGCTAATTAAAGGACAGGGAATACCGATAACTGGTAGCCAACCTAAATTCATTCCAACGCTTAAAAAAGCTTGAGAAGTTAACCAAATTAAATAGCCCAGAATTAAAAGATAAGCAAAGTTATCTTCAGCCCACAAACCAAAATAGACTAAACGCCAGACAAGAAAAGAGAAAAGCAGAAGAAAAACAATAACTCCCAGAAAACCAAAGGCTTCAGCTAAAACGGAAAAAGAAAAATCTGTTCTTGCCTCTGGTAAAAAACCATAACGAGCTTGAGAATTCTGATTCCAGCCTCTTCCCAACCAGCCCCCAGAACCAATAGCAATTTTCGACTGCTGTAATTGCCAATTTCCTCCTTCGCCAGCCGAGGTAGGATAAAAGAAATTAATTACTCTTTCCTTTTGGTAATCAAGAAGCCCAAAAGACCAAATTAAACCTCCAATTAAAGAAAAAGATAACAGTAAAAGAACAATTTGTCGCCAAGGAAGCCCAGAAACAAAAATCAAGCCCAACCAAATGATGAAAAAGATAATCGCTGAGCCAAAATCAGGCTGCAGAAAAACCAATCCAGCTGGCAGAAGAGCATACAATAAGGAAAGAAGGAGAACAGGAAATTGACGCCGTCGGGGGTAACGGCTAGAAAAATACTTGGCCAATACGACAATTAAGCCAAGCTGAGCAAAAGGAGCTGGATCAAAAGTAATTGACCCCAAAGAATACCATCCGTAGATCCCTCTAATCGGATAAACTAAAAACAAGCCAGCTAGTAAAAGAAGGAAAGTCAAATAGCCTCCTAAGACAAGGAGAGAATTATTTTTCAACCAGCGATAATCAAAGAAAAGAGCTAAGCCGAGCATTAAAAACAATCCCAAAAAGAAGAAAAAGAGTTGTCTGTAAAAGAAGGAAAGCTCTGTCACTGGAAAAGCAGAACCGTAAATTAAGCCCAAACCCAAGCCGGCTAAAGCGATAAAACTAAGAGCAAAGGGCCAATCAATCCTCTTTATCCTTATCATATTCCAGCCGAATTTAGCATCTTTAAAAACTTCTTTTCTCTAATAATAGAAACTTTCTTTTTTTTAGCCTCCTCCAATTTACTCCCCGGATTTTCTCCGCAGACAAGAAAATCAACTTTCGAAGAAATAGTTTCCAAAACCTCTCCTCCCCTCTTTCTTATTTCTTGACTGGCTTCCTGGCGAGTAAAATTATTTAGGGAGCCAGTTAAGACAAACTTCTTCCCTCGCCAAGGACCTGATTTAGTTAAAGCGGGAAATTCTATTTTAACTCCGGTCTTTAAAAGATTATCCACTAATTTTTGATTAGCTGTCTCCTGGAACCAATCAACAATTTCTTTAGCTGTTTGCCCCCCAATATCGGGAAGAGCTTCTAATTGTTGAGGTGAAGCTTTCTTTAGCTGAGAAAAAGTAGAGAAATGACGAGCTAAAAGCAAAGCAGTCTTTTCTCCCACCTGGGGAATTCCTAAAGCAAAAAGAAATTTAGAAAAATCAATCTTTTTACTCTTTTCAATTGCTTCTTTTAAATTTTGAGCCGACTTTTTCCCAAAACCATCTAAAACTTGAAGGTCATCTTCTTGTAATTGAAAAATATCAGCTGGTTGAGAAACAAGTTTTTCTTTTCTCAATTGTTCTATAATTTCCGGACCTAGTCCCTCAATGTCAAAAGCTTTCTTAGAAGCAAAGTGACGAAGAAAATTTTGCCGGCGGGCTGGACAGTCTTTATTCGGACAATACCAAACAACTTCTCCTCTTTCTTTTCGAAGAGGAAACCCACAAACTGGACATCTGTCAGGCATTACAAAATATTTCTCTGCCCCTTTCCTCATCTTCCCTAAAACCTCAATTACATCTGGAATGACGTCTCCCGCTCGACCAACCACTACCCAATCTCCAATTTTAACTCCCAAGCGCTTAATCTCGTCAATATTATGAAGGGTTGCCCGACTAACAACCGTTCCGCCAATTTCAACTGGCTCTAAGATAGCAACTGGAGTTACTGCCCCCGTTCGACCAATTTGAACAATAATATCCTTAACTTTGGTCGTCGCCTGACGAGGAGGAAACTTTAAAGCTCTCATCCCTCGCCAGCTTTTGCCAGCTATTCCCAAAGATTTAACTAATTGGTTATCATTTAATTGGACCACTACTCCGTCAATATGATAAGCCAATTTCTCTCTTTTCTCTTGATTTTTCTGCCAATATTGGATGACTTCTCTCAGACTAAAGCAAATTTTACCAGAATCAGTCTTAAAACCTAAAGCTTTAGTAATTTGATGCTCTTGATGATGTTTTTTCTGGCCAAGATCACTGACTAAATCCCAAGCTAAAAAGCCAAGATGCCGAGAACTAGTTATCTTTGGATCTAATTGGCGAATACTGCCAGCCGCTAAATTACGAGCATTAGCGTAAGGTTTTTCTCCTCTTTTTTTTCTTCCCTCATTGATTCTTTCGAAATCTTCATTGCTCAAATAAGCCTCTCCTCTAATCTCAATTATTCCTTTTTCCAAGCGTTTTCTTATCTCTTTTTCTACTTCCGAAAAAGGGAGTTTTGAATGAAGTTCTAATTTTAAAGGAACGGCTTCAATTGTTTTAACATTAGAAGTTACATTTTCTCCAATCTGGCCATTTCCTCTAGTAGCCGCTCGCTGAAGAAAACCATCTTCATAAATTAAATCAATCGCTAATCCATCAACTTTTGGTTCGCAGAAAAATTCTTTTTGACCAGACCAATCTCTCTTCTTTAATAATCCCTGAAGATGATGCCACCAATCTTCCAATTCTTGAGGAGAAAAAAGATCTTCCATTGAAAGCATTGGTTGATAATGCTTCGCTTTCTGAAATTTTTCTAAAGGAGTTCCTCCAATTCTTTGACTGGGGGAAGAAGCAGTAATTAAATCCGGATATTTTTTTTCTAAAAGATGAAGACGATGTTTTAAAGAATCAAGCGCCTCATCAGAAATTAGGGACTTGTCCAAAACGTGATAAGCGTAACGGTAATTATTAATTGCTTTTCTCAATTGAGCAATCTCCTTCCGAGCCTCCTCTTTAGTTATCCTCTCTCCAGAAGCCATTCTCTACCAGCAATTAATAAGTAATCTCGATAGCTCTTCTTATCTGGCGATAAAGGCCAATCGCTCGTAATTTAGTCTCTGTTCCCGTTGATTGAACATAAGTTTCATACTCTACTCCATTTGTCAAAGTTGGATCTCCTCCAGCTGGATAAGGAGCTTGACAAGGAGTCGGAGTACAGGTAGCTGGGTCGTAACTTTCCTTCCTAACAGCATAAAGAATTCTCTCTATTCCACTATCAGCTCCGTGGAGAGCCAAGACTGATTCGCTCAACTGACGGATAACAACTTGTCGCCTAATTAACAAGGAAACTAAGCCGAGAATTATCGCCAGCATAACCGCCCCTACCATTATTACCAGATAAACAGAAGCTCCTTTTTTAAATTTCCTCATTTTTAAAGATTAAGATTTCTTTGAGAGATGGTGGTTTCCACCTCCATTGTTACCTCAGGCAAATTAAGGTCTTGGAGACTTAAACTGATAGTTACTCGGGGCTGGGAATCAGCTCCATCTCCGTTAACAGTAAAAGTTAAGGCATTAACTTTTGTTTCTTGAGAAGTAATGGCAGTAGCAGTCCCGAAATTAGCCGAAGTGTCATCAGTTGAAACTTTTTCCTTAATCTGGTTCCCATCTAAAAGAAACTCTCGACAATAATTTTCGTAATCTAAAAATCGGATACTGGAACCAGTAGAAGAATAATTTTTACTAGCGGTAATACAACCTCCGTCATCCTTTTGAGCCATTCGAAGAAAACGACTGCTATATTCTAAAAAGTAAGAACCATTATTAGCTAAATTCTGAGCAGCCAAAGCATTCTTTTCTCGATTGATCAAAGAAACAGCCATTGATACCGCTCCTCCAATCGTTAAAGAGAAAAGAAGGATAGCGACCAAAAGTTCTACTAAAGTAAAGCCTTTCTTCATCATTTTAATACCAGTTATATAAAAATTCTTCGGCTGTCAAAGGAGAACTTTCTCCCGACCAACTAATTTCAGCCACCACTTTTAGAATATCAGCTGACGGAGAACTTAAAGTAATTTTCCGATAAAAGGAAGTATCAGTCCCTGAAGAATAGTTATAAAGATGACTACCGTCAATTTTCAGGGGAATATTCTGATAAGCCAATAAGGCAGAACTATTATATTGGACTAAATAATTTCCCGCAGACAGCCCTTCTTTCCAGTCAGCCGCTCCACTAACCCAATTCGTATCCCGAAGATTTCTCACTACTTCAATCCCTTCTTGAGCTAAGTAAGAAGCAACAAATTTCGTCTTCTCTTCTTGAGACTGAGAAAGAACCCTAGAAGTTGCTGAATAAATAATCAAAGTTCCAGCAATTAAAATTCCCAGAGCAATAACTGTTTCTAAAAGAGTGAAACCTTTTTTCATAACTAACAAGATATGTTTTCTAATAACATAATTAATCTACCTCTACTAAACCACTATTATTAACGGTAATTGTTGTCGTTGAAGAACCATTAGTCAAAGTAATAACTGCTTCTGCTCCGCTAGCCACTTCTTCAATATAGGTATCCGGGTTAGGAGGAATAAAGAGAATGCTCAAGGAAGCTCCCACCGGAGTAAAACTATCTATCGTTACTCCTGAAGGAAGGGAAATGGTTTGAAATCCTTCTCCGCTATCCCAAGAATAGTTATTATTACAATTTTCAAAAATTTGGTAAGAACTAGAACTACCAGTATTAAGATAGACCCCGAAACCAGAATAGCCTTCCGGCGGACTACAGCTAAATCCTTGAGTTGAAAGAGATAGCTGTTGAGTTCTTCGTAAATCACCAGCCAATTGGAAAGCTCCCTGACGAAGATAAAAAGCTTCTTGGGCTGGACGCCAGCTCAAAAGTAAAACAGCCGACATAACCGCAATGACCACCGTCGCCACCATTAATTCAACTAAAGTAAAGCCTTTTTTCATAAAACAAAATTAAGGAAAGCCTCTCCTCCAATAAAAGCGATGGCCGATCCCAAAATCAAAAAAGGGCCAAAAGGAATTTCACTCTTCCATCCTTTCTTCCTAAAAACCATTAAACCAAGACCAATAATCGCTCCCAAAAGAAAACCAAAGAAAAGAGCCGGAACAACCAAGGGCCAGCCAAGAATAGCTCCCAATAAAAGCCCTAGTTCCACGTCGCCTAAACCCATTCCCTTCCCTCGAGTTAGAAGATACAAAAAACCTAAAAAACCACTAAAAATTGCTGATCCTAAAAGACTTGAAAGAAAATAGCTAGAATTCAGGGAAAACCCCCCTTGAGAATAAAGATCCTTTCCTCCCCAAAAAAGAAGAGTCAAAATCAAAGCTGGATAAATGAACTGATTGGGAATTAAAGAATATTTAAGATCAAAAAGGAAGATAATTTCCAAAAAAATCAAAGCAATCGAAAGGAATATCGCTAGAGGAATATCTTCTATTCCCCAAACAATTACCAAGAGAAACAAACCCGTAATTAATTCCACCAATGGATTCTCCCAAGGAATCCTTTTTCGGCAGTAACGACAACGGCCTCTTAGCCAAAGAAAACTGATTAGAGGAAGGAGGTCAAACCAAGCTAGAGAATGATGACATTCTGGACAATAAGATCGAGTCCAAAGAAAATCCTCCCTCCTCTTCAGCCTATCTACTAAACAATTAATGAAACTGCCAATAATCGTTCCCAAAACAAAAACTCCTCCTAGAACCAATCCATTCATTCTTCCTTTCAAAAACTACATAC
>CAYLQR010000017.1:0-6716 GCA_964386365.1 uncultured Candidatus Saccharibacteria bacterium | reverse complement strand
ACTAGAACTGCCGCTAGAGTAAGAATAAGAAGGGCTAGAACTAGAACTGCCGCTAGAGTAAGAATAAGAAGGGCTAGAACTAGAACTGCCGCTAGAGTAAGAATAAGAAGGGCTAGAAGAACCGCTAGAATAAGAGCCTCCGCTAGAATAAGAACCAGTTGATCCACCAGAATAAGAATAGCCAATAGCCTCTACCAGAGAGGTAAAGGGAGAAAGATTAAAAACAAAAATGAAAACCAGTAAAAAAGTAAAACACTTTTTCACTAAATTTCTGTCTTTTATTTGATTTTTGAAGTTTTTGAATAACATGATTTTTTGTTATTTATTTTTATGATTTATTTTGTCAATTAATGTTTTTAAAAATAAAGAGATTCTCTGGGGTGTTCTTGGTATTTTAAGAACACCCCAGAAAAAAAAGAGCTACATCGCTACGAATCCAGCTGACGAACAGCTGGCCCAATCCCCTATCTCTCCCGATAGGGGATCGACGAGGCCTAGCATAACCGTGCCATCTGCCGCCCTGTCGGCGACGATGACACGATAACAAGCTCGCTCCGGTGGCCCGACTAGCGCCAGGCCCACTGCCGCGCCGGGATCTCCCCGTCGTATTTCTACGACGAGAGCCTCAGCCCTTGTCAATGGACCCCAATTGGGATCCATTGACACCGTTGCTAGAGCGTTTTGAACCCTAGCAATAGGGACTCCATTGTATTGCCCTCTCTCGAGAGCAATGATGGCGTACTGATTCGTTATTAACGAATTCACCGCCGTCCAGAGTTCTTCTCCGGAAATCGTCTCACTTGGGGGTATAGGATGCACCCCCTGGGCACAACCCGTTGCCATCAGCAACGAGCTGAGCATCAGAACCAATACCACGGATTTCAATTCTTTCATTTCTCCTCCCCTTTTCTCGCTTATCTCAAGCGGGAACTTTTATTTTTTTGTAGCGAACGTACCCCAACAATAACACCTATGTATTATTTTGTCAAGGGGGAAAGGAAATTACTTTTGGAGAAGAGCAACAACTACCAATCTTTGAAAATCCTTCCCCGGCGGATAGCAAGTAGAGAGAACTAAACGTTTTTCATTATTTTCTTGAGCCAGGAAGATTTCCTCCTCTTCCCGACTAAAAATATGCTGATTAATTACTTGATAAGGATACAAAAGATTATTAAAGGAGATGAAAATCTCATCTCCTTCTTCTAAATTAACGATTTCACTAAAAACTCGATCGTAATTTATGTCCGGCCAATTAGAGGGAGCGCTATGGCCCATTAAAATGATAGTCCCCTCTTCTCCTGGTAAAGCTGAACCAGGATAATGGACAACCCCTTGATCCAAAGCTTCTTCCAAGTCTTCTAAATTATTATCAATCGGAGAAACAATTGGAGCTTCTAATTCCAATTTAGGAATTTCAACCTTATTCCCTCCTTCCACGTATTCGTAAGAAGGTTCTTCTTCTGAAAAAACTGGCCATTGTTCAATTATTTCTTCTCCGCTTCTTCTTAAAGCTCGGAAATTTAAAACCCAACCTATTTCCCCCCAATTAAGAAGAAATAGAGAGACAAGGAAAATCAGAAGAAAAGGCAACCCAAAATTAAGAATAATTTCCTTAGTTGACATTATAAATTAACCAATAAGGAATTGATGAGGAAGAAATTTTAAAAAGAGTTCTCCTTCAAAAAGAAGAAAGGTAGCCAAAATTACAAAAATTAAACTTCCCCGCCAAATTAATTCTGGAGCCGGCTGATCTATTCTAATAGCCACTAACAAGAAAATAGCTAAAGCTACTAAGACAAAGAAAGCTAGAAGAATTCCCCGAGTAATATCTTCATAATGCTGATTCAAAAAACGAAGGAAGGAAGCTTTAAGATTAAGAGTTTGGTTCTCGGGTAAAATTTCCGTTTCTAAAAATAGAGGCGAATTTTCTGGAAGAGGCTTCGACTCCTCAATTCCAATTTTGTTTTCCTCAACCGGTTGAGGCTCTACTGACTGAGAATCATCCTCCAAAACCGGCTGCTCAACCGTTGACTCTTCTGAATTAATTTCCTGCTCTCCGGCTACTTCCTGACCATTAACTTCAGCTATTCCTTCTACTGAAGTTTCTTCTTCTTCAACTAACGAAGAAGAAGTCTCCCCTACTCCTGTCTTTTCTACTAAAGTTCTGGCGCCAAAAAGTTGAACCACTAAAGTAGTTTCTTTTCCCTGAAATTCTCCTCTCAAGACTGCTAATCCCATATCTTCGTAATTCGGATTAAGAATATTTTGACGATGAGTCTCAGAATTCATCCAAGCTTTGACCACCTCGCAAGAATTTAAAAAACCAATCGCTAAATTTTCTCCCGCATACTGATAATCATATCCTCGATAACGAAACCAATGCCAAGGAGTTAAACCTTCCGGACTAGTATGGGAAAAATAATCTTCTTCCAACATATCTTGAGCTTTAGCATAAGCAGCTTCATCCAACAGGAAATTAGTTTCCAAAATAGCCAATCCTTGATCTTTTCTTTCTTCGTTAACAGAATTAAAGAGAGCTGTCTTCGTTACTTCAGCAAAAAAATTGCTTGTCGGTAGATAAAGAATAAAAGGAATGATAAGCAACCGAAGAAGAATGATAAGAAAAAGAGCTATAAAAAGAAAACGGCTTCGAAAAAAGGAAGGCCGAAAATTATTCTCTGGAGAAGGGATAAAACCAGCCTTCCCTTTTTTTAATATTTTTTCATTCAACAAAGAAGCTTTAATCATTTTTCAAGAGATTATCTTTACTTCAAAATTATCTGCCCTTACCTCTACTCTATCTCCTCGGTCAATTTCTTGAGCTAAGATTGCTTTAGCCAGAGCATTTTCTACTCGGTCTCTAATAACTCTATTCATTGCCCGAGCTCCAAAAGCCGGCTCATATCCCAATTCGGCTACTTTAAGAATCAAATCCTCGCTAATCAATAAATCAATCTTTTTAGCTTCTTTCAAGCTAGCCCTCAGCTTTTCTAATTTTAGCCGAGCAATAGACCGAAGATTTTCAGCCGTTAGAGGCTTAAAAATAACAACGGAATCAAAACGATTTAAGAATTCTGGTCGGAAAATATTCTGATCTAAGAAATGACGAAGAAGATCTTCTTTTACCAAATCTAAGTTCTTATCTTTTTGAATATCTTCCCAAATAAGACTAGCCCCAGCATTAGAAGTTCCGATTATAACGGTGTCAGAAAAATTAATCTTCCGCCCCCAACTATCAGTTAGATAACCTTCATCCAAGACAGTTAAAAAAAGATGAAGGATTTCAGGATGAGCTTTTTCGATTTCATCCAAAAGCACCAAGGAAAAAGGATTTTCCCTCACTTGAGAAGTCAGAAGACCAGGATATTCTTGATCACCGATAAAACGTTTGATATCATCTATCTTTTGAAATTCAGCCATATCCATTCTAATGATTCTCTCTTCTGAACCGAAATAAACCTTGGCTAAGGATTTAGCCGTTTCTGTCTTTCCGACTCCAGTTGGTCCAAGAAAGAGAAAACTCCCCATTGGCTTTTCTCTTTCAGCCGTTACTTCTGTCCTTGCCCTTCTCAAAGCTGAAGCAATATCTCGGATAGCTTCATCTTGATTAATAACACTCTGATGGAGAAGTGATTCTAAATTGACAAGAGTTTTTCTTTCTGATTCTACTATCTCTCCAACTGGAATTTGAGTTTTCTGAGTTATAACGTGATCAACATAAGTGGGCCAAATAATTTTTTCCTCTGGAGCCAAAGAATGAGTAGCAACGACTACTTCATCCAATAGATCTAAAGCTTTTTGAGGAAAAGGCTTTTCTTGAAGATAGCGAGCACTGTGGCTAACGATTTTTTTCAAAGTCGGATAGGGAATCATTTGTCGGTAATGACCTTCAAATTCTGCTAAATGAAATTCCAATAATTTCAAAGTTTGATTAGCATTCAAAGATTCTACCTCTACCTTGCTAAAGAGATTTAATAAATTAGATTTTTTCTCAACCCGCTGATGCAATCCTTGATAAGAAGAAATAGCAATTATTTGAAATTTTGGAGATTGCAAATAACGAGCCAAGGTACTAGAAATATCAACCGACCCAGTAGTTTCTCCTCCTAAATAATCCTCTAAATTATTTATAACCAAAATAACATTCCCGGCTGTTATTGCTTCTTGAAAACATTTTTCCAAGGTTAATTCAACCTCTTCAAAAGAAGGAATTTGATTAACCATCCTGCCAATATCTAATTCTAAAACTCTTTTTTTATTTAAGACGGGTTGAGATGTCCCCCAAAAACTTTTTGAGGCTAAAGCTAAAACAATGTTTTTTCGACCGCTACCCGGCTCCCCCACCAAAAGAACGTTATTCGTTCCTGATTTGGCTAAAATACTCTCCACTTGTTCTAATTCTCTTTGATGACCAAGGATTTCTAAAAACTGATCTTCTAAACAAGCTCTTTCTGTCCAACTTAGAGAATATTGATCAATAGTCAAAGTGTAAGCGGCGGCCCAATTATTAGCTAAGCTTCCTTTCCTCATCAGATTTCTCAAACTCCAAAATCGGCGACGATCCTTTTCTACCCTCTTCAAGCGTGCATACCATTCTAGAACATTAATCCAGTCTTCTACTTCTAGATTGTAGCTAACCAAAACTTGAGCAAAAAAAGGATCAGAACGCCCAAGGGCAATCAAAAGATCAGTCAAATAAATCCGCCGGTCTTCTCTTTTGACTGCTTCTTCAGCCGCTCGCAAAATTACTTTTTCTAAACTAGGCATAAGGGACTCTTTTCCCTGACCCTCTTTCTGCCATTCTTCAACAAACTTTTCAACTGGTAGTCCTAAACGGTAAAAAACAAAATTCGTCACTGGGACTTCCGCCATTAGAAGATATTTGAAAACAATAGAAGGAAGATTTTCTGCTTTTCCGGGAATCTTCCGAAGCAATTGACCTATTAAACCAGCGCTTTCGTAATCTAGAAAAGCAGCTAAATTTCCAGAAACTATTGCCTTTTTTAAAGGAACCCTCATTTGAGGATGGGTCAGACGAATCCAAAAGAAAAAAGAAAGCTTGTAAAGGATAAGACTGAAAGATAAAGAGAAAACTATTCCTCCAAATAATAAACAGTTAAAATCCTCTTCTTGAAAAAATTCTTCATAAATAATTAAGAAAAAGCCAAGAAAAGCTAAAAGAAAAAAGAAATGACCTATTTTTTTCCCATGCTTCAAAACCCAGGAAAAAGGAGAATGAATAATCTGGAAGATAAGGGCTTCTTGAGAATTGAAATAAGGAGTAGCCATTAGAAAGATTGAAAAATAAGATAAAGACCCCAAGCTAGACCTCCAAGAATAAGCCAAGAAGAAAAATACCAAAGAAGAAAAATAGCTATCCCTAAAAAGAAAATAGCTATTATTGAGAACCCTCCGATGATCAACATTAAGAAGCGGATCAGCATTCCCATAAAACGGGAAATAGTATTAAAGGATAAAGCACTAAAGAATTTCTTAGGATCAAATCCCCGACCGTAAGATTCTTGATATTTTCTCCAAGGATGAAAAAAAGTTTTCAGTAATAAAGAAAAAGAGAAAAAGCTGAAAGTGAAACGAAGGAAATTGCCAATAATTCTTAAGAGAAGACGCGGACTTTCTAAATACTGCCAACGCCACCAGACAGCCACAAAACCTTTGTCTTTCTCATAAGAATTGTAAGTTTGAGAAAACATATTATTTAAGAAAGGAGACCCAAAGCTTTTAGATCTTGAAGAACTTCTTCAGGAATTTTAATCTTTTCCCCTATTGGACTCTGCCCGGGATAACGCCAAGCACTAATAATTCTTTTTTTCGGTGGATTTAAAAGCCTTTCCTTTTTTAAACAAGCCCCGGTAAAATTTTCTTGATACATCACCCAAATTTCTGAAGGGTGTTTTTTAGAACCGGCTATCTGCATCTTAGCCACTGTTCCCGGAGCAATCCCTTTTTCCACTCTATCAGGATGCCACAAAACTCTCTTAACCCTTGCCTCAGAAAGTCGATAATGTTTCATTTTTTCCCGAGAATGCTTAGTCCAAAAAATAGTAGAAGGCAATTGAATTTTCTGAGTCATTACTAAATTAATTTTAGCAAAAACCTGGAGAATTACTACCTAAAAAGAAGAAGGCTTCTTCAAAATTACAAAGAAGCCTTTTCAATTAAGGAACTGACATGGAGAATAATTGCCTCCGGTCTAATCTGATTAACTTTTTCCCTTAATTCACGATCATCCGTGACTACTATTACTTGTCGATCATGATGATCAATTATCAGTCGGGTAGCAGTATTATGCGTCAAATTCAACAATTCGAGAATTAATTGGTCGGCTGTCGTGTCCCCTCTTGTAAAAATTATCCATTGATGCCCCTTTCTAATTAATTGGAAGTCATCGCCAGCTCCGTCAAAGACGATTATCTCTTCTACCTCTTCTTTGTTTCTTTCGCTCAATAAACGCACAAAATAATCTCTCTCTGTTTTTAATTGGAAACCTTGATCACCATATTGGAGATGAGCCAACCTGAACAGCGCATTATAGCCATCTATGACTACGACTTTCCCGTTATCCATTCTCCCCTCCTATATATAGAAAGATCATTACTTTTTATATTTTAAAAGAAAAAACTAGTTTAAGCAAGTTAATTAAATAACGATAAAAATCATTATCTCTCATTCTACCTATTTATCTTTCTTTAAAAAAA
>CAYLQR010000016.1:0-10270 GCA_964386365.1 uncultured Candidatus Saccharibacteria bacterium | reverse complement strand
TTTCCCTACCGCCTTCTAGTTAAGGTTAAGAAAAGGAGGGTGATTCGGAAGCGTGCCTGAGTGGTCGAAGGGGGTGGTCTTGAAAACCATTATACCCGCAAGGGTATCGGGGGTTCGAATCCCTCCGCTTCCGCAGTAATTTCTTCTTGTCGTGACAATTCTCTTTGTAATAAGTTGCTCTACCCGCTATAATTAACTAATGAGAACAACACAACGCAAGGGCGACATAGCCGTTTCTCGGGCGATTGCACGATTTACGAAAATGGGTTATGACGTAGCTATACCTCTTACCGAATCTGCTCACTATGACTTAATTGTAGATACGGGTGGGCTCTTAAAGAGAGTACAAGTACGATATAGTAGTGCACGTCAAGTGGCATTACGAAGGATTCACTCTAATTCAAAAGGATATGTGGTGAAAAAGACGAAAGCCGATGCGTATGATTGGCTTTATATATTCAAAAAATCGGGGGAAGAATATTTGATTAAACAATGTCTGGCAAATCGTAATTCAATTGTGCCTACTGTTAAATATATTCTTAGGTAGATTTAGATATGTAAGTTCGAATCCCACCCCCTCCGCCAGTCAGGATTTGTAAAGGAATTTGACGCCTCGCGCTTTACTGCGGCTCGGCGCTCGGCTACCAATTTATATTTATTTTTGGGTAAAAAAAGAAAATCAAATAATAAAAGATAATTTTTCATAAAGGTCGAAAGCAAAAATATCAATATATTATTCTATGTCAATGTTTAATAAAGGAATAGTTCAAGCATGGTTCCCTACAATTGTAGGGATTATCATTGTTCTAGTGATTGGCGGAGGAATTTTAGTTTATCAATATTATTATATTGCAGAAAATACCATTGGTCCTTCTCCGGAGATACAAATTGGCGTCATTGAGGGTTCTTTGGGATATCCGAGTGATCTTATTCCTCCCGATATGAAAGTTTGTGCCGAAAACAAGCAGACGGGGGAAAAATACTGTACAAAAGAACATATTAAAGATAAAAAATATGTCTGTGGAGAAGGATACAAGATTGAAGTTCCTCCCGGAGATTATTTTGTTTATGCTAATCTGCCTAGTGAGGAAGATTATAAAGCTTATTACTCTGAATTTGTTACCTGTGGGCTTAATGTTAAATGTTTTTCTCATGAACCAATTCTCGTTTCAATAGAAGAAGGAGATAATATTACTGACATAGATCCCATTGACTGGTATGTGGTCCGGCAGGAACAGGGAGGCGGAATCACTGATTGGAGAACTTATGTCCATGATCAATATCCTGACAATTCTTATTCTTCTCAGTTCTCAATCAAGATTCCTTCCAATGCCATAACAGAATCTTATATTGCAGGAGTATTTGTTAAATTTCCCGATAGTGGTATGTTTACTATATGGGTGAATGGGCCTATATATTTTGGGCAGGACCTTAAAGATTGGTTAGAAAAAAAAGATAAAGAAGATTCAACATATACATATGATTTACAAGCGATAAAATTTACTCCGTATGACGGATATTATTCTTTAACTTCCTATCATCATTCTTCCGGGTCTGGAAAACAAAAAGAGATTTATTTCTCTATAGGTGATAAGTTAATTTCTGCAACTATTCCCCGAGAAACGCAATGGGCTGATATAAAAACCTTGAAGGAAGTGTTGGGAACGTTTAAATTTTGATCGGGTGTTGCCGTCAAGAAGATTATTCGGGAATTGATATTCTAGATAATCAGTTTATGGGAGCTTTTAATCAAATCCTATCTACCTTTGAGTTTGCCGATTGAGTGTTTTATCGTTAAAAAATTTTTGTTAGGGTGCTTTTTAAATAAGTTAATAAATAGTAAGGCGATTGCCGGATTGAAGATTAGTAAGTTGTTTTGTTCCAAAAAGAAAAAAATTGCGTTAGCAATTTTCTCAAACCCAGTAAAAATTTAATCCTTTTTAGTTGAAAATTTTTATCGCTCGCCCAAGATAAAATTTAAAATTTTTACTGGGTTTGGTTGTTGCTAACAGGCGGCCTCTTTTCGGAGGCGGGGTAGGGCTACCGCCCGCGTTCCGGGCGGGAAGCAATCAGAAATCAGCGTCAGGATTCTGTTGAAAAAAGTTCGAACTTCGTCTAGAAAAAACCGCCGGTAAATTTTGTTGATGGAAACAATGGTCCTAATTAGCGTTTTGTAAATTATGGAAATTTTGTTTTGGTCGGAGAATAATTGGTTTCTTCTTCTAATTATCATTGGTCTCTGGACTCTTCCTTGGAAAGGAATTACTCTCTGGCGAGCGGCTAGAAGAAAAGAAAAGGGCTGGTTCGTTGCCCTGCTTCTTTTAAATACAGCGGCTCTTTTGGAAATTCTTTACTTTTTTGTTTTTAGCCGAAGAAAAAATGAGTCAGAGAAACTGGGTGATTCAGCTTCTGAAGATAACTAGCTAAGATTCTTTCAGAGTGTTAAGATTTTTTTGGGCTAGGAGGCAGAGAACGACTAACGGTTAAGGCCCAAACAGAAGCAGCTCCTTTCTTCTTAAGAAGGCAGGCTGCTTCTTCAAAAGGAGCTGATTCTTTAAAAAGGTCATTTACTAAAAGGATAGATTGTGATTTAATTCTTTCAGGTTGAGGACAAAAGAAAGAATTTGAAGAATTATTGGAAGAAGAAATTAACCAATTGGCTTGCCAAGGAAGAGAGAGGGATGAAGAAAGAGCTTTTGCTAATTCTTCAGCCGGTTGAGAGTCATTTCTGTTTGACTGAGGAAGAGGAAGAAGAACTGCTTTTTGATTAAGGGGGTAGTCAGCTAAATGGAAATGAGCTATAATGAGAGAGCTAAGAGCTGGGGCCAGTTCCTGGCTGAAAGGAGGATTTTTAAATTTAGTAAGCACTTTTTTAACCAGTGAAGATCGAAAAGGAGTAGCGAAGTCTAAACCTTCTAAGCAATGATTCCGATGCTCTGAGCAAAGTCCGGAAGGAGCTTTCCGGGGAGAGGAGCAGAAAGGGCAGAAGCGATCGGGGGTAATATCAATTAGAGATAAGCAGTCTGGACAAAGATAACTTCCTTCTTTTCCACAGCCTAAGCAGAATTTTGGAAAAAAAACATCGAGAAGTTTTTCCCAATTTTTCTTAAAGTCATTCATCTTCATTTTTAGAATAAATTATGGGTCTTTTTAATAATTTGTTCTCTCGGTCAATAGGGATAGACGTCGGAGTCTCTTCAATTAAAGTGGTGGAATTATCTCGTTTTGGACGGAGGGTAAGTTTAAAAAATTACGCTCAATTGGAGGCAACTGACCCTTATCATAAACCTTTTCGAGTTTTCCAACAACAATCTTTAATCCTTTCGGTTGATAAGGTAGCAAAAGCATTAGAGAGTTGTTTTGTAAAAGCGGGAATAGAACCTAAAAAAGTCACTTTTTCAGTGGCTGATTTTTTGACTTTCTTCACTACTTTTGATCTGCCGATTATGAATCCGGATGAAATAAATAAAGCCGTCCGTTTTGAAGCGGGAAAATATATTCCCCTTCCTCTAGAAAAAGTTTCTCTTGATTGGCAGATTATTAGAGAAGATAAAGAGAATAGGAAGGAAAAGATTCTAGTAGTTGCTATTCCTCAATTAATTCTTGGTCAATACAAAGAAGTAGCTCAGCGGTTATCTCTAACTAATTTTCTTTTAGAGCCAGAGACTTTTTCTCTTCATCGACTTTTTGCTTTAGAAAAGGAGCCAATCTGTCTAATTGATATTGGAGCTCAGAGTACAGCTATTACCTTCGGTCAAGGAAAAATTCTTTCGGTTAGTCATAGTTTGGATTTCTCTGGCCGTCAGATGACTCAAGCTTTAGTAGAAAGCTTAAAAGTAGAAGAAGCCCAGGCTGATCAGTTTAAGGAAAAACAAGGTTTAAACGGAACCCGGGAGGTTTATTCAGTTTTAGAGCCTTTAGCGGCTACTTTAGTCCAGGGGATTAAAGGAGCTTTAGCAAATTCTATTGTCGGAGAGAAGATTAAAAAGATAGTTTTAACGGGAGGAGTGGCTCATACTCCCGGTTTAATAGATTATTTAGCTGATAGCTTAAAATTGCCAGTTGAGCAAGGAGATCCTTTCGCTAAGATTAAATACCCAGCTGCTCTTAGTCCGAAACTGAAAGAAAGAAGTTCTTTCTTAAGTGTTGCTACCGGGGCTGCTTTGAGAGGTTTCCATTGATTTTTTATTTGTGTTATACTAATTATTAAATAAATTATTACTATGCTGGAAATTATTCCACGGGCAAAAGCAAAGGCTCCCTCTTGGGTAAAACTATTATTAGTTTTTTCCTTAATTATTCTTGGGGGGAGTATTTTTAGTTATTTTGGGCTTGGTTGGCTTCAGGAAAATACTAATCAGAAAATTACTACTGTTCAGGAAGAGATGGCCGCTCTTAATACTTCAGAGAACAAAGCTTTAGAAAAAGAAATTGCTGTTGCTCAATATCAAATTAATAATTTTTCTGACGTTTTAGATTCTCATCAGAAAAGTTCTGTCTTTTTTGACTTTCTAAAATCAGTTGTTCATCCAGGAGTAACTATTCAAGAATTTAATCTGCATACGGAAGAAGCAATGGCTAGCCTGAGAGCCGGGGCTAAAAATTTTCAAGTCGTTGGAGAGCAGATTCTAGCTCTCCGGGAAGAAGGAAAAGTTAAAAAGGTCGCTTTAGTTGATCTTTCTTTGAATGAAGAAGGAGAGATCAGCTTTGTTTTAGATCTCAATTTAACACCGCTTCTTTTTAAAGCTAACTAAAAATGAAAAAGTTACTTATTACTAGCTCTCTTGTCCTTTTTTTGAGCATTGTCTTTCTTCAGGTTGGGGTTTTGCCTCAATATGTTAATTATCAGCAATTGAAAGCTCAATTGCGAGATAATGAGAGGATGTTGCAGGCCAAGGAAGATCATTTTTCTCAGTTATTCACCATTAAAAGCAAGTTAGGCAATTATCAATCTGCTTTTGCCAAAATGAGTTCCGCTCTTCCTCCAGCGACAGATTCAGCCGCTCTCTATAAATTTGTAGAGGAAAAAGCTAACGAAAGCGGCTTAATGGTCCGAGGAATAGGTGGTCTCTCTATCAGCGAAGCTGGAGAGAGCTATCAAGGGAAGATAGAGTTCGGGATGATAGTTGGAGGAAGCTACTCTGCTTTGACAAATTTTCTTAAGGCAGTTGAAAACTCCTCCCGATTAATCAATGTTGGGCAGGTTAGTCTGGTTAGTTTAGAGGATGAAGAAGAGGAGGAAGAATTATCTTCTGGTCCTTTTTATAGTATCAGTCTAACTGCTTATTACGCTCCTAGTTCTTAAGTCTTAAAACCATTATGGAAGAAAAAAACTTTCAAAAATATTTAATTATTATCGGAACGGTTGTCGTTGCCGGTGGTTTCCTTTGGGTTCTTTACAATTTCTTAAGTGCCGGGGCTGGAAAAGCTATTCCCTATGAACCGGAAACGGTCGTTATCCAGTGGGAGGCTTTAGAACTGCCGTCTTTAAGTCAGTTAAGCCAATTTTCTGGAATCTCTTTCCCTAGCTTAACTTTGGGAAGGGACGATCCTCTCTCGGCAGCCAAAGAAGTAGAAGCAGAAGAAATAACCGAATAACTGCTTTAAGTTATGTCCTTTCTTCAGTTTCTAGTTCATGAGAATAAACTGACTCTTAAACAAGCAGAGAAGATTGGGGAAGAGCAGGCGAAAAGCGGTCTTCGTTTAGAGGAGATTGTTCTTCGAGATAAACTTTTACCAGAAGGAGAGCTTTTTGAGCTGAAAAGCCGTTTTTCAGAATATCCTTTAGAGCAGAAGGCTCCTGAGGGTATTGATTCCCGAATTTTGAATCTTATTCCTTTTGAAACTGCTCAGCAGTATCAGATAGTGGCTTTAGCCCAAGATGGGAAAAAGATGAAAGTGGGAATGGTTTATCCCGAGGATTTGCAGGCCCAGGAAGCCTTGCGTTTTTTGAGTCGTCAGCATGGATTTCAATTGGAAATTGTTTTAATTCCCCTTTCTGTTTTTAAGCACCTTTTAAATTATTATCAGACGGCGGAAAGAGAGGTAAAAGAAGCTTTGTCTAGCTTGGAAGAGGAGTTAGAAAAAGAATCGACTAAGAAAATGCGGTTGGAGAAAAATGTTGGCGAGAAAGTAATTACTGAAGCGCCGGTTATTAAAATGGTAGCCGTTATTCTTCGAGAGGGAGTAGAGGGAAAAGCTTCTGATATTCATATTGAACCGACTAGCCAGAAACTCCGGATTCGTTTCCGAGTAGACGGAATTCTTTATTCTAGTATTTTTCTCCCTTCTCAAGTCCAGGCGGCTATTGTAGCCCGGATTAAAATTCTAGCTCATCTCCGGATTGATGAAACGAGGATTCCTCAAGATGGAAGATTCTCTACTTATTATCGAGATAGAAGGATTGATTTTCGAGTAGCTACTTTTCCAACGACTTTAGGAGAGAAGGTAGCTATTAGAATTCTTGACCCTCAGCAAGCTCATCAGGATCTTTCAAAACTAGGCTTGCTTGAAGGACAGGAGACTCTTCTTCAAAAAGCGACCGAGCTTCCTTTTGGCCTTATTTTGGCAACTGGTCCTACCGGTTCTGGAAAAACAACTACTTTGTACAGCCTTTTAAGAATTCTTAATGATAATGAAGTTAACATTGTTACCTTAGAAGACCCGGTTGAATATTATATTGAGGGAGTAAACCAATCCCAGATTAGGCCGGAAATCGATTATACTTTTAATCGAGGATTAAGACAGGTAGTCCGTCAAGATCCAGACATTATTATGGTGGGTGAGATCCGGGATGAAGAAACGGTTAGTTTGGCTAATCATGCTTCCTTAACTGGTCATCTTGTCCTTTCTACTCTTCATACTAATGATGCCGTTGGAGCTGTCCCTCGTTTAATTGATATGGGCTTGCCGGCTTTCTTAATCGGCCCTTCTTTAAAGATAATTATTGCTCAAAGATTGGTGAGAAAATTATGTCCTCATTGTCGGAAGAAAGTTCAGCCCAATGCAGCTGAAAAGAAATTGATTATAGAGCAGATTGATTCTTTGCCGCCAAGCGTTCGAGAAAAAATTACCCTTCCTTCTCCGCTCTATGTATGGAGGCCAGTCGGCTGTTCTAAATGCGGAAAGAGCGGTTATCGTGGCCGAATAGGAGTCTTTGAGGTTTTAGAGATGACTGACCGTCTAGCTAGTTTGATTGTTTCTCAACCAACTGAAAAGAAATTGGAAGAAGAAGCTCGAATGCAGGAAATGGTAACAATGGCTCAAGCGGGAATGTTAAAGGTCATTAATGGAGAAACTTCTTTAGCTGAAGTTTTGAGAGTAACTGACATTCATTTATAAAAAGATAGTGATTAAACGTTTTGAAAATTTAGTTAAGCGGGCGAAATTATTAGAAGCTTCTGATATTCATTTGAGTGTTGGCCAACCCCCAATTTTCCGAATTACTGGCCAATTAGTTCCCTTGGAAGATGAAGCTAAAATTTCAATTGAAGACACTCAATCCTTGTTACTTCATTTAGCAGGAGGGGAGAGATACAAGATCTTTCAGCAGAAAAAAGACATTGATCTCTCTTATGAAGTTAACGGCACTAGACTAAGAGTCAATGCTTATTTCCAACGAGGGACAATTAGTCTAGCTTTCCGTCTGATTCCTCAAAACATTAGGACTCCGGAAGAGTTGAATTTACCTTTAATCCTTAAAGAGTTCACTCACCACTCTCAAGGATTTGTTCTAATTACTGGAGCTTCTAGTCAAGGAAAATCTACAACCCTTGCTTCTTTAATTAGTGAGATTAATCTTTATCAAAGGAAAAGGATCATTACTCTAGAAGATCCAATAGAGTATGTTTTTGAAGATGATAAATCGGTCATTTCTCAACGGGAGGTTTATGCCGATGCTCTTAATTTTCCCCGAGCTTTAAGAGCTACCTTGAGAGAAGATCCAGACGTTATTGTGGTTGGAGAGATGAGAGATCTGGAAACGATTTCGACAGCAATCATCGCAGCTGAAACTGGGCATTTGGTTTTTGCTACCTTACATACTAATGGGGCGGCTGAAAGCGTTCATCGTTTAGTTGATGTCTTCTCAGCTGAAGCCCAGAATCAGATTCGGATGCAATTGGCTAGTTCTTTATTGGGGATTGCTTCCCAAAGACTTATTCCAACAGTAGAAGGAAAGTTTATTCCAGCTTGTGAGGTTTTGATTTCTACTTCGGCTATTGCCAATCTTATCCGTCGAAATGATATTGATCAGATTCCTTTAGTTATTCAAACTTCTTCTAAGGTAGGGATGGTTTCAATGAATCAATCTTTAGCTGAATTAGTTCGTGCAGGAAAGATTACTGTTCAAAAAGCTTTAGCTTATTCCCTTGATCCTAACGAACTGAGGCAAATTTTAAGAACGTGATTAATTTTTATTAAATTATGGAATTTAAGTATCGGGCTCGAACTCAAAAAGGAGAAGAAAGAACGGGGTTTGTCCAAGCAAGCTCAAGGGCAGCAGCCGTTTCTGCCTTACAGAGAGAGGGCCTTTTTGTAACTACTTTAGATAAAGCAGAGCCAGAATCTTTCTGGAAAAAGAATCTTTTTGGTTCTGGAGTTTCGGTTCAGGAAAAATCTACTTTTGCTCGGCAACTAGCCGTTCTTTTGAAATCTGGCACTCCAATTGTTAGTGCCTTGAAAGCCTTAGCTGACCAAGAAACAAATCCTCGTTTTAAAACAATGATTCTGGGAGCTTCTAATAAAGTAAAGGAAGGGGGCTCTCTCTCTAAAGCTCTAGGAGAGTGGCCGAAAGTCTTCACTCCTTTTTTCATTAACGTTATCAAATCAGGAGAGGCTTCGGGAAGACTAAACAATTCTTTAGCTTATCTTGCTGACCATCTTGAGAGAGAACATGATCTTCGATCGAGGGTCAAGGGGGCAATGATCTATCCGATCTTTGTTTTGTTGGTTTTTGTCCTTATCTTTGTGGTGATGATGGTAATAGTTGTTCCTAATTTAGAAAAAGCTTTGAGTCAATTTGAGGAAGAACTGCCATTTATCACTGGCTTTATTTTGAATGCTGCTCATTTCTTTAGCAGCTGGGGAGGCTTAGTAGTGATCTTGGTTTTGGCGGTCCTAGTCTTTTTAGCTCTTCAATGGAGGAAAACGGTTTCAGGAAAGAGATTTTATGATCGAATAGTTCTTAAATTACCTTTGAAAATAGGAGCCCTTCTTCAAAAATATTATTTGACTCGATTTGCGGAAAACTTGTCTGTTTTAATTAATGCTGGTCTTCCTATTTCAGAAGCTTTAAAGATTACCGGGGAAGTAGTAGGAAACAAGACTTATGAGGAAGCTTTAGTCCAAGCTCAACGCCGAGTAATTCGAGGAGAAGAAATTAGCGGTAGCTTAAAAGAATATCCTCATCTTTTCCATCCCTTAGTTATTCAAATGGTTAGCGTTGGAGAAAGCACAGGAACTCTGGGAGAATCCTTACAGAAAGTGGTGAATTTCTATCAAGAAGAAGTAAATCGTTCGGTTGATGGTTTGTCAAAAATGATTGAGCCTATTCTGATTATTCTTTTGGGATTGATGGTTGGTGTTTTAGTAATTGGTGTTTTTCTTCCTATCGTCACGGTCGAAATGGGAGCAATGCAGCTTTAAGAAGTTGCATTGTTAAAGAAAAATAGCTAGAATTAGAATAAATTGAAAGGTCGTTTCTTTAAAAAACAATTAATTTTTCTTTAGATTTATTATGTTAAGAAAAGGTTTTACCTTGATTGAATTAATGGTCGTTATCGCCGTGATTGGAATTCTTTCTTCAATTGTCTTGGTAACTTATCCAGCTGCTCAAGACAGGGCTAACGACGGAGTAATTATGACTGATGCCGCTCAAATGAGAGTTCAGGCGGAGATCGTTTATGACGAAGATGGAAGTTATGAGCATTTAACCAAGGCTACTGTTGATCCAGTGATTGATGCTTTGGTAACCGATGCTGAATCTCATGATGGAGCAGGGGCCGGTTTTGACTTCCACTATACAGCGGATGGTTCAGATTATACTGACTATTGCGCCATAATTACTCTTAATTCCGGAGACCAATGGTGTATTGACAGTAATTACTCGGCTGGTTCAACTGATGTTTCTTGTGACGAAGCAACCTTCTGCGACGACAGCTCTATGTAGTTTTAGGGAAAAAGAATGAATGGATTGGTTCTAGGAGGGGTTTTTGCCTTAGGAACGATTATTGGTAGTTTTATTAATTGTTTAGTAGATAGACTGAAGAGG
>CAYLQR010000015.1:0-4202 GCA_964386365.1 uncultured Candidatus Saccharibacteria bacterium | reverse complement strand
ACCAAGCCCGAGCAACTGGCTTTGAATTATGGTTAGTTCTCTATTTCTGGACAAAGCTTTCTATTCTCTTTCACCATTGTTCACAACAAGCCAAAGTCTACTGGAAAGATTTCTATCAAGCAGATATTAGCCAAGCTGATGTTATTTTCTGTTTTCTAACTCCTAAAGCTTACCCTCCCCTAGAAAAAAAATTTAATAAAGAATTAAAAAAGGAGCAAGAATAATCACTTATTCCGACCCCTTAAAGCTCTGGGAACCCCAGCAAGTCATTCTAGATTCTAGAAAATCCCCCCTCTTCTTTTACGTTAAAAAGTAAAAAGTAATTTAGGCTAATAAAGAATTTGAAAGTCAGAAAACTCTCCCAAGCTTTCTTCTGTTTGAATTTCTATTTTTTCAACCCTAGCCATCCTCGATCCTTCTGCCAGCCAATCAATAAAAAGCTGAAGATCCTTTTCCCCTTCAACTACTATTTCCACTTGCCCATCAGCTAAATTCCTGACCCAGCCAGTCAATTTTAAGTCTCGCGCTTTTCGACGAGTAGCTTTCCGAAAACCAACTCCCTGGACTCGCCCGCTAACAAAGAGATGAAATCTCTTCAAAGAAATCATTTTTAAAACAAATTAAATTCTCCTAAAAGTAAACAAAAGACTGAGATTGCTCAGTCTTAAGTTTTTAAGTAATAATTATCTCTTTAGAATCATCTTAAGAATGGAAGGAAAGGGCTACCATTATTGCCTTAAGTATTGAAAGCCGAATTCACGTTTTCAATACCGTCAACCAAAATTTTAATTTTGATCCACGAGCAGGTTCTCCTACTCGTACCTTGTTACGACTTCGTCCTAATCATTGATCCTACCTTAGTTCCTTCTCGAAGAAGGAGCTTCGGGTATTACCAACTTTTCTGACGTGACGGGCAGTGAGTACAAGACTCAGGGACATATTCATCGCCGCGTGGCTGATCGGCGATTACTAGCGATTCCGACTTCATGAGGTCGAATTGCAGACCTCAATCCGAACTAGGGAATTATTTAGGCGATTAGCTTCTTCTTACGAAGTAGCAGAACGCATTGTTAATTCCATTGTATCATGTGTGCCGCCCAGGGCGTCAGAGGGCCATACGGATTTGGCGTCATCCCCACCTTCCTCCTCGTTGTACGAAGCAGTCTCCTATGACAAGTAAAACATAGGACAGGGGTTGCGTTCGTTACCCGACTTAACGGTACGTCTCAAGACACGAACTGACGACAACCATGCAGCACCTGTTCTAGTGCTCCCGAAGGCACGTTCGGTTTTCACCAAACTTCACTAGAATGTCAAGCCCTGGTAAGGTTCGCCGCTTATCATCGAATTAAGCCACATGATCCACCGCTTGTGTGAGTCCCCGTCTATTCCTTTGAGTTTCAACCTTGCGGTCGTACTACCCAGGCGGGATACTTAACGCGTTAGCTTCGCCACTGAAAGGGTCGACACTTCCAATAGCTAGTATCCATCGTTTACAGCGTGGATTACAAGGGTCATTTCTATTACTACTTTACATTACTGCAAAGATTGGACTATATCATTCTCTGAAGGCTTTCCATCTGGACTTTTTTTCCTTTAAAGCTTTTTCAACTGTTCTTAAAGGAAAGCCAGATAATCTAGTTACTTCAGAGATCCAGCGTTGTTGAAGTCGCGCATCTTTATAAAGCAAAAGCACTTTGTAAATCATTTTCTCTACTGGAAGATAAGGAAGAATAATTCGCAGAAATTTTTCTAATTCAGACGAAGAATAAAAATTCAGACGAAAATACTTATCTTTTTTCTGAATTTCCCGATGCTCTCCATTAACCACTCCAATTTGAACCCTGATTCCCCAAACAACCTGAAGATATCTGGCTAATATTTTTTGGGATGAAAGACGGAAATTATCAGTACAGATAACTCCCTTCCTCCCATTACCAATCAGGGAACCATCATCAAACCACCAGATAGCTAAAGAAAGTTCGTTCATCTGGTTCAACCACTTTCTTCGAATAACGAATTTTCCTTTCTGGTGAATCAAGTTATAGAGCTCAGTGAGCTCTGGCAGAGCAGCACTCTGAAATCGAAGTTTCTTCTTCGAGCTAAACCCGTCACTCGCCTGTTCAAAGACGCTTTGACGAGCAGAAATTTCAGAAAGTTGTTCAACCTTCCAATAGAAATACTCTTTCTGTTTAATCGAATGGCGAAAAGAAAATCTAGCATTCCTGTATTTGGAATGCAATCTTAACGATCCGTCACCTAAAACAGATCCGAGAATGATAGCTTTGCTCTTTGGCGATAACGACATCCTCTTAATTATACTTTAAAAAGATGCCATTGTCAGGCGCGAATTCATAGTCTCTACGGGGTCAACCTATCTTAAAAGATAGTGACTTCCCTCGGGATTGTCCAAAGACGGTTATCAACCGTTTTCCTTTGGAGTTCCCCCGATATAGCTGGATTTCGCCGAGAGTTAAAACTCTCGACTGTTTTTCCTTCTACACTAAGAAAGAAAAACCCACTCCAAGGTCACCCTTGGAGGAGACACCATTTTGTTCCACCTAAATGGAACAAGGATTTATCTAATCCTTTTCACTCCCCACGCTTTCGTCCCTCAGCGTCAGGATCGCCCTAGCTAGCTGCCTTCGCTTTCGGTGTTCCCGATGATATCAACGGATATCACCCCTCCACCATCGGTTCCACTAGCCTCTGACGACCTCTAGTCAGACAGTATTCCTGGCAATCCAAAAGTTGAGCTCTCAGTTTTTAACCAGGAACTTATCTAACCGCCTACGGACCCTTTACGCCCAATAAATCCGGATAACGCTTGGGGGCTCTGTATTACCGCTCCTGCTGGCACAGAGTTAGGACCCCCTTATTCCACTGGTACCGTCACCCGAAGGTTCTTCCCAGTGAAAAGACTTTTACACCCCGCAGGGCTTCTTCAGTCACGTGGCGTCGCTCGGTCAGGCTTTCGCCCATTGCCGAAGATTCTCGACTGCTGCCTCCCGTAGGAGTAGAACCCGTGTCTCAGTGTTCTTGTTGGGGAACACACTCTCATGCCCCCTATCCGTCGTCGCCTTGGTGAGCCATTACCCCACCAACTAGCTGATAGACCACAGGCTACTCTCATTCCGGCCGAAGCCTTTATTCGTTCCAACTATCGTTTGAACGAAACTATCGAACATTAGCCCTGATTTCTCAGGGTTATTCTCGAGAATGAGGCATATTACCTATGTATTACTAACCCATTCGCCGGTATCCCCGAAGGGACCCCTTGACTTGCATGCCTAATCCACGCCACCAGCGTTCATCCTGAGCTAGGATCAAACTCTCAAATAAAAGGACTCAAGATGATTCTAAACAAACAATTATTACTTTTTCAATTTTAGAGAACTGGTTCAAGAATAATCGAAAAATGTCTCCTTGTCAAGAAGAGAATTTTCCTCAAAAAAGAAAAATTAAAATCTTTATTCAAAGAAAATTATTCAAAATAATAGGAGCATTCTTCTCCCCACAAACCCTTTCTTTCAATCCGAGCTTTCTTCTCCCAATAGTCAAATTGCTTCATAAATTGAAAAGGTTCATAAATATAAAGGAAAGCATAGCCCTCTTCAATTAATTGAGCATTAACTAAAGTACCGTCTTCCAAAAAAACATAACTCAAAAGACGTTGATATTGGTCTCTCTCCGAAGTTAAAGGATCAGGCAATAAATAAATTGATTTACCAGCTAATAAACTTTGGAGATAATCACTGGCTTCTGGACCAAAACATTCATTGACTTCAGCCGAAGAATGGCTGATCTCCGGCGTATCTAAACCAATTAATCTAACTCTTTCTATCTCTCCTTCTCGACTAACTTCTAAAGTATCGCCATCAATAACTCTTTCCACTTTCCATTGAAGAGAAGAATTAGAAGAAGCTGGCCAATAATAGCCAGCCAAAAACCCCGCTCCTAAAAAGAGGACAGCAATAAATAATCTACTTAACTTTAATCTGATTTGGGTCATCAATAATTATTTCAGCTTTCCCTTGATAAGTTTTAATCAAACCAGAAAGCTGAATTACCTCTCCCTCGTAATTCTCTAAATCATTAAACTTTTCAGCTTGAGAAGCAAAAATAACTCCCTGGAAAGAACATTCCTGATAATTGGGACAGAAATTAAGAAAAATCGTTCCTGTCTGAGAAATATAAAGATG
>CAYLQR010000014.1:0-48255 GCA_964386365.1 uncultured Candidatus Saccharibacteria bacterium | reverse complement strand
TAGCTAGTCTCATTTCCAGGAGATCCTACTCCCTCCGAAGCTAACTGGGTCGCCGGGTCCGAATTCAAGACAATTTGCAAATAGTTGACATCATCACCTGAATCTCCTAGTTGCAAGTCAGTCTCAAAAGTAAAATCGGATGGAACTCCGGTAATCGCCCCACCAGTCGTTGGAGTAGTACCTGCGCCCGACAGAGTTGTGATAAGAGCTGTTAGCTCATCAATGGTAGCCTGCAAACTGGCAATTTCTGTTTGCAAGCTCTCGACGGTTGGTTCATCAGCTCGAACTGAGCCAACAGGACCACCCATCATCATTACCAAAGTCAAACTCGTCAAGGCTGCTAAAATCTTTCGGGATAAATTCATAAGAATTAATTTCTTGTTTAACTTAAATTGTTTAATTACTCTTTTGACCGTTGCCGACCAATTCCCCTCTTTTCTCTTCTAAAGAAAAGGAGAATTAACGACCGTCAATTATCATTATTTAAAGGAGAACTGCCGTTCTCCAAAAGAAGAAGCTGGTAAAAAGCTTCCTCTGCCTGACCTTCAGCCATTAAATCTTCAATCATCGCTAACCCTTCCATTTTCTCTTCTGGCAAAAGGCCTTCTTCTTTTTGTTCTTTTAATTTTTCAATCTCTCGACGAGTAAATTCAATCATTAAACCTTGTCGACTCGTCTCTACTTCACTCATTAAAGAACTCAGGCTTTGTTTTTCATCCAAAGCTTGAATCTTTTCTACAATCTGCTGACTTTCTTCAATTGTCTTTCGAATCACCGCTTTCTTTTCTGAAGAAAGAGAAGTCCCTTCAGCCATTACCTTTAAGTTTTCAGAAGCTTCATCGATTTGTCCTTTCAGGTTTTCTAAGGAAGGAGCTAAACTAGCCATTTGATTATCGAAGACACTTGGACTTTCAGCAACCGAAGTTGTTTCTCGAGGGAAATAATAATAGCCAGCTACTCCAGCTAGAACAACCCCCATTATCGCTAAACTCGCGACTAATGGAGTCCAAGAAAAGGAGAAAGACTTTTCTTCTCCTAAAATATTTCTTTCTGTCTTTTCTACCCAAGCTTGGCTTGGTTTCACTCCCTGCAAAGATTTAATTTGATTGATTAATTCTGTTTCTTTCATAACTAAGATGTCCTCCTAATAAATAAGACGCAGAAGAAGGAAAAAGGTTACAGCTTGAAATATTTTTTCTAGGGATTTATAATTCAAATAGGGGAAAAGTAAGACCCCAAAGGAGGAAAAATGCCCTTTAAAAGAAGGTTTTCTGAAGAGGAAAAAGAAGCCAAGACTCTTTTTCCCTGCCAAAGATGGAGAAGCCGGCCGACTCCTCTTTCCCATTTCCAAAAATGGGGAAAATCTAAAAATAATCTGGAAAGGAGAAAAAAATGTGCCTCAATCAGAGACTATTGAGATTGTATAACAATGATTTATCAGATTTTACAAAGATTTCCTTTCACCGACAGGTTTCAACGAATTATCTGCTCGCTCTCGGCCTTAAAAAAGTCGAAGAAATTGCCGAAAAGACAAAAATCCCCCACGAGATTTCTTTTATGGATCTTATCCAAGAAGGAAATCTAGCCATTGTTAATCTCCTCCGAGATTTAGAGCGTTGGGGATTGACGCTAGCCAAGCTAACAGTTGATGAATTCCTTCTTTTGGCCAAACCAAAGATAGAACGGGCGATTAATCTTTTTATTGCCAACAATCGCTAAAATCTTCTTTCCCGAAAGGGGTTTCAGCTCTTTTTTAAATGAGCCTGCTTTAAAAGTGGGCTCTTTCCTTCTTTTCAAAGGGAAGATTGCTTCTCAAGCGACTCTTTAAGGGCTTTTCTAGCCCGATAAAGACTAGTTTTAGCAGCATTTAAAGATTTCCCCGAATCTTTAGCAATCTCTCTTAAAGAAAGATTATTTAAGTAATATTGAATAAGAATTTCCTGATATTCCTCTTTAACTCCAGCCAAGGCTTTCTTGATTCTAGCTAAATCGAGAGCCAAATCTTGATCTTTAACCGGATCTTGAGCAAAATCCACTATTTCTAAACGATCTTCGGAAAGGGAAGATTGTTTTGGTCGACGACGATAATAGTCGATAACAGTATTTCTGGCTACCTGATAAAGGAACGCCCGAGGATTTTCAAGCTTAGCTTGAGGAGAAGTTGGATCAAAACTGGCTTCATAAACCAACCAGGCTTTGCGGAAGACTTCAGAGGTTAGGTCTTCAGCCACCTCCTTGCTTTCCACCTTAAAAAAGACAAAACGGTAAATTTTTTCTACTTGGTGATGATAAAGCCGACTAAACTTTGCTCTTGAATCCATTAAAAATTAAGAAATTAATACAGAAAAGGGGAAAATTTTAAAAACTGTTTTAATTTTTCCTAGTAATAAATGTCTAGACAAAAAGTAATTTTTTACTTTTAAGCTTTCTTTGTCCACTTTTCCCTCACAGAAGATAGATTATAACCTGACAAAACATAGGACAAGGACATGTCCAGCAATTATTGATAAATGTCCAACCTTCTGTCCACTATGTCCAGACATGTCCAATTTAATTCAATACTTATCCACAGGAAAAGGTTGATAAAGAACACGACTGCCTTCTTTCCTTCGCTCTAAACGTCCCTGATTAACTAAAATCTCTAAATCTCGACGAATAGTCCGACTAGTAACGCCCGAAAACTTTTGGGCAATCTCTCTAGCTTGAAGATGCGATTCCTGACGAAGCAAATTTAAAATTCTTTCCTGCCGTTCATTTAAACTTAAATCTTCTTTTTCTTCTATTTTTTCTATCAGAGGATTATTCTCAACTTTCCTTTCTTTTTTTTCTGAACCTTTACTAAAACAAGGCCCTTCTATTTCTTCCTTAATTCTTTCATATTCCTCGCTCAAAAGAAAAATCGTCAAGGAATCACTTTCCTCTCTTGATTCAGCTACTTTTAATAAAGATTGGAGAGATTGAATTTTCTTTTCAATCTCGTCTGCCTTTCTTCTTTCTAAAGTAAGATTAACCGAAAAATGATGAGGAGTCAATTCCTCTAAGAGTTGATCAGCTCTTTTCCGGAGAAGAAATTTCAAAGGTTCTTCGTCCGGAAAAACATCCGTCGCCTGGTAAAGATTAATTGTCAAAGCAATGAAATAATTTTTGTCCATGACTGTCCTCTTGACCAAAGAAATTAAAAATCATTATAAAAGATAACAAGGAAAAAGTAAATTGACAAGTTTTGTCACCAATAGATTTTTGAGTAGTTTTAGCAGAAACATAAAGAGTTGCCCTCAACTAAGAAACAAAAAACCACTATTTTAAAAATAGTGGCCGTTCGCACAATTATTTACATCTATCTCTTCTCTGTTAATTATCTTTCCCTGTAAATCTTATGAGTACCGATATCAAAATAAATCGCTTTGTTCTTATTCTCAAACCTAAAAAGAACTCGATAACTTTTATCTACTGAATAGGAACGATAATTTTTAAACTTTCCCTTGAGCTTATGAGTATTAAGAATCGGGTTAAAGGGATTCTCCCTGAAAATTCTATCCTTTTCCTTGGCTTTGTTTTTTACGGAAATAGGCAATCTTTGATATGATTTTTTAAACCTAGAAGTAGGATAAATAATCATAATCAACCCAGTTCCGCCAAGGAGCTGATTGGTCTCAATTTACCCCCTCTGTATTCTCTTTCTCCTTCTGCAACAATTTTTAAAACCTTGGTTTCTTCCACTAGAGCTTTTTCCCCTTCTATTAACTTTGCCATTTTTCTCCGCATTTTTTCATATTCTTTCAATGGCAAAATTACTAGCCCATCCTCTTTGATGGCCTGCCTAGGTAATCTTAAATTTTTAGTTGAGTTGCTCATATATTTTTATTTTAATAGACGACTGAAGAGGTGTCAAATTTTATGATGTTGGGGCAACATGGTAATTTCCCGATTAAGTAATTTAGGTGATTATAAATTTTCTTGATTATATTATAAGCTCTGTGTTAATATTAAGTTAAGCCCTCGTAGCTTAACGGATAGAGCTTTGGCCTGCGGAGTCAAGGATACAGGTTCGATTCCTGTCGAGGGCACAGCCGGTTATACTCCTTGACAAAATATAACCGGAGTATATACTGAGGTTAATATGGAAAAAACAGTTCTAAGCATAAAAACAGACAAAAAAGTTAAAGAGGATGCACAAAGAGCAGCCAAAGAACTTGGCTTGCCACTGGGCACTATAATAAATGCTTATCTACGCGAGCTGGCGCGCGAAAAAAGAGTGTTATTTTCTGTTCCGCCAACGCCCAATAAAGGATTGCAGGCTCTATTAAAAGAAATTAGAAACGATATCAAAAAAAAGCAAAAGTCGGCCAAGCCCCTTACCTACAGCGAGGCAAAGGAGCATTTAGATAGATTATGAGAGTTGTCTTTCATAAGAACTTTGACAAAAGTTATAAAAAATGCTCCAAAAAAGTACAAACCCAGTTTCAGAAAAGACTTAAGCTGTTGCTCGAAAATCCTTATCATCCTTTGTTGGAAAACCACGCCCTGCACGAAGAATGGAAAGATTTCCGGAGCATAAACATAACAGGAGATTATCGCGCCCTCTACTACTATTTAAATGATAATACGATAGAATTTATTATAATTGACACTCATAGCAATCTATACAACTAAAAGGGAAAAGGATGATTAAGCCGGAAACCCCCATTGAATTAATTCCTCGAATCGGTTCAGCTTACAGTCAAAAACTAAAAAAACTTGGTCTTCAAACAGCCCAAGATCTTCTTTTCTACTTCCCCCACCGTTATGAAGATCTTTCAAAAATTACTTCAATTAAAAAAGCAAAAGAAAAAGAAAAGCTTTGCCTCAAAGGAAAAATTACTTCTATTAGCAATCATCCTACTTTCCACCACCGCTTTATTATTACTGAAGCCCTCTTTCAAGATAAAAGCGGAACTCTAAAAGTTGTTTGGTTTAATCAACCCTATTTAGCCGAAGAACTTTTAGAGCAAGAAGTTTATCTGGCTGGCCGTCTAAAAAGAGGAAAACATGGTCTTCATCTTAGCAGTCCCGTCCAAGAAAAAGTTAAAAAAGGAGAAAAACCCCTTCACTTAGCTCGTTTAGTCCCCGTTTACCCAGAAACAAAAGGTTTAACCTCCCGCTGGCTCCGTTATATTATCCACTCGCTTCTCCCAAGCCGGGGAAAAATAAACGACCCCCTTCCTTCAACTGTCAAAGAAGAAAACAAGCTTTTAGATTTGCCAACCGCTTTAGCCGCCATTCATTTTCCCACTAGTCAGAAGGAAGCCGAAAAAGCCCGCTTCCGTTTTGCTTTTGAAGAATTATTCCTCCTTCAATTACAAGCCGGAAAAAGAAAATTAGAAAACAAGGCCCAAGCAGCTTTTCCCATTTCTCTCAATATTTCTAAAACCAAAAAACTAATTGAATCATTAAACTTTAATCTAACTGATTCCCAGAAGAAAGCAGCCTGGCAGATTCTTCAAGATTTATCAAAGCCTCAACCAATGTCCCGACTTCTAGAAGGAGACGTTGGCTCGGGGAAAACCATTGTAGCCGCTATTGCCCTTTTAAACACTATCCAAGCTGGCTATCAAGCGGCTTTAATGGCTCCAACTTCTGTCTTAGCCCAACAGCATTTCCAAACTTTCATTCAACTTTTTAAAGGATTCCGCCTCAAAATCGGCCTTCTAACTAATGAAGTTAGTTATTTAAATAGCCGCTCGCTTCCAGTTAAAGAATTATTGGAAAAATTAGCTCAAGGAAAAATAGATTTCTTAATTGGCACTCACTCTTTAATTCAAGACCGAGTGAAGTTCCCCCAATTAGCTTTTGTCATTATCGACGAACAACATCGTTTTGGAGTCCGCCAACGGGCTCAATTAAAAGAAAACTCCTTTCAGCAAAAGATCCCCCATTTTCTTTCCCTAAGCGCCACCCCCATTCCCCGAACTCTGGCTCTCACTCTTTATGGAGATTTAGACCTCTCTCGATTAACAGAAATCCCAGCTAATCGTTTACCAGTCGAAACAAAAATTATTCCTCCAAGCGAGAGATCAGCTGCTTATCAATTTATACGCCAAGAAATAAAGAAAGGCCACCAGGCATTTATTGTCTGTCCAAGAATTGAATCAAGCGATGAAGAAGTCAAAACTGCTAAAGAAGAATACAAAAAACTCTCCCAAGATATTTTCCCAGAATTAAAAGTTGGCCTTCTCCACGGCCGCCTAAAACCAAAAGAAAAAGGGAAAATTCTCCGCGATTTTCAAACTGGTCGCCTTCAAATTCTCGTTTCAACTTCAGTCGTTGAAGTTGGCTTAGATATCCCCCAAGCAACGATTATGATGATTGAAGGAGCAGAAAGATTTGGTCTAGCCCAACTCCATCAATTAAGAGGAAGAGTCGGCCGTTCTTCAGCCCCCTCTTTTTGCCTGCTTTTTACTGAATCAGCTACTGCTACTGCCCGTCGCCGACTCCAAGCTTTAGTCAAATGCCACGATGGCTTTGCCTTAGCTGAAAAAGACTTGAAATTAAGAGGACCGGGAGATATTTACGGCCTCTCCCAATGGGGAATTCCCGATTTAGCCATGGCCAATCTTAATAATCTTCCTCTAATTGAAAAAACCCGCCGGGCAGCTATGAATCTATTAGCTGAAAATCCTCAGTTAAAAGGCTTGCCCCTTCTTCGCCAAAAATTAAAGAATCTAGGAAAAACCACCCACTTAGAATAAAACGTTTTTCCAGCTTGCGAGAAAAACTCTTTCTTGTTATAACTTAAATTAAATAGTAATTTTAAGAAATTTAAAAACTTATGCTTCTTTTGACTACTTTTTTAACGACCTTTAATCAAATTCTCCATTACCGCTTCTGGGGAAATAGTTTAAAGAATTATTTTCTTTTCCTTTTAGCCTTAGGAGCAGTTTTTTTATTCCTTCGCCTTCTCCGCCATTTTTCCTTGCAGAAATTAGAGAAAATAAGCCAGAAAACAAAAAATCGAATTGATAATTTTCTTTTCAACTGTCTTCATTCCATTCATTGGTTATTCTATTTAGTAATATCTCTTTGGATAGCTTGCCGTTTTTTGACTCTTCCGCCTACTTTCTTCCGCTACTTCAATTATTTCATCTTAATAATAATCGTTTTCTCTCTCGTTAAGATTAGTGAGAAATTTATTGACTACGGAACTCAAAAATTAGTAGAAGAAAGGAAAGAAAAGGGAGAAGAAACCAATCTTTCTTTCATTAATTTAATTAATAAAGTTCTCCGTTTTCTCCTTTGGACGGTTGCTCTCCTTCTCCTTCTCCAGAATCTCGGCTTTGAAGTAACCGCCTTAATCACCAGCTTAGGAATTGGGGGTGTCGCCATTGCCTTTGCCCTCCAAGCTGTCCTTGGAGATTTTCTCGCCTATTTCTCCATTCATCTAGACAAACCCTTCCAGGTAGGAGATTTTATAACCATCGGAGAAGAGGCCGGAAGTATCCAAAGGATTGGCCTCCGCTCTACTCGCCTTTCCGCTTTAACCGGAGAAGAATTAATCATTTCTAATCAGGAATTGACCTCTAAGAAAATCCACAATTACAAAAGGATGAAAGAGAGAAGAGTTGCTTTCCATTTCGGGGTAGAATACAAAACAACTGCCTCTCAATTAAAGAAAATCCTCTCGATTATTGAAGATATCTTCGAGAATCTTAATGACGCTCGTTTAAGCCGGGCCCACTTCAAAGAATTAGGAAATTCCAGCTTAATTTTTGAAGTTGTTTACTATGTTTTAACCGCCGATTACAATCAATTTATGGATGTTCGCCAGAAAATAAATCTTGAGTTGAAAAGCCGATTAGAAAAAGAAAAAATTGAGTTTGCCTATCCAACTCAAACAATCCACCTTCAGCAAAAATAATGATTATCCCTAAGAATAAAAAGACAAAGGGCTTCCGAAGAAGCCCTTTTCCTATCTTTTCCTAAAAATAGTTAAACCTGAGCCAAAACTTTTCTTTTCTTCCCTCGAACTTGGAAAACAGTTTCCCCTTGAACATAATCAATCGTCACCTTTTTCCCCTCTCCTACTTTCCCAGCAATAATTTCCAGAGAAAGAGGATCAATTACTAATTGCTGAATTTTTCTCTTAAGCGGCCGGGCTCCTAAATCACGGTCAAAACCTTCTTTAACCAGAATGTCTTTCAATCTCGGAGTAAATTGAAGAACAATTCCCTTGCTTCTCTCTAATCTTTCTTTAATTTTCTCCAATTCTAATTCAACTACCCTAGCAACTTCTTCCTCTCGGAGATGCTGGAAAATGACAATTTCATCAAGCCGGTTAAGAAATTCCGGTCGAAAATGTTCTTTCAAAAGATCGTTAATCTTTTCTTCAATTCCTTTTTCCTCATCTTCCTTTTCCTGAAAACCCAAAGGACCCTTCTCCGCATAAATCAAATCCGAGCCAAGGTTAGAAGTCATAATAATAATTGTATTCCGGAAAGAAACTAATCTTCCTTGAGAGTCAGTCAATCTTCCTTCATCAAAAATTTGGAGAAGAAGATTGAAGAAATCCGAGTGAGCCTTTTCAATCTCATCTAAGAGAACTAGACTGTAGGGATTATTTCTGACTCGGGAAGTCAATTGGCCTCCTTCTTCATAACCAACATAGCCCGGCGGAGAACCAATGGCTTTCGCCAAACTATGCTTTTCCATGTATTCCGACATATCTAAACGAATCATTGCCTTTTCGTCATTGAAAAGGAAATTAGCCAAGGCTCGAGCCAATTCTGTCTTTCCAACTCCAGTTGGTCCAAGGAAAAGGAAAACCCCTAAAGGCCGATCCTGGTCGGCAATTCCGGCCCGACTTCGGCGGATTGCCCGAGAAACAGCCGAAACGGCTTTCTCCTGACTAACAATCTTTTGAGAAAGAATCTTCTCCATCTGACTCAATTTTTTAGCCTCTGGAGTCATTAATTTTGTAACTGGAATTCCCGTCCAGCGAGAGACAACCTCTTCTATTTTCTCCGGAGTAACTTCTTCTTTCAGAAGAGAACTTCTCTCTTGAAAGCGAACTAATTTCTTTTCAGCTACTGCTAATTTCTTTTTCAATTCCGGAATTTTCCCGTATTTAATTTCTGCCACTTTCCGCAAATCAGTCCGATTCAATTCAGTTTCGTGAGAAAGTTGATCAATTTCATTTCGAAGAGACTTAATTTGATCAATCATTTCTTTTTCCATTTGCCAACGGCCTTCAATTTGATTGGCTTTTTCTCGAAGGTCAGCTAATTGACGATCAACCGCCTTCGATCTCTGCTGAGATTTTTTATCCTTCTCGTCTTTCAAGGCCTCCTTCTCTACTTCTAATTTTGCTATCTCCTGACGATAATGGTCTAATTCTTCTGGTTCAGACTCTACTTCTAGACGAAGAGCCGAAGCTGCTTCATCAATTAAATCAATTGCTTTATCAGGCAAAAAACGGTCAGAAATATAACGATGGCTAAGATGAGCCGCGCTTTGAAGAGCAGCGTCTCTAATCTGAACTCCATGATGAAGCTCATAACGTTCTTTAATTCCTCGAAGAATAGTCACCGTATCTTCAACCGTTGGTTCAACAACTCGGACCACTTGGAATCTTCTTTCCAAAGCCCGATCTTTTTCAATATATTTCCGATATTCTTCAGAAGTTGTTGCCCCAATTGCTCTTAATTCTCCTCGAGCCAAAGCTGGCTTGAGAAGATTAGAGGCATCAACTGCTCCTTCAGCCGCTCCTGCTCCTACTAAAGTATGAAGTTCATCAATAAAAAGGAGATAATGGCCATTCGAGCCCTTCATCTCTTCCAAAAGCCCTTTTATTCGATGCTCAAACTCTCCCCGATATTTAGTCCCAGCAATTAAAGCTCCTAAATCTAAAGAGATAACTTCTTTCTCTTTCAAAGATTGGGGAACTTCGCCCTTAACAATTTTTTGGGCCAAACCTTCAGCAATGGCTGTTTTTCCAACCCCTGCCTCTCCAACCAAAGCCGGATTATTTTTAGTCCGACGGGATAAAATCTGCATCACTCTTCGAATTTCTTCCTCCCGACCAATAACCGGGTCTAATTTCCCTTCTTTGGCCAAATTAGTTAGATTCCGAGTATATTTTTTAATAATCTGATACTTACTTTCCGGATGAGGATCATTAACTGCTTGACCCTGCCTAATTTTTGCTAAAGCTTGAAGAAAGGCTTCTCTTTCAAGACCAGCGGAAACCAATAATTCTTTGGCTTCACTCTCTACTTCCAAAAGAGCTAACAATAAATGCTCAGTTGAAATAAATTGGTCTCCCATTTTCAAGGATTCTTCTTTCGCTTGAGCCAAGATTTGAGCCAAGCCCTCCGTTAAGTAGAAACGGCCGGCTGAAGGGAAATCTGCTCCCAGCAAAGGCGGTTTTTTCTCTATTTTTTTCTCTATTTCTTTTTGCAATTGATTAACATCTAAGCCCTGACTTTGAAAGCAGAGGACAACCATACTTTCTGGTTGCTGAAGAAGAGCCGCCAGAAGATGAAGTTCTCCTACTTGCTGTTGACCTAAATCATTAGCCAGCGTTCGAGCTTGAATAATCGCTTGTTGAGAATTATAAGTAAATTCTCCTCCATTGTTTAAATTACCGTAAGGCATATCTTTTTACTCTAACACAAAAAGGTTTAATGTCAAACTAACTTTCTTTACTTCCTAGAGATCCAGAGAAGGTTTTAATCTGCCCATCTCTCCAAACCTTAAGGACCACTTTATCTCCGGGCTGATAATCAGAAATTAAATCTCCTAAAAGATGATCATTATCAATTCTTTGACCATCAATCTCTAAAATGATATCTCCTTCTTTCAATCCCATTTGATCGGCAGCTGAATTCGGATCAACGGCCGGTTCAAGAACCGAATCCCCCCTAACTAAGAGAGCCCCAGAATCCATTTCCAATTCATATTTCTCTTGAATTGCTTGGTTAACCGCCAGATAGCGGATTCCTAAATAAGGATAAATAATCTTCCCTTCAGCTTCTACTTGCTGAATGGCCTTTTTCGCCTGATTAATGGGGATAGAAAAAGCAATATTCTCAGCTGATTGAGCCATAGCCACATTAATCCCGATTACTTCTCCTCTTAAATTAAGCAATGGACCGCCAGAATTACCAACATTAATAGCTGCATCAGTCTGAATAACATTATTTAAGGCTTCTACTTTTCCTCCGCCAGAAGCATTAATATTTCGGCTTAAGCCGGAGATAATACCAGTAGAAACCGTATTCTGGAATTCTCCTAAAGCATTGCCAATAGAAATAACGCTCTCTCCTAATTTTAATTCAGAAGAATCTCCTAAAGTAACTGGCTGGAATCCTTCTCCCTCTATTTTAATCAAAGCTAAATCTTGAAAAGGATCTCTAGCCAAAACTTCAGCTGAATATTTTTCCCCTTCATTGGTAATAACCGTGTAATTTGCTTCTTCGTCTTCCACCACGTGTTTATTAGTCAAAATCATTCCTTCTTTAGTCACCAAGAAACCAGTCCCACTGCTAATTTCCCTTTCTTCTTCTGGTTGATTGTAAAGACCGGGCCAATCAAACCAAGAAGAATAAAGAGCTACTTTCTTAGAAGCAACGACGCTCACCACCGAAGGAAGAGTCTTTTCGACCACCATGATTCTCTCTTCCTCCTCTGAAATAATTTGATAACCTTCTGCCAAAGAAAGACGCCTTTCTATCTTTTCAAGCTTCTCTTCAACTAGCTGAAGTCTTTCCTCTAATTCAGGAGAATTAGTTTTCTCAGCCGCCGCTGCCGGAGAAGAAACTGGTCCGGAAAAGCGGTCAACAGCCATTAATCCTCCCATTAGGAAAAGAAGTAAGCCAAGAAGAAAAAATTGTCTAGAAAAAAATCTTTTTTCGCTCATTTCACAATTAATTTTAAGAAATAGGGAAGAAAAATCAAGAAGCCAATAATAATGGCGCCAATTGAGCCAAGAAGAACCGCTCCAGCTGAAAGATCCTTAATTTTTCTTACTTTTTCTGCTGGTTGAGGAGCAGCTAAATTAAGAAATCTTTCAATCTGAGAATTCAATAATTCCAAACCAAACATGACAACCATTGTCAGAATCAAGAGAGCGTTTTCCAAAAGAGAAGTCTGGAAAACAATCATTGCCAAGATAACAATTATTGTCACCCAAGCAAAAATACGCAAATTACGCTCTTGATTCCAGCCTTCCTTTAAGCCCTGCCAAGCGTGACCAAAGCTAGCAACCAGCCGTTTGCCCATTATTCGCTGTAAGTAATGTTATCCAAATAGAAAGTGAAACCGCTTGCTTGATTATAGGGATGAAAAACCATTTTATTATAGCGGTCTTTCTGCCTTTGACGATCTGACAAGGAAGTTAGAGAAAAACTATAACGCTGAAAATTATCAGCTTTCTTCACTTCCGGAATCATTTCTAAGTCTAAAAGGCGAACTAATTGGGAAGGACTGGTCCTCAAGCCAAGATAAAGAAAATCAGCGTCTAAAAGAATTGCCTGACAATTATCTTCTCCTTCAGCTAAAGTCTTACTCAAAGCAGACAAGTTGCTTTTATTAAGACGAATAATCTTAGCTGGTTCAGTTCCCAAGCCAGCGTAAACAAACTCATTGGTCTGAGCCAAAGAAAAAACTCGATCTTCTCCTGGCTCAAAAACCTTGGCAATGGTTGTTTCAAAATCATTCTTCGCTAAACGGACTACCTGACCTGGCTTTGTATCTAAACCAAGATAAAGATATTGGTCGTCTTGAATCAAACAAGTAATATTCTCCTGACCAGATTCTAGGAATTTAATTTTAATCGTTAAGAAATCGTCCTTGTTAACCCGAACCATTCCAGCCGGTTCACCGGTCAAACCAAGATAAAGATATTGGTCATCTTGGACTATTCCTCGAGCTCGATCGCAGCCTTCCGGCAAAACTAAGCTCCGAATATCATTCGGATCAGTCTTGCTCATTCGAACTACTCGGCCCGGGTAGACGTCCAATCCTAAATAAAGATAGTCGCTGTCTTGAGTAATAGTCTGGGGATAACCCAAGAAAGAACCCAAAGGATAGAGATCTAAACTGAAATCTTCTTTCTTAATTTTAACTACTCGGCCCGGAGAAGCATGAAGAGGAGCATAAAGATAATCTTCGTCTTGAATCAAATCAGTCATCTCGTTTGCCTCCAAAGGTAAGAGCCGAGAAAACATTTGGGAAAAGTCCTCTTTATTAACCTTAACAATCATCGCCGGAGAAGTTGCCAAACTAATGTAAATATAATCTCGATCCTGAACCATCGCTGATAAGTTTTCAGCCGAGCCAATTAAAGTTTTAACTTCTTCGTCTGGAGCATAGCCAGTTCGATCAAAATCAGTTTTCTTAATTCGAACGACTTTTCCAGGGATAGTATCCAAGCCAATGTAAAGATAAGGGCCTGAAGCTAGAACTGCCTGAGCAGAATTCTCTTGAGAACCTAAACCGAGCACTCGAAGAGAAAAATCTTCTTTTGAAATTCGGGCGACCTGAGCTGGAGAAGTAGCCAAAGCTAAATAAAGATAATTTTCATCTCCACTAATATCTGCCCCCCAGGATTGACGTTGCTCAAGAACTTTTGTAACCGCCGAAAAATCATCTTTAGCCACTCGGACCATTCTAGCCGGATTAGTAGCCAAAGCAGCATAGAGATGCTCACTGTCTTGAGTCAAACCATAAACATAATCTTCTCCCAAAGCAAAAGTCTTAACTTGGGTTGAAAAATCTTCTTTTCCAATGCGAACGACTTTTCCGGGAGCTGTTTTTAAACCAGCGTAAAGATAATCTCCCTCTTCAACTAAAGCCTGAACTGAAGATTCTCCTTCTTTAAGAGTCAAAATACTAGTTAAAAAGGTTTCTTTATTAATTTTTACTACCTGGCCAGGATCAGTATCCAAACCAGCGTAAATAAAGTCTTCGTCTTCAGCCAAAGCTTTAACTCCTCCCTGATTAGCCCCTAAAACTTTTGTTCGACTAGTCAGAAAATCATCTTTCGACAACTGGACTACTTTTCCTGGCTGAGTATTTAAGCCGATGTAAAGGTAATGGTCGTCTTGAGTTAAAACTTGGGCCAAACTTTCCCCCTCAGCTAAAGTTTTACTAGTAGCTGTCGAAAAATCAGCTTTAGAAATTCGTAATACTTTAGCTGGAGAAGTTTCTAAAGCTAAATAAATATATTGATCATCTTCAATTATGTCCCGAACCTTGTCTTCTCCTGAAGACAAAAATTGAGAACCTTCAAAAAAAGCCAAAACGTTTTTTCCCACTTCACTCTGCTGAAGATCAAAATTAATCTGATTAGCTGAAGAAAGATCAAGATTCTTTAGCCAGCCAAAAATACTGTCGTTCTCTCCTTGAGAATTAACGGAAACTTTATTAGCCGCTAAATTAGAAGTCAAACCACCAACTTTAATCTTGGAAGAAGTTTGAACTTGGATAGTTGAAGGATCAGAAGAAACAAAAGGCTGGTCAGCATTATTAATAACAGTTGCTAAAGGTTGACTGCCAGTCCAAGCAATATCATGTCCATTAGGGGAATAAACTTCAACAAAATTATTCTTAGTTTCTCTTTTAGCAAAAAGATGATAATCACCGCCCCCATCTTTAGTCTGATAAAAGTAACAATAAGTTTCTGTAATATCCCCCATCTCGTAATTCTTCGGATAAAGAGGATCTTGAGGAATGCTTCCTCCTAAATAATTATGGAGTTCAGCTTGTAAACCGAAATCTTCTTCTAAACGAGCGCCACTATCTCTCTTTGGATAATAGCCGTGATCAATGTAATAACGATTCAAAGATTGAAAAAGAGTTTGGAAATTTTCTTCCCGAACCAGATCTCGATTATGAGCATGGTAATAACGAATAATTAAAGTCGAACCAGTTGCCAAAAGGAGAATAATGAGGATCAGAGAAGCAATTTCCGCCGGTCCTAAATTGAAACGAAAATGATTGGAATTAAACATTTTTAAAGGAGTTTAGCTCTTTTTAATTTTAGCATCTCCTCGAGATTTGAAAAGGGAAGGGCGAATGGAAAAGACGCAAAGGATCAAGAAAAAAGAAGAGAAACAAGACTCCTAAATAAAAGAGAATTTCTATCCCTAAGAACAACTCCCCTGACCAAACAATCCCTGGCCAGCTACTTAATTCTTCAACTATTTTTATCAAATACCAAAAGAGTGGCCCCAATAAAACCGAACCCAAAGGAAAGAAAACTGGAGAAATTAAAGCCAATAAGAGGAAAATAAAACCTAAGCCAAAAATTAAAGGAAGAAAAGGAACCACCAGAAGATTGCTCAATGGACTAACCAAAGAAACTTGGCCAAAGAGACTAAGCAAACGAGGAAAAACTAATAATTGAGCCGCTAGGGTAGTCCAAAAGACTTCGCCGATAAAAGACAATCTCTTCCGACTAACTAAAAGGGGCTTTAGCCAAACCAAACCCAAGGCAGCTAAAAAAGAAAGTTGGAAACCAACGTCTGAACGCAAAGAAAAAGGATTTAGAAAAAGAAGAAAAGCAGCCGCCCAGACAAGAGAGCGAAGACCAACGACTGGCCGACGGACTATCTCTCCAATTAAAAGGAAACTACTCATAATAGCCGCCCGATTAAGAGAAGCCCGATTCCCAATCAGAAAAACGAACAACCAAAGAAAAATCAAAGTTAATAGAGCTGGCCAAGGATCTTTCAATCGCCAAGAGCGAAGAAAAAGAAAAACCAGCTGAGAAAGAATTACTAAATGGAGACCAGAAATAGCCAAAAGATGAATCAGACCAACAGCTGCTAATTGATTCTTAAAAAGGAAAGAAATCTCCGAACGATCGCCCAGAAGCAAAGCCTTCAATAAAGCCGACGGAGGATAATTCAAACTCTGATTAATAGTTAATTGGCTTTTACTCTTTAAGCGAAGGAAAAATTTCTTCAGCCAAAAACCTTCTTCTCCCGGAAGCTTTTCCAGCCAAGGATTTTCCATAACCGCCGTTATTCCTTGAAGAGCAAAAGATGAGGCTTGATTCTCCGGCGGCGGTTGAATTAAACCAACCGCTTGCAGACGATCCCCGTAATTATAAGAAGGATAAAGACTAGTTTTTAATTGAAGACGATCAAGAACTTCCCTTCCCCCTCCCTCTTCTCCTAACTTAGAAAGACAAAGGACTAGCCTCTGTTCCTGATCAAAGACTTCCCTTTCCTGACAAACCCAACCCTCGACTCCTTCCATTTCAAAATAATGTTCTCGGAGAGGAGCTGCTTCTAATTTATCTTCCGCCAATTGAAAACGGAAAAGCCCGAGGGCTAAACCAAGAAAGAGAAAAAAGAAAATTCTTCCATGATTTCCCGAAGGGAAAAGGAAGAAGAAAAAGAAAGCTAAAGTTCCTAACTCTAACCAAAAGAAAAAAGGGAAGTTCCAAAAAGAACGAAGAAAAACTCCTCCCAGAAAAGAGAGGAGAAAAATCATCAACTGTCGGGAAAAAACAAAAGCCATTGTTTAAAAATTCTCGGCTTTTTGGCTAGCAAGGATAACCGTTACCCTAATCCAACCTCCCTTAAGAGATGAATCGACTGAAGTTCCAAAGACTAATTCTGCCCCCGGCTTTAATTCTTCTTTAATAAGTTTGGTTGCTTTCTGAAATTCATTAATCTTCAAATCTCCCTGACTACTAATATTGAGTAAAGCTCCGCGGGCTTTCTCCACTGGATGATCCAAGAGAGGAGAATGAAGAGCTTGATAAATAGCTTGATTCAGTCGGCTGGGCCCACGAGCCGAACCAACTCCAAAGAAAACTAAGCCGGCTTTCTTTAAGAAAGTTCTTAGGGCAGCAAAATCCAAGCTAATAAAGCCAGAAGAAGTAACCAAACCAGTTATCCCTTGGATAGCTTTTAAAGCTACCTCGTTTCCTAAAGAAAAAGCCTCATCGACTGAAGCTTGTCCTCCAGCCACTTTCAATAATTGGCCATTAGAAATAACCAAAAGAGCATCAACTGTTTTTGCTAATTGGCTTAAACCCTTTTTAGCTACTCGCTGCCGAAGCCCACCTTCAAAAGGGAAAGGGGTGGTCACTATCCCAATTTTTAAAGTTTCTGGTTCAAGAATTTTAGCAATTACTGGAGCGGCCCCCGTTCCTGTTCCTCCTCCTTCCCCTAAAAGAAGAAAAACAATACTGCTATCCTGAAGAGCTTTTTTGATTTCTTCCTGAGAGCTTTCTGCACACCGGCGACCAAGACTGGGACTCATTCCTGTCCCCAAACCTTGAGTCAAATTATAACCAATGGCTATTTTCTGATCAGCCTTCTTCCGACGTAAGTCTTGAAGGTCGCTATTGATAGAAATTAATTCCACTCCTCGAAGGCTGCTATCCTTTAAAAAAGAGACAATGTTCCCCCCGGCTCCACCAATACCTACCACTTTTATCTTTGGTTTTTTTTCCATGCTTTAAGGAAGAAAAATGCGGAAAAAACGTTTCCAAAAAGAAGGCCAATGCCTTCGGCTTTCTTTTTCTTGATTGGCCATTAAAACCAAACCGGCAACAGTTGAGAGAGAAGGGTCTTTTTCTAAGCCGCTAATAATTGAGCAAACTCCCACCCTAACTGGTAATTTAAATTCTTTCTTGGCTAAATCTTCTAAATCCTTGAGCTTAGCCCCACCGCCAGTTAAAACTACCCCTGCCGGTAAATCCTGTCGCCGGCAAGCTTTTAAAAGGTGCTTGTTAATCTCTTCTAATATTTCTTCTATTCTCGGCTTAGAAAATTTAAAAACTTTCTTTTCTTGACTTGTTCGCCGACTTCTTTTACCTGATTTCTTTTCTAAAGAAGTCTTTAATTCTTTTTTCATTCTTTCGGCTTCTTCTCCATCAATTCGCAAACCAACCGCCAGATCATCAGTAATATTATCAGAACCAAGTGAAAAAGTAGCCGCCCAAAGAAGAGCTCCTTCTTTAAAAACAGTAACTTTTGTTAAGCCAGCTCCAATATCGACTACCGCCACTCCCTTTTCTTTCTCTTGAGGAGTAAGAACTGCTTCAGCGCTTGCCAGAGAAGAGAGAAACATATCCTGAATATTTAAACCAGCTTTAGTCACCGCTTCCTCCAGCTTTTCTCGATAAGGGCTAAAAATTGTCAGCAATAAGGCCTCCACTTCCAGTCGGGTTCCTTTCATTCCTAAAGGCTTTTGAATCCCTCGTTGTTCATCAACGATAAACTCTTTTGGAACTACTCCCCAGATCTCATAATTTGGGGAAAGATTAACAATCTTAGCCGCTTGGAGAACTCGGTCAACGTCTTCCGGCGAAATTTCCCGATCAGCTCGGGAAACAGAAATTAAACTATGAGTCGGAATAGCCTGGAATCGGCCACTTCCTAAATTAAGATAGACTTCCTTAATTTTTAAGGAAGATTCCTGTTCAGCTTGTTGAATAGCCGTTTGAAGACTCAGGAGAAATTGCTCTCTATCACTTATTCCTCGCCGAGTCATTCCTCTAACCGAAGTTTCAACTAAAGTTACTAATTCCAATTGATTGGATTTAGAAACTGGCCGGGCTACTAGAACCTTAATCTTCTTCGTCCCAACGTCTAGACCAGTAATAAATGAAGGAGAGGCCATAATAATTAAATTTTGCCTAATTTTCGAAGGCGTCGATACTTTTCTCTCGCCTCCTGTTTTTTAAGAGCAGTCCTCTTTTTTAGAACCTGACTTTGGGAACGCTTATGATAACGTCTTCCCAAAGCTTCATAAATGAGGCCACTCTTTTTAATTTTTCGAGAAAAACGGTTAACAAGACTTAAACTGTTTTCTCCATTCTTTTTTTCAACACTCAAAGGCATAATAAATTTAAGGTAAATGTTTAACTTCTGGAGAAAGAAGGTGAAGATGAAGATGAAAAATCTGCTGACCTCCTTCTTCTCCGACATTAAAAACTAAATTATAACCAACTAAATTTTCTTTCTCGGCCAATTTTTTGGCTACCCAGAAAAGATGACCGATTAAAGATTGGTCTTCTTCCTCCATTTCCTTGATAGAGGAAATATGCTTCCGGGGAACAATCAAAAGATGGGTTTTTCCTTGAGGGTTTAAATCCCGAAAGGCAACTGCTTCTTCGTCCTGATAGACAAACTCTTTTGGGATCACTCCGGCAATAATTTGACAGAAGAGACAATCTTTCATAGCTTCTTTTTCAAAAAACTTAAAGCTTCTTTTTTCTCCATTGTTTTTTGGGTTCCTTTCTCCATATCTCTCAAGGTCAAACGCTGACGGCGAACTTCTTCCGCTCCAATTATAAGAGTATATTTTACTCCTAGTTGATTAGCTCTTTTCAGTTGAGCTCGAAGGGAATCTCTTTCTAAGCTAGCCGCTACCTTGAAGCCTTTCTTCCTTAGCTCCTCAAAGAAACGGAGAGCTTCTCTTTTTGCCTGCCAGCCAAGCTGAGCTAAAAAGATATCTGGTTTCTTATCAGAAGGAATTCTTACTCCCTGCTCTTTCATTGCTTCAATAATTCTTTCTATTCCTCCAGCCCCTCCGAGAGCGGGGATTCTTTCGCCCCCAATCAATTCGGCTAAACGATCGTAACGTCCACCGCCGATTAGAGCCTGGCTAGAAGAACTTCCTTCTTTTTCTATAACAAACTCAAAGACTGTCCGCGTGTAATAATCCAAGCCCCTAACTAGATAAGGATTCAAACGATAAGGAATTTCCAAGTCGTCTAGGAATTCCAAAACCTCTCGAAAATGATTATGACATTCCTTGGAAAGATAATCAATCAATTGGGGAGCTTGACGAACAACTTCTTGGCAACTTTTTTCCTTGCAATCTAAAATGCGCAAAGGATTCTTAGTCAAGCGGCTTCGACAAACAGAACAAAGTTGACGAGAATGACTTTTTAAATAACGAACTAAATCCTTTTGATATTCTTTTCTCTGTTCTGGAAGTCCAAGACTGTTAATTTCCAGCATTATATTCTTCAAGTGAAGAGACTTGAGAAGATTATAAAAGAGCTGAATAACGTAAGCGTCTAAAGCTGAACTCTCCCCGTTAATAATTTCAAAGCCGACTTGATAAAATTCTCTAAGTCGACCGGCTTGAGGAGATTCATGGCGGAAAAAGGGCTCAAAATACCAAAGTTGAACTGGTTGAAACCAGCTTTTCAGTCCAGATTGGAAGTAAAGACGGACAACTGAAGGCGTCCCCTCTGGCCGGAGAGCCAAAGATTGGCCTCCTTTGGTTGATAAAAGGAACATTTGCTTCTCGACAATATCCGTATAAAGCCCTGTTCCTTTTTGGAAAAGCTTAGCTTCCTCTAAAACTGGAAAGGAAACCTTTTGAAAATGATAATCCTTAGCTACTCGCTGACAAGCTCTTTCTACCCTTTGATAATAAGCTAATTCTGAAGGAAGAATATCCTTCATTCCTTTCGGTGTTTTAAAAAGAAGATTCTTGCCTCTCATAATGAATAGGCTGGAATAGAGAAAATTTCCCTTTCTGTTAGAGGCCAAAGCCGAAGCCAAGCCCGGCCAACAATTCTTTCTTCAGAAATTGGACCCCAATTTCGAGAATCAAAAGAAAAAGAACGATTATCTCCCATGACAAAATATTGTTTGTCTCCTAGAGTAATGGAGAAATCCGCATTATTAGTTGGACTGGAGAGATAGGAAGCTTCGTCCAAAATTATCTCTTCTCCAGAAGTAGCAACTATTTCAATTTGATTTTCTCGGAAGTTCAATTTTTCCCCCGGTAAACCAATAATTCTTTTAATAAAGCGAGTTTCCGAAGAATAATCAAAAATAATGATTTCTCCTCGCTGGGGCTGGCGGAAATTATAGGAAATTTCATCAACTATTAAATAGTCGCCATCTGATAAATTAGGCTCCATTGAAGAACCATTCACCAGAAAAGGTTGAAAAAGGAAATAGCGGATAGGCAAAACAATAATCGCCGCCAAAACGACTATTTTAAAGACATCCCAGAAAAAAGAAAGAAAATTCTTAACTTCGGTCATTGTCTTATTATAGCTAAATTTTCCTTCTCCGGCAAGAAATGCTAAAATGAAGCCGAAACAATGAAAAAACTTATCATTGGCTTAGGAAATCCAGGAGCGACTTTCCGCTCTACTCCTCATAATTTTGGCTTCTATTTCCTCGACCAACTACAAAAAACCTGGCAACTTCCCCCTTTTCAGTTTGATTCTTCTTTCCAAGCTCAAACCACTGAAGGAAATAAAGATAATTTTTCTTTCCTTCTCGTTAAACCCCAAACCTGGATGAATAATTCTGGTCAAGCCATCCGAAAAATTCAAGAGGAAATGTCTTTTCCTTTAAAAGACATTTGGGTAATTCACGATGATCTTGACCTTCCCTGGGGAAAAGTTAAAATTATCCGGAACCAAAGATCGGCTGGCCATAAAGGAGTAGCTTCCATTATTGAAGCTCTCCAAAGCCAAGATTTTTATCGACTTCGGCTAGGAATTGGCCCCTCAACCGGCAAAGATTATGTTCTCCAAAAAATGAACCTTCGCCAAAGAATTATAGCTAGAAAGACCGTTCGCCAAACTATTCCTCAATTAGAAAAAGAATTAAACAAAAAAGAGGAGTAGGGAAAACCTACTCCTCGTCCTTCTGCTCTTTCTTCTGCCCATAAGCCCCCAGAATTCCTACGAGATTACCCGAGAAACTCTAGAATTTGAAGATACTTCAAGGCTTAAGGAGGAAAAAGTCTTTTTTCTCTGCTTACGGGCAAAAGAAAGAACCGAAAAGGATGTCTATAATATAACAGGATAAATAATTTTGTCAAGAGGAAATGCCCCTTGTTATCGTTGAAAGCCCAACCAAGGCTAAAACCATTCAAAAATTTCTTGATTCTTCCTATCATCTCCTGGCTACTCGAGGCCATATTCGTGATCTTCCTAAAAGCAAATTAGGAATTGATATTGAGCATGATTTTACTCCTCAATATTTAATCCCCTCTTCTGCTAGAAAGACAGTCAAAGAATTGAAGGAAGAAATTAAAAAACACTCCTTAATTATCTTAGCCACTGACGAAGATAGAGAAGGAGAAGCTATCGCCTGGCACGTTGCCGTTGTTAGCCAATTAAATCCTCAAGATTACCAACGAATTACTTTTCACGAAATTACTCCAGAAGCAATTAAAGAAGCTCTTCAAAATCCCAAGAAGATAAGTTTCTCTTTAGTTGAAGCCCAACAGGCCAGACGACTCTTAGATCGTCTGGTAGGTTACAAATTATCCCCTTTTCTTTGGAAAAAAGTAATGCGTCGGCTTTCAGCTGGCCGGGTTCAATCAGCAACTCTTCATTTAATTGCCAAAAGGGAAGCGGAAATTGAAAAATTTCAACCTCAACAATATTGGACAATTGAAGCTTCCTTCAAAAAGACTGACTCAAAAGAAGAACTTGAAGCTCAATTAATAGCCATTAAAGGAAAAAAGATTCCTCCTCCCGGCTTACTTGATCAAAGAGAAGTCCAAATAATCAAAAAAGAATTAGCCGAAGAAAATTTCCAAACAAAGAAGTTACTTAAAAAAGAAAAGAAAATTTCTCCTCCTGCTCCTTTCCGAACCAGCACCCTTCAGACCAAAGCCGGACATAGACTTCACTTCTCCAGCAAAAGGACAATGAGTTTAGCTCAAAAACTTTACGAGAAAGGTTTAATTTCCTATCACCGAACTGATTCTACTTTTCTGGCTACTTCTTTCCTTCAGCAAGCAGAAAAATATCTTAGCCAGCAAGGAGAAAAAGAAAATTGGGAAAAGAAGAATTTCCGACAAAAAGTAAAAGGAGGGCAAGAAGCTCACGAAGCTATTCGGCCAACCCACCTAGAGGAAACACCTGATAAATTAAAAAACAAACTCCCCCCAGCTGACTATCGCCTCTATCAATTAATCTGGCAGAGAAGCTTAGCCAGCCAAATGAAGCCAATGGTTGTTGATCAAATCAGCTTAGATATCGAAGCTGGAGACTATCTTCTTCGAGCCACTGGCCAATCAATTAAAGCAAAAGGGTTTTCCAAGATCTATCCTCAAACCTTAAAAGAAAAAATTCTCCCTTCTTTAAAAGAAGGGGAAGAACTTCAGCTCTTAAAAGTTCAAACTGAAGAGCATTTCACTCGGCCCCCAGCCCGTTATTCAGAACCAAGCCTTATCAAAGAATTAGAAAAATTAGGCCTCGGCCGTCCCTCTACTTACAGCCCTATTATTTCTACCATCCTAAGCCGGAATTATGTTCAAAAGAAAGAAAGAAGATTTTTTCTTACCAAGATAGGGAAAATAGTAGATGAAATTTTAAGCAAGCATTTTCCCAAAATTGTTGACTCTCAATTTACCGCTCAAATGGAAGAAAAATTAGATAAAATTGCTCAAGGGAAAGAAACTGCTTCTTCCGTCATCAAAGATTTTTACCAGCCCTTTATCCAGAATCTAGAAAAGAAATATAAAGAAGTAAAGAAACTAGACTTGACAGAACCGACTAATGAAAAATGCCCTCTTTGCGGAGCCCCTTTAATAAAAAGAACTGGCCGTTATGGAGAATTCTACGCCTGTTCTAATTTCCCAAAATGTAAATACACCGCCCCCCTTCCTTCACAAAAAACAGGGATTAAATGTCCCCAATGCCAAAAAGGGGAAATTATTGAAAAAAAGAATCGACGAGGACAAACTTTCTACGCTTGCTCTAATTACCCTCAATGTAAATTCACTCTTTCCGGCCGGCCAACAGGAGAGAAATGCCCCCAATGCGGATCCCTCCTTATTCAAGATAAAAGAGGAGGGATAAAATGCAGTAATCCTCAATGTTCCTACCGAAAAAAAGTCCCTGAAAAGAAAAGCTCCCAATAAAATTGGAAGCTCTAAGGAATTATGGAAGTTGAACTTCCATAGTTTTAGGGTAGTTGAGGTCTAACCTCAACCGGGTTAACTGATTTAACGATTTTTAATTCCTAATTTTTGCTCAACTATTCTTAACCTCTCTTCTAATCCTTCGAACTCTTTGCGATAGACGACGTCATTTAACTTTTTCTCTATTCTGCCCAATCTTTCCGTGTGGTCTTTCAGCGTCTCTGTGTGGCTCTCTAACATTTTCGTGTGGCTCTCTAACATTTTCGTGTGGCTCTCTAAGGTTTTCGTGTGGCTCTCTAAGGTTTCGCCGTGACTAACCAACATCATTGCCTGCTTGCTTAATGTTTGGTCAATCAAGTCAAATCTTTTGTCAACCGCATCAAAGCCTTTTTTTATCATTCTTCCCAACTCATCGTTGGTACTTTTTTCATCAGTCATATTAGCTATTCTATCATAAATTATTTATCAGACAAACTAAAAAACATTTAGGTATTACTTGATAAGAAGATAAATATTACTGAGGAGTCTTGAAAAGAAGGAAAAGATAGCTAGAATAAAAGAAAATCTTAAAAAGCCGAAGTGGTGAAATTTGGTAAACACGATGGATTCAAAATCCATTGCTCGCAAGAGCTTGAGGGTTCAAGTCCCTCCTTCGGCACCAATCAAAAAGATTATACGTTCTTTACAAAGGAGGTGATTAAGATGCTTAGCGGAAACAACCACGATCATCTAGATAAGATTCTCTCCGCTTCTTCCCCACCGGCAGACCCTCTACTCCAAGCAATTTTTACTGCTTGGAAAAAAAAGAAAATTAAGGGGGAGTGGTATCAAGCAAAAGAGACCCTTAAAACAGAATCTTTTTCTTTCGCCTTTCTTGGAGTTCGGGGAAAACCAGAGCTAGAACCAAAAAATCTTTGGCTAATGAAATGTCGAGTCTGTGGAAATAAATTTCCGGCTCTCATTATCCAAAAGACCTATTACTCTAAAGAAATTGTCCCTGGAAGATGGGAAAGAAAAAGAAAAACAGAGAGGTTAAGTTCTCTATTGACTGTAGAAGGCGGTCAAATGTACTTAGACGGTTTTCTACAATTACCCGATCTAGTAAAGAGGGGGAACCATGAGGACTAGGCATCTACTAAAGAGGCTTTTCTTCAATTTAATAAAGAAGAAAAGCCTCTCGCCTCTTTATTCTAACTCTAGAATAATCGGGCAATGGTCTGAACCAGAAATTTGATCAAGAATTTGAGCCTTTTTCATTCTCTTCTTCAAAACCTGACTAATTAAGAAATAATCAATTCGCCAACCGATGTTTCGCTGGCGAGCCTGATAGCGGTAACTCCACCAAGTATAATGGCCGCCATCGGAAACAAATTCTCGAAAAGTATCTAGGTAACCTTGAGATAAAAAACTAGTCAACCAAGCTCTTTCCTCCATTGTAAAACCAGCGTTCTGCTGATTATCCTTTGGACGAGCAATATCAATAGCCTGATGAGCAACATTAAAATCTCCTCCAATAATGAGAGGCTTTTTCTTCTCTAATTTCTGACAAAAATCAGCAAATTTTTCATCAAAATTTAACTTAAATCGCAAGCGGCTTAATTCTCTCCGACTATGAGGAAAGTAAGCATTAATTAAAAAGAAGTCTTTTTCTTCTAGAACAAGAACTCTTCCCTCTTGATCAAATCTCTCGTCTCCCAATTTAAAGCTGGGAGTTTTTGGCTCTTGAAGACTGAAACTAGCTACTCCACTATAGCCAGGTCTTTGAGCTGAAGCCCAAAAAGAATGATAAGACTGACCAAGACTCTTCTCTTGAGCATTTAATTTTTCGGGAGAAGTTTTGGTTTCCTGAAGCAGAACAAAATCTGGCTTTTCTGCTTGGATAACTTTCGGCAACCCCTTCTGCCAACAAGCTTTGAAACTATTAACATTCCAAGAAAGAAATTTCATTTTATCTTTCTTTGAAAAACTGGCTCTTTAATTTTTTTGGCTTTTAGAGCGTAGCGAATAATCAATTGCTCGGCTTTTTCTTCTGCTGTCCGGGGAACATTTTTCTTCGGAGTATAGCTCCGCAAAAGAGCAGTTGGACCAGGAACTTTTTTCAAACTGATAAGTAAATCCCCGGCTTGGGATAATTTTCCTAAAATTTTGTTTTCCTTTTCGTCTCGGCCGATGACAATTCGTGTCTTTCCTTCCCAAAATTGGCGACCGTTTTTCAATAATTCAATATCATTTAATCCAGCCGCTGGAAAAATCTTAAGCAGCTGGCGAAATTTCTTACTGAATTCTGGGTCTGTCAAAAGACAGCCTCCAGCTGGAGCTGGATAATTTTTTAGACCGAATTTCCTTGCTAAATCTATTTGTTTTTGGCGAGAACGTCCAGAAAAATCATAAAGCTTTTGACGATCAACCCATTTTTTCTTCTCGGGAATGGTCAATTGAAGCAAGCGCGCCGAAAGAGGCCGAAGAAGCAAACCTTGAATCCCAGCTTCTTTTTCTACTAACTTCATTGCTTGCCTTTGCTGAGTCATCGGTCTTTCTCCCAAGACTTCTCCGCTAGCTACAAAATCATAACCCTTCTCCATCATTAATTCCCGAGCTCGGCGAAGCATTAAAATCCGACAGTCAAGACAAGGATTCATTTCTTTACCATAACCATGAAGGGGAGATTTAGCTAAAGCTAAATGCTCTTCAGCAATATCAATAATCTTTAATTTTAAACCTCTTTCCTGAGCCATTTTCTCTACTGGCTGACTATCAAAAAAACAACTCCGAAAATGAAGAGCGGTTACTTCAATCTTTTGTTTTTTCAAAATTTCAACTGCTAATAAAGAGTCTAATCCTCCAGAGAATAAAAGAAGAGCTTTAACTTTTTTCTTCATAAAAAGCAGGGTTTTTAATATTTCTCTTCACTAAAGAGTGAGGAGGAATCACAACCTCTGGGTCAATCATCACTCCGGGCATTAGAGAAGAGTGAATTCCAATCTTTACTCCATCTCCTAAAATTGCCCCTAATTTCCGACAGCTTGTTTCTATAATCTCTCCTTTTACTTCAACCCGAATTGGTTTTTGATCAAAGCGAAGATTAGCAGTAATTGTTCCCGCCCCTAAAGAACAGCCAGAACCAATAACTGAATCGCCAATATAACTCAAATGAGAAATTTTAGTTTCTTCTCCAATAATTGAATTTTTAATTTCTACGTTCGCCCCAATATGAGAACGGGGACCAATCATGGTTGCCGGTCTCAAATAAGCTTGCGGACCAATCTCACTGTCAGCTCCAATCCAAAGAGGTCCTTCTAAATAGGTTCCGCTTTTTATAATCACCCCTGGCTCTAAAACCACCTCTCCTTTGATCTGGACTCCCTTTTCTAATCGGACGTTTTTCTTTTTCCCCTTCTGCTTTGATAGCAAGACTTGGTTGGCTTTTAATAAATCCCAAGGATAAGTACAGGATAACAAGTCTTCAGTTTTGACAAAAAAGAAAGGCTCTCTTTTCGCCCAAGCATCAATCGCTTGGGTCAATTCTAATTCTCCTCGCGGAGAAAGTTGAAGTTTCGTTTTAAAAATTTGCTGGTCTAAGAAGTAGAGTCCGGCATTGGCTAGGAGGCTAATTTTCTCTTTCGGTTTTTCAATTAAGCCTTTGACCAAACCACCTTCTTCTAAAATTACTCCTAGAGAAGAAGGATCTTCTACTTCTCTAACTAGCAAACTAGGAAATTTTTTAAGAATTTTTTCTAAATCTTCTTTCTGGAAAATGTCGTCTCCATTCAAAACCAAAAATCGATCTCGGAGATAGGGCTTAGCTTGCCATAGAGCATCTCCTGTTCCTCGAGTTTCTCTTTGAGCAATACAGTGAATCTTTTTTCCTCGAAAAACCTGACCAATCTTTTGAGAAACTTCTTCTTCCTTTTGGGGATCAATAATCAAGAAAACCTCCCCCACTGAATCAGGAAGAGTTTCTAAAATATGTTCTAAAATCGTTTTTCCTCCCAAAGGCAAAAGGGCCTTTGTCTTTGTCCAACTCAAAGGCCTTTGCCGCGTTCCTTTTCCAGCCATTAAGACAACTGCCTGGATCATGAAGAATTTAAAAGATTAAATAATACTTTAGCTGTTTTTTCCGGATCATGCCGGATAAAACCTTGAGGGCGAAGAAGATCCTCTTCAATAATCTGAAAACTTTTCCCAATTAAAGATTCTTGACGACAATAAACCATTTCCGCTTTTTCCTCTTCATATTGATTTATTCTTTCAGCCGTCGGCCAATGATTATTAAAAATAACTTTATTTAGAACTTCTTCCCCTAAATATTTTTCTACTTCCTGGATAAAATCTTTCCCCTGAAAATGATTAGTTTCCCCAAACTTAGTCATCATGTTTGCCAAGTAAACCTTCTGAGCTGGGCTTTCCTTAATAGCTTCGGGAATTCCTTTGACTAGAAGATTGGGAATAATGCTAGTATATAAATCCCCTGGACCAATAACAATTAAATCAGCTGCCTGAAAAGCTTTTAGAGCCAAAGGATTAGCTGAAACTTGAGGATGAAGATAAACTTTTTCAATTTTTAAACAACCATCATGTTTCGGAATATCAATATTTGTCTCGCCAATAATAATCTGGCCATTTTCCAATTTTGCTTGGAGACGAGTTTGTTCTAAGGTAACCGGAATAACCTCTCCTTTAACAGCCAATATTTTTTCTGCTTCTTTAACAGCTGAGCCAAAATCACCTTCTAAATCAGCTAAAGCTGTTAAAAAAAGATTTCCGAAACTATGGCCTTTTAAGCTCCCCCGATTAAAACGATAATTGAAAAGATCAGCCAAAGATTGAGTTGATTGAGAAAGAGCAACCAAAGCTCTTCTAATATCTCCCGGAGGAAGAATTCCGAATTCCTCCCGGAGGAGTCCACTTGAACCGCCATCATCAGCCATGGTGACAATAGCCGTTAACTTAAGAGGATACTTCTTTAAGCCGGAGAGAACAGAAAAAATTCCCGTTCCTCCCCCAACGACGACTACTTTTCTTTCTTTTTCCATTTCCAATTCTCAATCACCTGATTCCAGTCAACTTTTCTTTCCTTTTGATACCAGGGGAAATTTAATTGGGGCCATTTTTCTTCCCAAGTCAGCTGACTTTTTTGATAAAAAATTCCCAAAGGAATTTTGGCCTTTTCTTCTAAATTATAATCCCACTCTAAAGCTTTCTCCCAAGCTTGAGAGAAATCATCTCTTTTCTCTAAATAAAACTTGTAAATATGCTGGCGAAGATATTCCGTCTGCTGATGAAAATTTAAACAAGGCTGAAGGACTTCAACTAAAGAAAAGCCGTTATGTTTTACTGCCTCTCGAATTAAATCTTCTAAATGGCTCGGATCTAAAGCAAAGCCCCGAGCAACAAAAGTTCCTCCAGACGCTAAAGTTAAAGCCAAAGGATTAAGAGGAGATTCTTTGACTCCCATTGGCAAAGAATGGTCAATAAATCCTTTCTCTGTTGTTGGAGTTGCTTGGCCAGTCGTCAAGGCAAAAACCTGATTATTAGCAACAATCATCGTCATGTTCGGATTATAGCGAGCAATTTGAACTAAGTGGCCTATTCCTTCAGCATAAGTTCCGCCATCTCCAGCAAACCCTATGACTGTCAATCGAGGATTGCCTGTCTTAATCCCTAAACTAGTTGGGAGAACTCGTCCATGAAGAGTACAAAATCCATTGACTTGGAGATAGTCATATATTTTTGCTCCACAGCCAATTCCTCCAACTGCTACTACATTCTTAGTTCTTATCTTCCCTTCATTATGAAGCCCAACTATCGCTTTTTTAACAGCTAAAAGAATCCCGTTATTCGCACAGCCTGGACACCAGGTATTAATTTGATGAGTGTTTAAATCTTCAATTTTCATAATTCCTTAACTCTTTGAATAATCTCCTCTGGAGTAAAGGGACGGCCATCATACTTCAAAATTTGTTTTTCAATAACAAACCCCGTTTGCTCTCTAATCACCTGGCCTAGAAGACCAGTAACATTATTTTCCACTAAAATTATTTTCTTCGCCTTTTCCATTTCAGCCGCTACTTGAGAAATCGGGAAAGGAGAAAGATAACTTATTTGTAAAAATCGATAGTCAGGAAGATCGACCAAACTATCCAGAATCGCTCCCTTTGTCGAACCCCAACCAATGATAAGATTCTTTCCCCGGCCATAGGTTTTAACCGGTTGGAGCCGGTCAATTTCCTTTCGAAGAGCTGGGAGTTTTGCCCAACGCTTATCATTCATTTTTCGAGTTCCTTCTCCATCTTCAATAGTAAAACCTTCTTCGTCATGCTCATAGCCACTCGCTCTAACGAAAGCTCCCTCTCCGGGAATAAGACGAGGGGAAATCCCTTGAGGAGTAATTTGATAACTCTTATCTCCTGACTGATCTTCTTCCGTTAAAAACCTTTCCATTTTTACTCGGGGAGGATTAATCCGATCAAAGCTAAAGTAGCTTTCGGCTAAATGCTTATCGCCTAAAATGATAGAAAGAAGCCGATATTTTTGAGAAAGATAAAAAGCTTCAATTGTTCTTTGGAAAGCCTCTTCCGCTTCTCCTGGAGCAACTACTATCCGAGGAAATTCGCCATGACCAACATTAAGAGCGAATTTCAAATCTCCCTGACTGGTATAAGTCGGGACACCAGTAGCCGGGGCCGTTCTCTGAGCAAGATAAACTACTAAAGGCAATTCAGTCATTCCGGCCAAACTTAAACCTTCGCTCATCAAAGCAAAGCCTCCACCAGAAGTTCCTACCATGCTCCGAGCTCCAGTAAAACTTGCTCCCAAAGCGGCGTTAACAACAGCAATTTCATTCTCTAGTTGAGCTACCAAGAAATCATATTCTCTTTGCTGAGCCGCTAATTGATGAAGAACTCCTGTCGCTGGAGTCATTGGATAAGCAAAATAAACATCCAAGCCAGCGGCGATCGCTCCCTGGCTGACGCCTTCTGTCCCAGTAAAGAAATAAGTTTCTTTAGCTTGACGAATAGAAGGAATTTTTTCTCTTTGGGCTACCATTTGCCATCCCTCGTCTAGGGCTTCTTCAATTTTTTCTGTTTTTGAAAATTCTTCTTTAGCCGCCTGAAAACCAGCCTCTAAAGGAAGCCCCCATAATTTCATTAACCCTCCGACTAAAACATTGTTTTCTCTTCCAATCGTCGTTGAGGGAAGAGAAACAGAATCCATGTCGATAGAAATTAAATGTGGATGCTTTTTCCGTTTAGCGCTTCCCAAAATAAATCCTTCCGGCTGAAGATCAGAAGCATGTTTTTCAATTGTTAAATCATCCAAAGCAATAATTACTTCTAGAGAACGGCGGTGAGAAAAAACTGGCTTATCAGAAATTGTAAGGACGTTAAAATTATGGCCTCCTTGAATCAATGAAGGATAATCTCGATAGATAAAAACGTAATAGCCGAGATTGTTAAAAACCTGGCCGATTAAAGAAGAAGTCTTGTTTACTCCTTGACCGGCCTGGCCGCCAACCAAAATTGTTTTTCTCATCTTTCTGTTAGATAAACAAAGTAATTAATTGAGTATAGCAGAATTTTTCTTTCCTCCAAAACTGGAGGATTATTCAACTACTACTGATTTGGCTAAGTTTCTTGGCCGATCAACGTTGTATCCTCGAGCCACTCCTAGATAATAAGCGAGAAGCTGAAGAGGGATAACTGCTAAAATAGGAGAAAGTATTTCTTGGACTGGAGGAAGAAAAATGACTTCTTCCGTCAATTTCTTAATTTCTTCATCTCCTTGGCTTGCTAAAACAATAATCGGCCCCTTCCGACTTTTAATTTCTTCCAAATTAGAAAGCATCTTCGGATAAACACTATCTTTTAAACAGATGGCAACTGTTGGAAAATTTTTATCGATTAAAGCAATTGGTCCATGTTTCATCTCTCCGGCTGGATAGCCTTCGGCGTGGAGATAAGAAACCTCCTTTAATTTTAAAGCTCCCTCTAAAGCAATTGGGTAATTAAATTTTCTTCCCAAGTAAAGAGCATTTTCTGCTCTTTTATACTTTTCAGCAATTTCCTGAATTTTTTTTGCTTCTTTAAGAGTTTCTTCAGCTAAAGAAGGGAGAGCCTGGATTCCTTTAGCCAACCGCTGACCCTCTAATAAGCTGAGCCCTCGCTGGCGTCCAAGGAAAAGAGCTAAGAGAGCTAAAATTAATAATTGAGAAGTAAAAGCTTTTGTTGAAGCTACCCCAATTTCCGGACCAATGTGATTATAGAGGCCAGCCTCTACCTCTCGAGCAATAGTTGAACCAACAACATTAATAATCCCTAGAGTAAGCCCTCCTTTTCTTTTTGCTTCTCTTAAACCAGCTAAAGTATCAGCTGTTTCTCCAGATTGAGAAATAGCTAAAACAGCTGTTTCTTTGTCAATTACTGGAGGATGATAGCGAAATTCTGAACCATAAACCACTTCCACTGGAAGAGAAGCCGCCTCTTCAATCATGTATTTCCCCACCAAGCCAGCGAAATAAGAAGTTCCGCAGGCGACAATCACTAATTTTTTAATCTGGGCAAGAAGATCAGCACCCTCTTCTAATCCCCCTAATTTTGCTAAGCCTTCTTCAATCACCAATCTTCCTTGGAGAGAATTCATTAAAGCTTGAGGCTGCTCAAAAATCTCTTTCAGCATGAAATGGGGATAGCCTCCTTTTTGAGCTTCAGCTAAATCCCAATCAATAAACTTCGTTTCTTTAGTCAAAAGATTATTCTCCCGATCAAATATTTGATAATCTTCAGGAGTAAGGACAGCCATTTCTCTATCTTCTAAATAGATAATTTTTTTAGTCTGGGCAACAAGAGCAGCTGCGTCTGAAGCAACAAAGTTTTCTCCTTCTCCCAAACCTAAAAGAACTGGGGAAGAATTTCTAGCAACGACTATTTTTTGAGGTTCATCTTCTGAAACAACCGCTAAACCGTAAGTTCCTTTAAGCCACCTTAAAGTTTTTTGAACAGCTAATTCTAAAGGAACTTTTTTTTGTTTAAGAACTTCTTCAATAAGATGAGCAATAACTTCCGTATCAGTTTCAGAAATAAATTTATGACCGCGCTCAATTAATTTTTCTTTCAGAAAATTATAGTTTTCAATAATACCGTTATGAACAACAAAAATTTTCTTCTGGCAATCCCAATGGGGATGAGCATTAACTTCTGATGGCTCTCCATAAACAGCCCAACGATTATGGCCAAGAGCTGTCTTTCCTTGAAGATTGCGGCCCTGAAGTTTTCTTCTCAAATCATCAACCCCTCCCTTTGTCTTAACCACTTGAGCCTTAGGATTAAGAAGACAAACGCCAGCCGAATCATAACCCCGATATTCTAAACGTTTTAAGCCATCCAAAAGAAGAGGGAGAGCCTCCCTTTTCCCAACATAGCCAATAATACCGCACATTTTATGGAAAAAGCTTGTAAATATCTTTTCTGTGCAAAACTCTCATAAAAATAATTTGATTTTTCACTTTTTTGAAGCCGATTCTGTAGTCTCCAATTCTGACTCTGTAATAATTCTTAAATCCTTTTATTTTCTTAAGAGAATCTTTTTCTAAATCATTAAGATTTTCAGCTTTCGGAGTAATTAAAAAACAAAGCTCCCTCACATCTTTTTTTATGTCTTTCGGGAGCTTTTTAAAATCTTTTATAAACCTTCTTTTGAAGAAAGTCTCCATTGATGATTTCCGCCTTTTATTTCAAGGCTTTTTTTGCTTGAGAGAGAGGAATATTTTTTTCTTCCTCTGTTTTTTCCATTAAATAGCCAAAATATCTATCTTCGATAAAAGCCAAAATTTCCTCAGAAAATGAGGCTTTTCTTCGCAGGGTTTCTAAGTAATCCCTATCCAAAAGCACCTTACCGTTGGTTTGTTTTATTACTTGAGCCATATCAAATTTATGATACCAAATCACAAAAGAAAATCAAATTCTGTCGTAACAACATAATAATTTCCTAGTTGAGCAATATAGAAAGTTCATACCCTAGGGAAAACTGCTATAATCTTCTTAAGAAAAGTTGTCTTCTTTTGAATCTATTTTTATTTTACAACAAAGTTAATTAATTTGTCGGGGACAAAAACAACTTTTTTAATTTCCTTTCCTTTTAAGAAAGCTTGAACTTTCAAACATTGAAGAGCTTGAGTCTGGGCTTCTTCTTTTTTAATTCCAGTCGTTACTTCTAATTGATCTCTTACTCGTCCATTAATCTGGACAATGAGAGTAAAGGAATTTTCGGCTGTCATCTCTGGCTGATAAGTTGGCCAAATAGTTTTAAAAATTGAGGAAACATTTTCTTCCTTGTATTGTTGGTAAAGCTCTTCAGCCAAATGAGGAGCAAAAGGAGCAATCAATTGAAGCAATTGGAGATATTCTTTAACTGGAATTTTTTCTTCTTTCTCCCAAGTCCGCAGCAAAATCATCAGAGAGCTTAAAGCCGTATTAAAATGAAAACGCTCAATATCTTCTCCGACTTTCTTAATTGTCTGCTGAAATTGTTTTTGACTAATCTCGGAAAGTTTCCCAGAAACCTCTACCTTTTCCTGAAGTTTCCAGATTCTTCCCAAAAAACGAACCATCCCTTTTAAGCCAGATAATTTCCAAGTCCCTCCTTGACTAAAAGGACCGGTAAAACAAAGGTAACTTCGGACAGAATCGGCTCCATATTTTTCGACTAAAGCGTCTGGGTCAACAACATTTCCTCGAGATTTAGACATTTTAGAGCCATCTGGGCCAAGAATCGTTCCTTGATGGCGCAAACTTAAAAACGGTTCGGAGAAATCAATTAATCCTTGATCTCTCATTGCCTTAGTAAAAAATCGAGCATAAAGAAGATGAAGGACACTATGTTCAGCTCCTCCAATGTAAATATCTACTGGCAACCAAGCTTTGACTTTTTTTGGATCAGCGATTACTCGATCGTTTTGGGCATCAACATAACGAAGATAATACCAAGAAGAATCAACAAAAGTATCAAGAGTATCTGTTTCCCGTTGAGCTGGCCGGCCGCAAGCCGGACAAGTTACTTCTCGAAAACTAGCTGAACGAGCTAAGGGAGATTGGCCTCCTTTAAGTGGCCGGTAGTCGTCAACGGCTGGTAAAAGGACTGGCAAGTCTTTTTCTGGTACCGGCTGCCAACCATCACGAGAACAATAAATTATGGGGATTGGCGTTCCCCAATAACGTTGGCGAGAAACACTCCAATCTTTCAGTTTATAATGGATAGCTCTTTTCCCAATTTCTTTTTTCTCTAACCATTTTTGAATTTCTAAACGGGCCTTTTCTGAATTCATCCCATCGAAACGACCAGAATTTATCATTTCTCCTTCTCCAGTATAAACCCTTTCTCCCGACCAATCACTTGGTGATTTAACCACTTCTTTTAAAGGAAGATTAAAAAGTTTAGCAAATTCAAAATCTCTTTGATCATGAGCGGGAACAGCCATAATTGCTCCTGTTCCATACTCCATCAAAACATAATCAGCTATAAAAATTGGAATTTCTTCTTCGCTAGCTGGATTAATAGCAGAAATTCCTTCCAGTCTGACCCCAGTTTTTTCTTCTTTCTTGTTCTCCTTCCGAGTAACGTCTTCCTGAAGAGATTTTTCTAAATAGACTTTAACCTCTGGCCAGTTTTTAACTGCTGGCCGTATTTTTTCCAACAAAGGATGCTCCGGAGAAATAACTAAATAAGTAGCTCCAAAAATAGTGTCGGCTCGAGTAGTGAAAACAAGAAAAGAAGACGATTGACCAGCTATAGGAAAATTAACTTCGGTTCCTTCTGACTTCCCAATCCAATTCCGTTGCATCATCTTTGTTCTTTCCGGCCAATCTAATTGTTCTAGTCCTTCCAATAATTCTTCGGCGTAGCGAGTAATTCTAAAAAGCCAGTGATCAACTTGCTTTCTGACCACTGAAGCTCCACAACGTTCACATTTCCCTTCAACTACTTGTTCATTAGCCAAGATAGTCTGGCAAGAAGGACACCAATTAACCCATTTCTTAGCCCGATAAACCAAACCCTGCTTGTAAAACTGGAGAAAAAGCCATTGAGTCCAACGATAATAATCAGGATGAGAAGTCACTACTTTTCTTGACCAATCATAAATTGCTCCAATGCTTTTAATTTGTTTCTCCATCCTTTCAATATTCTTTTCTGTCCAATCCCGAGGATTAATTTTATTTTTAATAGCAGCGTTCTCCGCTGGCAAACCGAAACTATCAAAGCCAATTGGGGAAAGAACGTTTTTCCCTTGGAGCAATTGATAGCGAGCATAAACATCAGCTCCCGAATAGTTATACCAATGGCCAAGATGAAGATTCCCCGAAGTGTAGGGGAACATTACCAAATGATAAAAATTTTCTTTACCAGCTTCTTTTTCAGCTGGCTGATAAATTTTCTTTTCTTCCCAAATCTTCTGCCATTTTTCCTCTATTTCTCGAGGATAGTAATTTTCCATAGTAGAACAATGATAAACGAAAAAGAAGAAACTTTCAAAGAATTGACAAAGGGAAACCTTGCTCTATAATATTGGAAAAGGAGGTGAGTCAAGTGGAAACGAAAAAGCTGGAATTGGTTCCGTTCCCTCACGTTTTTCTGGCAAGTGCTTGGCATTATCCAAAGTCAGGCGAAGATCCCTCTCTAGCTGAATTTCTAGTTAGAGGGAAAAACGAGGAAGAAGCAGCGAAGCTTTTGCTAACTTATTTCTCTCAAAAGCCAGAAAAATGGGAGCTAGAGGAAATCGGGAGTGTTCGTATACTAGAGGAGTCCGAATAGGGCTCCTCTTTCTCAATCAAAGAGAAAAAGACGCTGGGCGTTTTCAGTTGTTGCTTGAGCTATTTCTTGGAAGCTTCTTCCCCGAAGGGAAGCTACTTCTTGAACAATAAATTTTAAGTTCAGGGGAGTATTTCTTTCTCCCTTTCTTTGAGGAGGAGTAAGGTAGGGACAATCTGTTTCCACTAGGATTCTTTCTAAAGGAGCTTTAGTAATTACCTCTTCTAAATTGGTTTTGAAGATAACTCCGTCAAGACCCAGGTAAAAACCTTTTTCTAAAAAGAAGCGGGCTTCTTCCCATTGGCCAGAGAAACAGTGGATAACTCCCCCTCGGCCAAGATCTTTAAGTGATTTAAAAAGCTTAATCAAATCAGGAAAAGCTTCTCGGCAATGAATAATTACCGGAAGCTGAAGTTCTCTAGCTAAATCCATTTGTTTGATTAAAGCTTCTTTTTGTTTTTCCTGAACGAAAGAAGCTTTTTCAGTTAATGACGACAAGCGGCTATAATCCAAACCTATTTCCCCGATAGCCACTACTCGAGAAGAGGATTCAAACAAAGAAATGTATTGACTAGCTAAAAATTCTTCGCCAGTCATTATTTCTCCTTCCGTTCCTTTAATTTCCCAATCATCTCCCTCTGATTCCCCTAAATGCAAGGGGTGAAGCCCGATAGCGGCCCAGAGTCCGGTTGAATACTTCTCTGCTAATTCTACCGCTTTAAGAGAAGTCTGATAATTTGTCCCGACATTAATCACGCCAATCTTTTCTTTCAAACATTCTTCAATAATTTCCTGCCGATCTTCCTCAAAGGCAGCCAAATTCAAATGAGCATGAGTATCAATCAGAGAAAAATTCATCAGATTTTAGGGAAAAGAATGAGTTTTTCTTTTTTCTCTTTTAATTGCTTTTGAATTTTTTCCGCTGTTTCTGGCAAGAAAGGAACCAAAAGCTGACTTATCTTCTTTAAAACCAAACGAAGATCATTAATCACCTCTTGACTATTTTCTTTCTCTTTCCAAGGTTCTTCTTGATCAAGGGACTGATCACAAAAAGCAATCAACTCCCAAATAGCTACTAAGGCTTGATTAAAATTAAAACCAGCCATTGCCTGATGATACTTCTTTTCTTCTTCCTCGACTGCTTCCTCTGCCTCTAGATTAACGAAAGCCGTTTCTTCCTTATCTAATTGGGGAAGAGCTAAAAGACGAGTCGTTAAGTTTCCTAAACCATTGGCTAAATCGTCCTGATAACGCTCTTGAAAACGAGTAGCTGAAAAATTACCGTCTTTGTTCAAAGAAACTTCTCTTAAAAGGAAGTAACGAAGAGCATCAGAAGAATATTTTTTAACTAGTTCTTCCGGTTTAATTGTCACTCCCTGGCTCTTCGACATCTTTTGATTATTAATCGTCAAATAACTATGAACGTAAATAATATTCGGCAAAGGCAAGCCGGCCGCTAAGAGCATAGCGGGCCAGTAAATAACGTGGAATTTCAGAATATCTTTCCCGATAAAATGAATCTTCTGACTTTCCTGATTCCACCAATATTGGAACAGGCTATTATCTTGACCATAGCCAATAGCAGTTAAGTAGCTGATTAAAGCATCAAACCAGCACCAGATTTTCTGAGAAGAATCTCCCGGAACATTTAATCCCCAATTACGAGCTCTTTCTGACGATCGAGAAATACACATATCCTCTATTCCTTCTTCTAAAAAGCCAAGGGCTTGATTTTTGTAAACAGAAGGAATAATTTTCATTTCCTCTTCTTCAATCAATTTCTTCAATTCTTTTTTGTATTTAGAAAGTCGGAAAAAGTAATTTTTTTCTTCTATCAATTGAGGCTTAGTCTTATGAATTGGACAAAGACCATCAACTAATTCTTTTTCTTTCAAGAAACTTTCGCAGCCTACGCAGTAAAGCCCTTGATACTTCTTTTGATAAATGTCAGCTTTAATTTTTTTCCAAAACTTTTGAGCTCCTTTTTCATTTTCTTTTTGAGAAGTCCGGATAAACTTATCAAAAGACAAATCAAGAAGTTCGGCTAATTTTTTAAATTCGTCACTCTTGGCAGCCGCAAATTTAGCTAATGGCTTTTTCTCTTTCTCAGCTGCTTGGGCAACCTTTAAACCATTCTCATCTGTTCCCGTCACCAAAAAAGCTTCTTTCTCTTGAGCTCTCTGATAACGAGCCCAAACATCAGCCTGGATTTTTTCCAAAGCGTGCCCCAAATGAGGAGCAGCATTAATATAGTCAATAGCTGTTGAAAGATAATATCTATTTTTTTCCATCGTGATTGACAATCACTACTAATTCTCCTTTTATCTTACCTTTTTTAAGAGAAGAGACAACTGCTTCAATTTTTCCTCTATAAAGAGTTTCAAATTTCTTTGTCAATTCTCGACCAATAAAAATTTCTAAATCTGGCTTAAGCTGAAATATTTCTTCTAGTGTTTTCAAAAGACGGTAAGGAGATTCGTAAAAAACAACCGGCCAGGAGAAAAAAGCAATTTTCTCCAAAAAAACTTTTCTTTTCTTTTTTGGAAGAAAGCCCAGAAAAAGAAACTTCCCCATTTTAAAACCGCAACAGCTAATAGCTGTTGTTAAAGCACTAGCTCCTGGCAAAGGAATAATTTTTAAAGAAGGGATTTTTTCTTTTAACTCGCTAATCAATTCATTTCCTGGGTCAGCCAAGCCGGGAGTTCCAGCATCAGTCATCAAAGCCAAATTCTTTCCTTCCTTTAATAAATCAGCAATTTTCTCCTTTTGAGAAGCAGAAGTATGCTGATGATAAGAAAGAAGGGGCGTCTTCAATTGATAAAAGGAAAGCAGTCGCTGAAGATGTCGAGGATGTTCAGCTAAAACAAAATCAACTTCTTCTAAAATCCTTTTTGCTCGAAAAGTAAAGTCCTCTAGGTTTCCAATCGGCCCAGCGATAAGATAGAGGATTCCTTCTGACATAATTATTCCAAGGGGATTCTCCTTTCTTCTGTCCTTTCTCTTTCGTATTCCCCCATCTTAAAATCAATAATGAAGCGATAAATTATAGCTACCACCGGAATAGCTAAAATGGTCCCTAAGAAGCCAAAAAGTTGAGCTCCCAAAGTAATCGCCAAAAGAATTAAATAAGGAGGAAGTCCAATTAGCTTCTTTCCTACCAAAGGAGAAAGAATATGGCTTTCAATATTCTGCAAAGCGAAAAGGATTATAATTATTACTCCTCCCAAAACCCAAGAGACCTGAACTCCAGCAAAGATTCCTCCCAAAAGGGCCCCAATTAAAGGCCCAAAGTAAGGGATAAAATCAAGGAGACCAGATAGAACCCCCAACATTAAAGCTCCTTCAATATTAAAAAGCTGATAAGTTAAGAAATAAGTAACAGCAATAAAAGCAATCCCAATAATTCTCATCCAGAACCAAGAACTGACTTCTTTCCGACTTCTTTTCCAAGCTTTCAAAATTCTTTTTTGATAACGCTTAGCTGAAAGAAAAGCCAAAATTTCTCCAAAGCCTTGCTTCTGAAAAGAAAGGAAAACGGCCATTGTTAAAACAAAGAAAGTTGAAACTAAACCGCCAAAAAACACTCCCAAAGCCTGGAGAATATCACCCGGGGCTTGTTGGAGAAGACGGGTTGATATCTCTTGGAAAGAAGAAAAAGGAATCTCGATTCCTAAATTACCCAGAAAAGCTTTAAACTCCGGAAGATAGGTTGGCAAGGAAACAATCAACTGGTGAACTTCTTTAATAATCACTGGCAGACTTAAATAGATAACTCCCCCAAGAATTCCAAAAATTAAAAGATAAGTCGTGAGGACGGCTAGCCAATGAGGAAGCCGCCAGTGTCGGAAAAAATCAATAACTGATCGAAGAAGAATTGAAATAATTAAAGCAAAAACAAACCAAATAATAATTTGGCGAACCAAGAAAAGAAGGTAACAAAGGGCAACTGTAAAAGCAACCTTTAAGATAGCCTTCCAAGAAATATCTAAGTAATTTCCTTCCATAATTATAATTCAAGAATACCACTAAAATCTCCTTGATGGTAGGGGCCAATCAAAGCTAGATTAAGCTTTTCTGGTTTAAATAAATCCTGGGCTACTTGATTAACCTTCTCTAAAGTCACTTCGTCAATCTTTTTCACTATTTCTTCAGGACTCAAGACTGTTGGCTCTATTAATTCTTGCTGAGCATAAAAAACAGCTAAACCGTCAGATGTCTCTAAAGATAAGGCCAAAGATCCTTTCAAATATTCTTTTCCTTTTTTCACCTCTGCTTCAGAAACATCCCCCTGAAGTACTTTCTTGTATTCCGCCAAGATTAGTTGAATGGCTTTCTCTACTTTTTGATTAGCAATGCCAGCCTGAGTTGTCAAATAACCACTGTCAGTATAATTTCTAGAAGAAGTTCGAACATAATAAGCTAGGCCGTTTTTCTCCCGAACAACGGTAAAAAGACGGGAGCTCATATTTCCTCCTAAAATCGTAGACAAAACTGCTTGAGTCCATTGTCTTTCGTCTTTATTGTCATAACCACGAACTCCTATCGCTAGATGACTTTGGTCAGTCTTTTTAAAATGAATTAAACTTTGAGGTTTATCTTGTTCTTCTTTAACCGGAAGTTTTTCAGCTGGAGCCTTTTGGTTCATCTCTTTAAAAATCTTTTCTACTTCAGCCTGAATTTTTTCTTTATCTCCCAATTGGCCAGCCAAAGCCAAAACTGTATTTTGAGAAGAATAATGACTCTGAAAGTAAGCGGCTAGCTTTTCCCTATTCGCTCCCCGAATAACTTCTTCTCGGCCAATAATTTCCCAACCAGCTGGCTGGTCACCATAAAGTAATTTTTCCCAAACTTCTCCAATGTATTGAGAAGGAGTATCAAGATACATATTTCTCTCTTCTAAGATAACTCCCTTTTCTCTTTCAAGAGCCTCGGCTGGCAAAAGAGGATGAAGGAAAATATCACTCACCCAATCAAGAGCTAAAGGAAAATGCTTCGCTTGGACTTTAGCAAAATAGCCGGTGTATTCTTGACCAGTGAAAGCATTATAGCTGCCTCCGACTTGGTCAAGAGTCAAAGCAATTTCTAGGGGAGTCGGTCTCTTTTCCGTTCCCTTAAAAAGCATATGTTCTAAGAAATGAGAAAGACCATTTATTTCTTTTGTTTCATACTTCGAACCGGCTCCGACTAAAATCAAAGCCGTTACGGTTGGAGATTCTTTTTGAGGCACTAAAAGCAACCTTAATCCATTAGAAAGAATAATTTTTTCCATTTTAAGCAATCAATTGATTAATAACTGTTGGGAGTTGAGTAATCGGAACCCGAACCTGTTTCATTGATTCCCTATTTCGGCAAGTGACTGTTTCATCTTCTAAGCTCTGAAAATCAATCGTAATTGCTAAAGGCGTTCCGATTTCATCTTGACGGCGATAACGCCGGCCAATTGAACCTCCAGCATCATAAATAACTGAAAAATCATTAAGGAGAGACTGGAAAACTTCTCGGCTTTTCTCCTCCAATTCCTTTTTCCGGCCCAAGAGGGGGAAAACGGCCGCTTTGAAAGGAGCTAAACGGGGAGAAAGATGAAGAATAACTTCTTCCTCTTGACGAGAGGCTTTCCCTCGACCCCCTTCTATTTCTTCATAAGCTTCAACTAAAAAAGCTAAGAAAGTTCTTTCTAGTCCGGCGGAAACTTCCACTACCTGAGGAACAATTTCTTCCTTTGTCTCTGGATGACGATAGATTAATTTCTCTCCGCTCTTTTCCATATGATTTTGAAGATCATAATTTCCCCGATAGTGGATTCCCTCTATTTCTTGCCAACCAAAAGGAAAATGATATTCAATATCAGCTGCTTTTTTAGCATAATGAGCCAGCTCTTTAGTTGGTGTTTCTCGAACTCTTATATTCTCTGATTTAATTCCTAGCTTTTTATACCAAGCCAGCCTTTGCTCTCTCCAATAGTCAAACCATTTTTCGGCTTCTTCTTTTTGGCAAAACCATTCCATTTCCATTTGCTCAAATTCTCGAGTTCGGAAAATAAAATTCTTCGGATTGATTTCATTTCGGAAAGCTTTTCCCAATTGAGCAATTCCAAAAGGAAGATTCATCCTTTGAGATTGCAGAACGTTTTTAAAATTCAAGAAAATTCCTTGGCAAGTTTCCGGTCTTAAATAGACCGTTGATTGTTCATCTTCTACCGGGCCAAGGAAGCTTTTCATCATTAGATGAAAAGTCCGAGGAGAAGTTAATTCTCCTCCACAAAGCGGACATTTTCCTTCTTTGATTTCTTCTTCCTTAAAACGATGATGACATTTTTTACATTCTACTAATTGATCAGAAAAGTGACCTAGGTGGCCAGAGGCTTCCCAGACTCGAGGGTGAACAACAACTGGAGTATTTATCTCAACCACCGATGGTTGAGAAGAAACGATTGCCTTTCTCCATTCAGCCCGAATATTTTTTTCTACCGCTGTTCCCAAAGGACCAAAATCATAGCCAGCATTAAATCCTCCATAAATTTCAGAATTGGGGAAAACAAAACCTCTCCTTTTAGCCAAAGAAACAATTTTTTCCATTAAATCTTCCATTTTTATTCTCCTGAATCTTTTTCTAATTGACTAATTTTTTCAACCATTGGGGCAACCGCTTCAATGATTTTCTCAGTCCATTGATCTTTTCCAAAAACAGTCGCTTCTTCGATCAAAGGCTGTTCAGTGTCACTTTCTCCTTGCGGAGTAAAAGAAAGCTGAAAAGCAAGAGTTGCTTGCTGTTCCGGCTCTAATTGACCAACCTCCCAAACGAGAAGATCGCTAGCGCTATTGTAGCTTAAATTATCTAATTCATCCTCTGGGAAAGCTTGATTATTGAACCAAGCTCCATCGGGAAGAGTAGTCTCTACTTTTACCTCTTCTACCAAATTGCAGAAGTTAGAAACCTGCCAAAAGATAGTATAGGTAGTTGTCTTTCCAACTTGGAAAGGAAACGGTCCTTTATCATTAAAAAATTCGTCTTGATGATAGGCTTTCTGAACCAAGTCCAAACGACTATTGACTTTCAAAGGGAAAACTCTTTGAATTTGACCAATTTCTACTACATTGTAAATTTCTGGCGATTGGCTGGTAACTGGCCAATCTTTTTTCAAATTGACCCAGAACTCTACCGACCCTTCTTCTCGTTTATCAAGAAAGCGGAGAGCGGAATTGCTTTTCCAATCCCAAAGCAAAGAATTATCTCCTTCTTGATAAAGTCCGTCTGTTGTCCGGAGAGTGTCTAAATCAAATTGAGAACCATCTAATTTAATTAATAATAGCTGTTTTTCTAAAGGATAATCACTAACATTACGGAAGAAAATCTCATAATGGAGAAGATCTCCGGGAGAGGCAACATAGTCTAAACGATTATTAATTTGTTGAGAAAGATAAACTGGCGTTTGGGCAGTGGCAACTGTTTGGGCAATTTCTTTCAATTTAACAAATTGCTCTTGTGTCCAAACTCCTAAAGAAGCCCGGAAGATTTCTGATTGACCGCTTTCTTTCACCATCTTCCCTCGAACTTTAATCTGACCTCCCTCTCTTTTCAATAAAGTTGGAATTTCCCATCTTTCTTCTTCAATGCTTTCTGGCTGGCTGGAAATAAATTGGAAGTTGGGAGGAGTTTCCAATTTAATAACTAGATTTGAGATGGGTTGATCAAAGTAAGAAGCATAATTAATTAAGAATTCAAATTCTTCCTGAGGAGGAACAGAATTAGAAAGATCAAATTCAAAAGTTAAAGGAATGTTATCAATAACCGTTGCTAATTGAGTCTCTGAATTATAATAAGCCTTTAGCCCTTTCAAGCGATAGCTGACTTTAGCCTGGGCAGTTTCTACCTCTTCCACTTGACCAAAGAGTCGAGCCCGAAAAGTAAGAACTTTTTCCTGGCCAGGGTAAATACTTTCAATTTCCTGACGAAAACTAGCTTCAGACGGCTCGATCGGCTGAGAATGTTCAGGAAAATTGAAGAAGAGCTCCGCTTGAACAATTGTTGCTGAACCTTGATTACGGCAACGCAAAGTGTATTCCACCTCCTGACCAGCTGAAGCTGAATTGGGACCAAGAAGATTTAAAATTAAATCCCCTTTAGAACTTTGGTTCCTTTGGTAATACCACCAGCCAGCTATTCCTCCCAAGAGGAGAAGAAAAAGAATAATCAAAAGTAATTTATCTAATTTGTGCATAAATAGGCCTTCTTAAATAATATTTTTATTATAACTCAAAACAAAGCCCCCGACCATCTTTTTCCCAACCGAGGGACTGAAGATAAAGTTGAGAAATTTTTTTCAAATCTTTTTCTGTTTTAGCAGAAATTGAAGCTTGATAAAACTTATCTTTTTCCTCTTGAAGAATATTTTTTAACCAATAGTGGACCGAGGGATTCAAAAGGAAAGATTCATTTGTTTTTTCTTTCTCTGTTAGAAATCCTCCTTCTTGAACCGAGAAAAAAAGAGAACTAGAAGAGATTTCTGGCTGATAACCAAGTTTTTTTAACAATTGCCAAAGAAAATAATAATAGAAACGCTGATAATATTTTTCTGCTTTTTCTAAATCTTTCCAACTATTCAGAAGAAGAAAAAAAATTTCTTCTTCCGGAACCCCCTTGGGAAGAGTCAGATTTGCCAATTGGCCCATCCAGTCAGCTACTCTAAATTTCCGCCAATCTTGGTGGAAAGAAGAAAAGTTCTTAATCAAATCTACTTCGGTTAGAGTTTCTCTGATCGAGGTTCTCACAAAAGTCACTCTAGTGTAATAAAAAAGATCAATTCCTCTTCGTAATTTAGAAAGGGCTTTTCTTTCTCCTTTTGCCAAAAGCAAAAGCTTTCCTTCCCTTCTCGCTAAAACAGTAAAGAGGCGATCAGCTTCTCCTCTCTCTTCTCCTTCTAAGACTAAAGCTTCATCTGACTCTTTAGCCCACATTATTTCTTCGAATTAATAGCCAACCAAAGAGAATAATTACCAATCTTTAACTCTTTCTGAGCAGCATAATTTCTTTGTCGATTTCCTTTTTCTAATTTAGCAGCTCGGTTTTTTTCTAAAAAGAAAGCTCTTTTTTGTTCGATAAAGCTCTCCAAGGGAGAATCAGCCTGATAATAGATATCAATTATTTGCCTAGGTTTGAGGGAAAGATCTTTCCTCATAGTCTGAAGAGCTCGGCTAATTTCTCTTGCCCATCCTTCTTTTTCCAAAGAAGGAGTCATTTCCGTCTTTAAACCAAGGGAAATTTCTCCTTCTTGGTAAACAGCCCAACTATCTTCTGGCTTTATTTCCTTGACCCAATTAACTTCTTTGACATTCAAGGCTTCTTTAATCAGAGCTATTAATTGTCGATCTAATTCAAACTGACCGGCAATTCTTAATTCAGCCAAAGGCTGTCTAACTTTAATCCCAGCTGTTGCCCGAAGACGAAGGCCCAAACTAATAATTACTTTCGTTTTTTTCATCTCTTCCATCAAGGAAGAGTCAATGGCCTTCTTTTCTGCCAAAGGATAATCATTCAAATGAACTGAAGAAGGAAAATTTTCTTCCTTCGCTAACCCCTGATAGATCCTCTCGCTGATGAAAGGAGCGAAAGGAGCCAAGAGGAGACTTAGCCTGAAAAGGATGAAAGCTAAAGTCAAAGAAGCTTGTTCCTTTTCTGAAGAAAAATCACTTTGGAACCGCGAACGAGAATGGCGAATATACCAATTTGAAAGGTCATCTATAAATTCAGCTAATAATTGAGCAGCTTCATCCAAATGATAATTAGTCATTTTATCTTCAACTTCTCTATTTACTTGATGAAGCCGGGAAATAATCCAGCGATCAAGAATGTTTTTTGAAACTGGAGAAGAAAAAGATCGTTTGCTTTGATAGGTAGTATAGAACTGATAAGAATTCCAAAGAGTTGAAATAATCTTCCTCCAAACCTGTTGGACATTTTCCTCGGAAACCAAATAATTGTTTCCCAAAGAGGTGCTAGTTAAAAAGAAAAGACGAAGGGCATCAGCTCCATACTTTTCCATTAAAACAGAAGGATCAGGATAATTTTTCAAATGTTTCGAAAGCTTTTGGCCAGAAGAACTTAAAACCAAACCGGGAACAACTACATTCTTAAAAGCTGGTTGATGTTTCCCTAAACCAATATTCTTCTGAGTTAAAGCAGTGGCTAAAACATTCAAGGTATAAAACCAGCCTCGAGTTTGATCCATCGATTCGCAAACAAAATCGGCGGGGAAGTTTTTCTCCGTCCATTTCTTATTTTCAAAAGGATAATGATTTTGAGCATAGGGCATAGCTCCAGACTCAAACCAGCAATCAAAAACTGATTCAACTCTCTTCATTCTCTCTCCTTTTTGGGAAAGAAAATAAACTTGATCGATAAAGGGACGATGAAAATCCAATTCTCCTTCTTCATTGTAAGGGAAAATTTTAAAGTCGAGAGTTCTTAATTCTGCCAAGCCGAAAGTCAAAGAAGGCCAGGCATCAACTGTTTCCGGAGAAGTTAATCCTTGATTAGCCGCTAGAAGAAGACGTAACGGTCCTTGATGACTAATAAAAAGAATATTTTTCCCTTTATACTGCCGATCAATCTTTTGAAGAAAACGATACATTCTCATCTTCGTTTCCAAACCTGTTTCTCCTTTTTCAGGACTATGGGTAACCCTTTCTAATTTATTTTTAAAGAAAGAGCGATAATCACTAACTGGTTTTTCTTCAAAAACTCCAATTTCTCTTTCTCTCAATTCCGGACAGTAGACTGGCTTCTTCCCTAAAGCTTGGCCAACTATTTCAGCTGTTTCTTTAGTTCGGCGGACGGGTGAAGCAAAAATCAAATCAATTTTCTGTTTCTTTAATTTCGGTAAAACTTTTTCTAATTCCTTTTTTCCTTTGAGAGTAAGAGGATACTTATCCTCAGAAGTGCTAAGGATTCCTGCCTGATTAGTTTCTGATTCCGGATGCCGCAACAACCAGTAACGATTAGTAGTGAACTTCTGTTTACCTAATTCCTGACGAGAGCCAATAATTTTAGTTTCTGAAGATGAAACCCAGATTGGCAAAGGAGCTCCCCAATAACGGTTACGGGAAACAGCCCAGTCCCTAACTTCTTCCAACCATCGACCAAAACGACCATCCTTCAAATAGGCTGGAACCCAATAAATTTTTTTGTTATTGGCAAGAAGATTTTTCTGCAGTTTCTTAACAGCTATATACCAATTATTGAGCGGATAGTAAATTAACCGTTGGCCGCAACGCCAGCAGAAAGGATAATTATGAGTCACTTTTTCTTCTTTCCAGAGAAGCTTTTTCTGTTCCAAATCCTGAATAATTATTTCGTTGGCCTCCCAAACCTTCTTTCCTTCCCCGGGAAGTCCTAAACCATTTTTAATTTTTCCTTCTTCATCAACTGTAATTTTAACAGACAACTTATGCTTTTTGCCTAAAGCCATGTCATCTTCTCCAAAGGCTGGAGCAATATGGACTAGGCCAGAACCCTCTTCAATTGAAACCCAATCAGCCCCAACTATCTGATAATCAGCTGGAGAAATCGGTTGATTTAAATAAATAGGTTGATATCTTTTCCCCA
>CAYLQR010000013.1:0-3663 GCA_964386365.1 uncultured Candidatus Saccharibacteria bacterium | reverse complement strand
ATCCAGCCCAACATAATATTAAGCCTGGTAAAACAGGGAGAATTATTCCTACCAGCCCTAGGAACATTAAAAGAAAAACAATAATAGTTAAAGTCAGTATTTCCATATTCTTCAATTATTCTAACATACAAAGTTTTAGGGGAGAAGTAGCAATTAAACCTTCCCCTGCCCTTTCCAAATACTTTTTAAAAGATTAAAATAAAGGAAGCTCTTTTTATATAAGGAGGTTAAGATGAAAATCTTAGCTAAAGTTATTTTCTATGGAGTACACCTATCAGCGGGTATTATCTTCCAACTGTTTAGGATAACGGGAAGAGTCAAAATAATCTCCCAGGCAAAAGGATTTTATCGCCAAGGGAAGATAATCTTAGCCGCTAACCATCCGACTTTGCTGGAGCCAGTTTTGGTTAATTTGGCTTTCTTTCCAAATTATTTAAGACACCCTACTCTCATTCCCTGGAATACGCCAGTCCGAAAGTTTTACGACCCAAGCTGGTGCTGGTGGTATCGCCATCGAGCAGTTCCTGTTGAAATAGAAGGGAATCAGTTTTCCTTAAGCCGGAAAGCAATAAGGAAAATGAAGGAATTACTCCAGAACCGTCAAGTTTTGATTCTTTTCCCAGAAGGAGGAAGAACCTTTAAAGGAAAAGAATTTATTATTAGTCGGGAAAAGCATAAGCAAATCCGTCAACTAAAAGAAGGGGTTGCTTGGTTAGCTAAACAAACTGGAGCAAAAATTGTTCCAATTTGGATTGAAGGTTCAGAGAAAGTACTGCCTAATGGGAAATTTCCTTTTCCAAGATTTTGGAAAAGTAAAATTACCATTAGAATCGGCCAGCCCTTATCTTTGGAAACTAATAATTCTCGAAACTCAGCAACTCAAAAAATAGCTTTAGCCATACTTGAGTTAGCAGATCAATAAGAGGAACTAGGATTACTAGTTCCTCTTTCTTCTTTCAATGAATTTTACTCCCCGGAGAAACTGGCTCAGCCGGCTTTAGGAAAATAGGTTTTTCGCTTTCCTCATCTTCGGCTGCCAAAAGCATCCCTTGACTTTCTAAGCCGAGAATAGTTTTTGGCTCTAAATTAGCCAAAACAACAATTTCTTTTTCCAATAGATCTTCTGGCTGGTAAGTTTTTCCAATTCCAGCAATAATTTGTCTCGTAGAAGGCTGGAAATCTTCTCCTAAATCAACAACTAATTTAATTAATTTAGAAGAACCTTCCACTCTTTCAGCCTGAATAATTTTAGCTATTCTCAAATCGAGTTTTTGAAAATCCTTGAAGGTAATCATTTTTTAAAAATAAAGTAAAGAGGAGAGAGCAATCTTTCCCTCCCCTCTTTAACGATAAAAGACCTCAAAGAGAGCTTTCACTCTCTCAAATTTAATTCTCTCAATTTCTTTTTCTAATTGGTCACGTTCTTTAGAAGTCAGCTTTTCCATTTTCTTCTTAAGATTAGCGCTACGCTCAATTCTTTTTCCCCAACATTCGGCTGGAGAATGATAAGCTAAACGTTCCTCAATAATCTCTCTCATAAGACCTTCTTTCTCGTTAGAATGAATCATTTCTTTCCCTCCTTTTAGAAAGAGCTGTTTAGAAAATTATAGAATCTTATCTTTAAGAAAACAAGATCTTGGCTTGCTTAAATTTAGAAATTATGGATAATAAAAGCAACTGATCTTTCTAAGCAATAAGGAGGTTTCAATGGATCGACTGAAGATTTTCGCTGGATCATCAAGCAAGGAACTAGGAGAGCAGATTTGCTTGCGTCTAGGGATTCCTCTTTCTCCAATTACTATCTATCCCTACGACACCGGTTGTTTTGAAGTAGCTTTAGATGATAATGTCCGTGGTTGTCAGGTTTTTATCATCCAGACAGCTATCCCCGACCAAGATCTTCTCCACCGCCATCTCTGGGAATTATTCCAGATGATAAATGCTGCTAAAAAATCCTCTGCTAAAGAGATAACGGTTATTACTCCCTATTTGGGTTATGACCGTTCAGATAAGACATGGCGTAGCCACATGTCCATTTCTGGAAGACTTCTCGTTGCCTTTTTAGAAAAAGCCGGAATGAATCGAGCAGTCGGAATTAACTTTCACTCTTCAGCTTTTCAGGGATTCTTCGGAACTGATATAGCAGTTGACCATCTTTCAGCCCTGCCTTTGCTTGCCCATACACTTCTCCAAAAGCAAATTCCCCTTAAAAGGGCAATCGTTTTGCCAGGAGATCGTGGGTTCGAAAAAGAAGCGGAGAAGTTTGGTCAGGCTTTAGAAGTTCCGGTCGGAACAGTCAAGAAAAGAAGGATTAATTCCAGAAAAGTGACCATTGAAAGCATAAGTGGAGAAATTTCTGGAAAGAATGTCATTATTGTTGATGACGCAGTCTGTACTGCTGGAACTGCAGTCGAGTTAGCCAATCATCTAGAAAAGAGAAAAGCTAAGAGTATTACCTTAGCAACGATTCACGGCTTGTTTAGCGAGAAAGCTCCTTCTCGCCTAAGCTTGTCCCCTATTAGTGAAATAATTGTCACCGATACAGTTCCAATTGATCCGAGTAAAAGGAAACAGATAGAAAAAGGAGCATCACTAACGATTGTTTCTATCGTTCCTTTGCTTGCCAGAGCTATCAGAGAAATATACACCGGAGGTTCTATTAATAGACTTTTCGAACTTTCTCCAGAGGAGTACTAAAGATAAGGCGGAGCCTTTTAGCTCCGCCCTTTCTTTTAAAAATCATTACTGACCTCTAAGTCGAAGTCTTCACTTTTCACTTACTTGCTTTTCGATAAGTTCTCGATAACGACAATATTCACAATCTTCTCCCGGAGAAGGAGGAGAATCTGAATCTAAACATTTCTTAATTTCCAACAAAGTCGGCTCAACCCAAGAATCATCGCCTTCGTAAGGAACTAGAGTTACTTCAAATTCTAGTTTACCATCAAATTTTGGACGATTTTTACTGGCATTAGCAAAAACAAAGTAGGACGTATCAGAAACCTTGAATCCTTGATGGCGAAATAGCCATTGGTAAACTTCAATTTGTTTTTTATAGCCCTTTTTATACTCATCGTCCAAAGAAATCTCTTTTTGAGTACTTGTCGCTTTATAGTCAACGATAATCAATTCTCCTTGAGGATTTACCCAGATATCATCAACTGCCCCAAAGACTAAAAAATTAGTTTCGGGATGAAGATATTGCTGACCATGAAAATTTTCTCGCCATTGCTCAATTTCCGAATGCTGAAAAGGGATAGCCTCCACTCCATACTTTTTCATCAGATGATGAGCCTGCCCTTCTAGCCGAAGCAAATCAAACTCTTTTTTCAAAAGGAAATCAACAGCCGAATTTAAAGGCCAACCGGGCAAACTCGGTCTTGGTAAGCCCAAGCGACGATCAAAATAAAAGCACCTAGGACATTGGAGAAACAAATCAATCTTGGAACGACTTAACTTAAAAGGCTCTTCTGCTTCCGGCTGATAAAGAAATCTTTGCCTTTGATAATATTTATTCATTCTAATAATTTTCTTAGAATTCTTCTTGTTACTTAACTCGAACTTTTCCTTGGATAATTTTATAAGCCGGTTTCTTATAAATTTTTGTTTCTCGAGCGAAAGAAAGACCGCATTTAGGACACTTTAAATCCCCTTTAGTATAAT
>CAYLQR010000012.1:0-7069 GCA_964386365.1 uncultured Candidatus Saccharibacteria bacterium | reverse complement strand
TACTGACTTTAACTATTATTGTTTTTCTTTTAATGTTCCTAGGGCTGGTAGGAATAATTCTCCCTGTTTTACCAGGCTTAATATTATGTTGGGCTGGATTTTTCCTTTATGCTTGGATGGGAAATTTCCAAGCAATTTCTTCAACCATTGTTCTTGTTTTCCTTGTTTTTTCTTTTCTTCTCTCTTTCTTTGATTATTTATTACCCATTTTAGGAGCCCGGAAATATCAAGCTAGTCGGAAAGGGTTGTGGGGAGCTGGTTTAGGTCTTTTTCTCGGAGGATTATTCTTTGGTCCTCTTGGGATTATTTTGGGTCCTTTTCTTGGAACCTTACTGGGGGAAATCTACGATAAAAAAGATATCTTAGCAGCTATTAAAGCAGCTCGAGCTTCAGTAATAGGAATCCTTATCAGCACCTTAGTCAAATTAGTTTTAGGACTGGTGATGTTGGGCTGGGTTGTTTTTTCCCTGATTGGATAATCTTTAAAGATTTAGTTGTTGTCTGTAGTTATTCTTAAGGGGCGAAGAGCGGAAAGCTTTTTCGGCCATTTGTTTCTATTGTTTTCAGAAAATATTTACTGTTTAGTTTAAAATTATGTCTTTATCAATTGGAATTGTCGGCTTGCCCAATGTTGGAAAATCTACTCTTTTTCAAGCTATTACTAAAAAGCAAGTTGCTCGAGAAAATTATCCTTTCTGTACTATCGAATCCAATGTTGGAGTGGTAGCTGTTCCAGATGAACGGGTTGATCAGCTTAGTCAATTAAGTCATTCAGGAAAGAAGCTTTATTCAACGGTTAAGTTTGTTGATATTGCTGGTTTGGTAAAGGGAGCTCATTCTGGAGAGGGCTTGGGCAATCAATTTTTAGCCCAGATTCGAGAAACAGATGCTGTCGTTTATATCCTTCGGCTTTTTCGAAATGAAAAAATTATTAGTTCTTATCAAACAATTGATGCTTTAAGAGATAAAGAGATTTTAGAGACAGAAATTATTTTGAAAGATTTGGAAACAGTCGAGAAAAGGGTAGAGGCTCTTCAGAAAAAGCTTAAATCTGGAAAAGAAGAAAATTTAAAAGAAAGATTGACTCTAGAAAAAGCAAAAGAATTCTTAGCTGAAGGAAGAATGCTTCTTCAGTTGAATTGGGATGAAGAGGAAGAAAAAATTCTTCAATCTTATCAATTTTTAACTTTGAAGCCAAGAATTTATTTATTAAATGGAGGTTCTCAAGAAATTCCTTCGCCGGTTCTTGATTATTTTCGCCAGAATAATTATCCCTTTTTAGTTATGGATTTGCTTAGTCAGTTTGAACTTTCTGAACTTAGTCCAGAAGAGAAGAAAGAATTGGATTTGCCTTCATCCGTTGAATTAGATGCCCTTATTAAAAAAAGCTATCAGCTTTTAGATCAACTTACTTTTTTGACAACTGGTTCTGATGAGACCAGGGCTTGGACAGTAAAGAGGGGAGCAACTGCTCCTCAAGCGGGAGGAGTAATCCATAGTGATTTTGAAGAAAATTTTATTAAAGCAGAGGTCATAAATTGGCAAAAGCTTCTAGATATTGGTAGTTGGGCTAAAGCAAAAGAGGCTGGTCTAGTAAGAATAGAAGGGAAAAACTACCAGGTTCAAGAAGGAGATGTCCTTGTTATTCGAAGTGGAGCTTAAAAATACTTGACAATAATGGGTTATGGGTGTATATTCATAATGTAATTAAGTTTATATTTATGACAGAAAACAATAACTCTAATTTTCCTCCTCGAAGAGGAATGGGTCGTGGCCAAAATCGTCGACCAGGAGGATTCGGATTAGGTCCCTCGGGAGAATGTGTTTGCCCTCAATGTGGCAAAAGAATTCCTCATCGTTTAGGAGTCCCTTGCTATCAGGAGAAATGTCCTGAATGCGGAGCAACCATGACTCGATCTAATTAATATTATTTGTTGGATGAAGATTGCTGTTTGTGCAACAGGCCAAGACTCTGATTCTTTAGTTTCTTCTTTTTTCGGTCGTTGTCCCCACTATCTAATAGTGGAAGTTAGCGGCCGAAAAAAGACTTGGCAGAATCTTGAAAATTCAGCTGTTAGAGCTGGAAGAGGAGCAGGGGTAGCGGCTGCTCAGATTATTGCTTCCCAAAAAGTGGAAGCGGTTCTCTGTGGCGGGGTTGGTCCTAATGCCTTATCTGTTTTACAGCTGGCAAATATTGATATTTATCTGGTGAAAGGTAATTTAAAAGCGGAAGAGGCTCTTAAAGAATTTCAAAAGGGGAATCTTTCGAAAGTTAATCCTTCTTCTATCCAAGGGGTCAGTTCTCAAGGAGGAAGAGGCCGGGGTAGAGGTCGAAATCAATTTTAATCATAATTATGGAAGAAAATTTTCTTAAACAAGGAAGGGGAGTTGCCCTTAAAATATTTTTTGTCGTTGCCTTCTTTTCTTTAGCTAAAGGAGTGGTTGGTTTTCTTTCAGGAAGCGTTGTCCTTTTAGCAGATGCTGTCCATAGTGCCGCTGATGCTTTTTCAACAGTCTTAGTTTGGATTGGACTGAAAATTTCTCAACGTAAGCCTAGTCAGAAATTTCCTTATGGCTATTACAAAGCGGAGAATCTGACTACTTTATTGGTAGCCGGTTTAATTTTTTACGCTGGCTTTGAACTAATTCAGGAGAGTATTCTTAAAATAACGACTATTTACGATTTACGGATTCCTTGGATAGCCGTTAGTGTTGCTTTTCTTGATGCAGTCGTTATGTTTCTTGTCGGCACTTATGAGGTGAAGATAGGAAGAAAAATCAATGCTCAAAGTTTAATAGCTGATGGTTCGGAATCAAGAATGCATCTTTTTTCTTCATCAGTTGTCTTATTCGGTTTATTAGCTTCTTGGTTTAATATTCCTTACGTTGAAGGAATAGCCGGAATTATTATTTCCTTCTTTATCTTTTCGGTTGGTTTTACTTCAGCTAAAGATTCAATTTTCTCCTTAATGGATGTTTCTCCCGATCTGGAAATAGAAAAGAAAATTAAAAAAGTTATTAAGAAAGCGAAGGGAGTTGAAAATTTTGGTGGTTTGCGTCTTCGAAAATCAGGCCCTTATATCTTTGGTGAGGCTAGAATTCAAGTTCAAGCCGGAATTCAGCTTAAGAAAGCTCATCAAATAGAAGAAGAAATAGAGGAAATGATTAAAGCCGAGGTTCCTCAAATAGATTCTTTTCTGACTCGGCTTGAACCAGCTAGTAAAGAGAGAATTAAACTGGCTATTCCCCTAGGAGAGGATAAGGGATTGAAATCTCCCCTTAGCTCTTCTCTCAGTCGGTGCCCCTTTTTCGCTTTTGTTGATATTCAAAAAGGGAAAATTTCTTCTTTCTCTGTTAAGAAAAATCCTTATCAGAAAAAAGAATTAAGAGCTGGTTTAAGCGTTGGCCGTTATCTAATTAATAATCGGATTAATTGTCTTTTAACTCAAGAAATAGGGCCAGTTAGCTTTCATGTTCTTGATGATAATTTAATCAAGATTTATAAAGGGGAATCAGAAAATCTGGCAGAGGTTATTCAGAATTTTCTAGACGATAAATTATCTCGGCTTCGTCAACCGACAACAGAAAAGAAATAAAAAATCAAGTTAGCTTAATGGGTAAAAAGCCTCGGAAAATTGTGATTACTGGAGGAAAGGGGGGAACAGGGAAAAGTACTTTTTCCCTCTTGCTTTTAAGGAAGTTATTAGAAGAAGGGAAAAAGGTTCTTCTTAATGATGCTGACGTTGAATGCCCAGATGACTATCTGTTGCTAGGAGAAGATATTGGGAAAGAAAAAGAGAAAGTTTGGGCAGAATTTCCTTCTCTTATTAAAAAGAAATGTCAGAAGTGCGGATTATGCGTAGAAGCTTGCCGAAGCAATGCTGTTTTCCAAGCGCCTGGGCAGTATCCTGTCTTTATTAAAGATTTATGTTCAGGTTGCGGGGCTTGCCAACTAGCTTGTCCTTTTGGGGCTATTAAAATGAAAAAAGAGGAGATTGGGAAAATTTATTTTCAAAAGATTAAATTTCCTCCTAAATCAGCTGGGGAAAAATCTTTTTCTTTTTATCTCTTTACTGGCTTGGCTAAAACTGGCTTGGAAAGAGTTAGTCCAGTTGTTGAAAAATTGAAGGATTATAGTCAACAGTTTGCTCAAAAAAACAAAATAGATATTATATTAATTGACACTGCTGCTGGAACTCATTGTCCGATAATTCAGGCTTTGATAGGAGCGGATGAAGTATATGCTGTCACTGAGCCGACGCCGATGGGGGCCCACGATTTAGAGCTTATTCTCCAAATTACCCAGAAATTGAAATTGAAGACTAAAGTAATACTTAATCAAGCTGACTTGGGAGATCAAAAAGGGGTTGAAGAAGTTCTAAAAAAACATCATTTATCGATTGAAAAAAAGATCCCTTTTTCTAAAGAGCTTCTAGAAGCTTCTAGCCAGGGGAAAATGAGGACAGCTAATTTATCATTGGCAGATTTTTAGATTTATTATCTTTTGAAATTAATTTTTAAAATTTAATCTTATGTCAAAAAGAAAATCTTTCTTCCTACTAGGACTGCTTCTATTAGGTCTTTGCTTTGGATCTATTCTTATCCCGACTGCTGAAGCAGAAGAAAATACTTGTCTTGTCTATTTTACAGGAGTTGGTTGTCCGCATTGTGCTCAATCTGATCCGGTAGTCCTTCAAGAATTATTGACTGCTTATCCAAACCTAGTCGTTATTGAATACGAAATTTATCAGAATTCTGGAAATGCTCAAATTCTTGAGCAGTATGCTACTGTTTATCAACTGCCTTCTTGGAAAAAGGGAATTCCCCTTGTTTTTTTAGAAGATAGTCAAGTGGGAATTTTGGTAGGGGACGTTCCTATTGTTAAGAGTTTAGAGGGAAAGATTAGTGAAAATATTTACCCCTGTCTTCTTGCTGATGGATCAACTGTCTCTTTTTCTGAAATAAACTTAGATCAACTTCCAGGTTCTCCTAAGATTTGGCATCAAGATAGGATTTTAGTAAAGGAAAAAGCTGGTGAATGGATTTTTGCTTGGAATGGTGAAGCTGGTCCAGAAAAAAATCTTTCTACTCTTTATTCTTCAGAAATTCTTCTTAGCTTAATAGAAGAAGAAGATCTAGCGACTCGTTTTTCTTCTTTGGATTATGAAGCATTGGCTGATCCTTTGGAGATAGCTTTATCCGGCCAGACGGTTACTTTTGAAAAAGCAATTAAGGTTAGAACTGATCTTCAGGGTGTTAGCGAAGAAGAGCAAGTTGCTCTTTTAACTTTCCCTAAAGTTTTTTCTTTAGCTTTGGTAGATGCAGTTAATCCCTGTGCTTTAGGAGTCCTTTTGTTGATGCTGACAGCTATCGTTGCCAATAATCTTCAGGGCAGAAGGAAAATTCTTTTATCTGGATTTGCTTTTATCGCTTCTGTTTTTCTTATCTATTTCCTGTATGGGATTTTGATTATTAAGTTTTTCCAAATCATTCAGGCTTTAAGCGGGGTTAAGTTTTGGCTTTACAAGACATTAGGAGTTCTGGCTGTTCTTTTAGGTCTTCTAAATTTAAAAGATGCTTTTCGTTATCGGCCTGGAGGAATAGGGACAGAAATGCCGCTCTTCCTTAGACCGAAAGCGAAGAAGTTTCTTTCGAAGGTTACTTCTCCTTCAGGAGCCTTCATTACTGGAGCGTTGGTAACGGTTTTTCTTCTTCCTTGTACGATTGGCCCCTATTTTATTGCTGGAGGAATCCTTTCAGCTTTAGAAATTCTTAAGACTCTTCCTTGGCTCCTTTTCTACAATTTCATTTTTGTTTTACCAATGATAGGAATTGTTGCCATTATCTATGGGAGCTTTAGCCGAGTAGAAGATGTTTCTAAATGGAAAGAGAAAAACATTGGCCAAATTCATTTAGTTGAAGGGCTAATTATGTTGGTAATGGGAATTTGTTTATTCTTTGGCCTAATTTAATTTAAGAAGAACGATTTATGACTCAATATAAAGTTAACAAAGAAAGGTGTACCGGTTGTCGGAGTTGCTTAGCTGTTTGTCCTCAAGGTTTTAAGATGGGGGAAGATGGCAAGGCAGAAGTCATTGATTCTGAAGCAGTTGAAAAATGTGGGGGAGAAAAAATCTGTCCTTTTGGGGCAATCGAGAAAGTTTCCTCCAATGATTCAGGTTCTCAATAATTTTTATGGAGAAAGATTCTTTCAAAATAGCTGTTTTGAGTGGAAAAGGAGGAGTCGGCAAAAGCCTCCTTGCTTCTTCTTTAGCTATCCTTTTTTCCGAAAATGGTTTTAGGGGAAAAGAGGAATCTCTTTTAGCGGTGGATGCTGATGCCGATGCTCCTAATTTAGATATTTGGTTGGGTGGAGTGGAAAAATGGGATAAGATAATTCCTGTTTTTGCTTCAGAGAAGCCAGTTATTGATTATCAAAAATGTGACGGCTGCGGGCTTTGTGCTAAACATTGTAAATTTGGGGCGATTAAAATGATTAACGGCCGGCCAGTTATTAATCCAATGCTTTGCGAGGGTTGTGGAGTTTGTGAGCAAGTTTGTCCTCGGAAGGCAATTCATCTGGAGCCGGTTCAAAATGGAGAGATTAGGATTAAGGATTTTTCTGATAATTCTCGAATTTTAATTTCTAGCTTTCTTCTTCCGGGAGAAGCAAGCTCTGGAAGAATAGTTGATGAACTTCTTAAAAAAGCGGAAGAATTTGTTTCTCCTTTGGCTTTTATTGATACTGCTCCGGGAACAGGCTGTCCAGTTAAAGCTGTTTTGCGAAAAAGTCATGCCGTAATAGCAATAGCTGAACCAAGTGTTGCTAGCTTCAGTGATTTGAAAAAAGTTCTAGAGGTAGTTTCTTTTTTCAAGCTTCCTTATTGGATTGTTCTTAACAAGATAGGAATTAATCCTTCTTTGGAAAAAAAGATGAGGGCTTGGGCGGGAGAAAAATTATTAGGAGAGATTACTTATGATTCTAAAATTTTTCAGGCTGTTTCTCATTTTACTCCAATAGTTAAAACTAAATTGAAAGCGAAGAAAGAAATAGAAGAAATTTATTCTC
>CAYLQR010000011.1:0-7717 GCA_964386365.1 uncultured Candidatus Saccharibacteria bacterium | reverse complement strand
ATTGCCTCCTCTGGAGCTGTTGCCTTCGGGCAATAAGCCGGAGGGGGCTTTAAAATAAACAATGACTGAAATTGATTTAAAATCTTTAACTTCGGCTATTGCCCATATCGCCGAAAAGCATCATCTAGAGTCAGAACAGGTTTTCAAAATTGCTGAAGAAGCTCTAGCAGCTGCTTATAAAAAAGAATATGGGCAGGCTGGGATGGAAGTAAAGGCAAAGCTTGATCCTCAAAGCGGAGAAGCTAATTTTTGGCAGATTAAAAAAGTGGTTGATTCCCTGGAAGAAGATGACCATTATTCTCCTCAAGAAGTTATTCTTCTGAAAGAAGCGAAAAAGATTGATGCTAAGGTTAAAGTGGGAGAAAATGTTCTTCTCTCTTTACCGAAGAAAACTTCTTTTGGGAGGATTGCTTCTCAAACAGCTAAACAAGTTCTTCTCCAGCGAGTGAAAGAAGCCCAGCGGGAAATAATTTATGAAAAGTATGAGGCAAAAGAAGGAGAAGTAATAAACGGCATCGTCCAAAGAGCTGAAAGCAGCACTATCTTTTTTGATTTAGGAGATACGGTTGGAATTCTTCCAGCTGAAGAAAAGATGGAAGGAGAAAATTATCTTCCGGGACGAAGATTCCAGCTTTATCTTTTAAGCATTGATAAAACTTCTCGGGGACCAGCTATTTTTCTCTCCCGAGCTTATCCAAAATTAGTAACTAAATTATTTGAAGCCGAAGTGCCGGAATTAGCTGAAGGGCAATTAACCATTAAATCAATTGCTCGAGAAGCTGGTTCCCATTGTAAATTAGCCGTTTTCTCTAATGATCCAGAAGTAGATCCGATTGGAGCAATGGTTGGCCAAAGGGGGACGAGGATTTTGACAGTGACCAATGAATTGAATGGAGAGAAAATTGATATCATTAAATGGGCAGAAGAATCGGAAGAATACATTGCTAACGCTTTAGCTCCAGCGAAGATAGCAGACGTAAAAATGAGCGATCAAAACAAAGCAGTGGCCATGGTTGATCCAGATCAGCTCTCTTTGGCTATTGGTCGTAAGGGACAAAATGTTCGGCTGGCGGCTAAATTAACCGGTTGGAAAATTGACATTCAAAGTACTGAACCAATTGAGGAGGAAGCAAAAGAAGAAACGGAAGCTGATTCGGGAGTAAAAGAAGAAAAGATTGAAGAGAAGAAAGAGAAGGAAGAAAAAAAGAAAACCCAAAAGAAAGCTTCTTCAAAAAAGAAGACAGCTACCAAAAAGAAAAAAAATAAATCTTCTACCGAAAAGTAAGAAGGCTAACTTTTTTAGAGAAATTAATTTTTTAAAAATTATCTATGTCTTTTCTCGATTTTTTTGTTCTTTTTTCCTCTTTATTCGCTTTGTTCTGGGCTTTAGTGAAAGCCCGGCAGATTATGAAATCTTCTCCGGGGACAGATGAGATGAAAGAAATTTCCCAAGCTGTTCACCACGGAGCAAGAGTTTTTTTGGGAGAGGAATTCAAAATTGTTTCCCTTGTTTTTTTGGGAGTAGCTCTCCTTCTTTTCTTTTTAAATCAAGCTTGGCTTCCATCCCTTATTTTTCTCTTAGGTGGTTTCTCTTCAGCTTTAGCTGGCTTTTTAGGAATGGAGATTGCTACTCGGAGTAATAGCCGAGTAACAGCCGCCGCTCAAAAGAATTTCCCTCGGAGTTTTTCTTTGGCTTTTAGTGGAGGAGCAGTAATGGGTTTTTTAGTAGCCGGCATTGGTTTGTTAGGTTTGATTATCCTTTGGCTGTTGACTAAAGAGTCAGCTCTTCTTTTGAATTACACTTTGGGGGCTTCTTTGGTTGCTCTCTTTATGAGAGTTGGCGGAGGAATTTATACTAAAAGTGCTGATGTTGGAGCTGATTTGGTCGGGAAAGTTCAAGAGGGATTACCGGAAGACGATCCTCGCAATCCGGCGGTTATTGCTGACCAAGTGGGAGATAATGTCGGAGATACGGCTGGAATGGGAGCCGACCTTTTTGAATCTTATGTTTCTTCAATTGTGGCCGTCATGGTTTTGGGAGCTTTAAGCTTGGGCTGGGAAGGAGTAATTCTTCCTTTGGCTTTTGCCGCTTTAGGAATCCTTGCTTCTTGGCTGGGAAGTCTTTTGGTCAAATTGCCGGCTCGTTTTAAAGAGACAGATTTTAATCAGCAGATTAAGAAAATTGGTCAAGTGATGGAAAGAGGAACTTTGGGAGCTAATCTTTTGACCTTAATTGGTTCTTTCTTTTTAGTAAAAGCTCTTTTCCCTAATTTGAATTATTTCTATATTTTGCTTTTGGGTTTAGTGACTGGTTATTTTATTGGTTGGGTTTCTCAATACTATACTTCGGCTCAATATCGGCCAGTCCAAAGAGTGGCCCAGGCAAGCCAATTTGGTCCTTCAACAGTAGTTAGTCAGGGATTGGTTGTCGGAATGAAAAGCAGTTTCTGGCCAACTTTGGCTATTGCCGGCACAATGATTTTAGCTTATTCCCTAGGCGGCTTCTATGGAGTCGCTTTAACAGCTGTTGGAATGTTAGGAACTTTAGCTCTTAATCTATCGACTGATTGTTATGGGCCGATTGCTGATAATGCGGCCGGAATTGCTGAAGGAGCTCATCTTGGATCAGAGGTTCGGGAAAGGACTGAAGCTTTAGACGCTGTCGGTAATACAACGGCGGCGGTTGGCAAGGGCTTTGCAATTGGGGCGGCCGCTTTAGCCGCTTTGGCTTGGCTGGCTAATTATTTCCTTCAGGTGGGAGCGGAGACAGTTAGTTTCTTAAATCCTCAATTGATAGCTGGTCTCTTTATTGGTTCGGCTTTAGTTTTCATCTTTGTTGGTTTTCTTTTGCGGGCTGTTAGTCAGGGAGCCGAGAAAATTTCGACTGAAGTCCGTCGTCAATTTAAAGAGATTAAAGGTTTATTAGAAGGAAAGGCGAAGGCTGATTACAAAACTTGTATTAAGGTGGCTACTCGAGCCGCTTTAAATGGTTTGTTTCTTCCGGCTTTTCTGGTTTTAGCCACTCCTCTTTTAACTCTTTGGTTGTTAGGCTTTGAAGCTTTGGGCGGTTTGTTGGCTGGAGCTTTAGTCACTGCTTTTCCAATGGCTTTGTTTTTGGCTAACAGTGGAGCAGCTTGGGACAATGCCAAGAAATATGTTGAAGCCGGCCATTTTGGAGGGAAAGGTTCTCCGGCTCATAAAGCAGCCGTGGTCGGTGATACTGTAGGAGATCCTGCGAAGGACTGTGCTGGTCCAGCTCTAAATATTCTTGTTAAACTTTTAGGTGTTTTCTCTTTAATCCTAGCAGCTCTATTTATTTAAAGGTTTTCTTGAATTTTGATTTTTAAGTAGTTCTCCCTGAATTTGTTTCCTTAACTGAGCTCGCTGTTTTTCTACAGCGGGCCAGCTTTCGTTTTGGTTATTTAGGATAAGACGCATTTCCCTAATCTTTTCACTATGTTGGCTTAGGGGGAATAATTTTTTGACAAGAGAAATTATATCTGATTTACGATGAATAATTAACTCCAAGAGGTTGCGGCGGTATAATCCATAGGGAGCCTTTTCTCCTTTTCTCCGAGATAAATAAAGGTGAGGATGATATCCTAAATTTTCTAGCTTGCTTTTTATTTGCTCCAGGATTCTCTTATCACTGGTTCTTAAACTAAACATAAAGCGGACCCATTTCTGATGACTTCTTTGAATATTCCAGTTTCCTTCACAGTCCATGTAAGCAGCTAGAAAAGAGAAAAAATATAATTCGTTTTTTAATATCCAATTAGAAATCTTCTGCGGCTTGGAAATAAGAAATTCAAAAGACGGATGAAGGTCAACATAAATAAACCATTCGTTGTCTCGCCTCTTGTTTTGACTAAAATAACTGCGTGTTTCCCCGTATTTTTCGAAAGAATTTTTTAGAAGTTTTACTAGAGCTAAATGAGTTGTGCTTGTTTGAATACGGACAGACTGGTTCATCCATCGGCCGTGGAAATCCCCCGTTCTCAAACCTAAGAGGTAAGCTTTTTCTGCTGGAGAACCAGTGAAAGGATCTTTTCTTTTTTTGGTTAAAGCTTGAGAAACAGTTTTAGTGGGGATGCCTAGACGATGTAGTTTCTTGCGGATAGTTCTTCCGTTTTTGATGCCGAACATATCAGCTATTTCTTGAGAATTGCGGTTCTTCTTCCAATAGAGATCTTCTAAAATCTCTTTGGGGATGTTGACCTGTCTAAAGTTAGGCGGTCTTCGGGAAATATTAAATTTCTTCAACCAATATAGAATATTGCCTCCACGGCAATTAAATTTTTGCCCAATAGCATCCAGAGATAGTTTCTGTTTCCAATATAAATTTTCTAATTGTTCCTTAGTAAATTTTAATCCCTTTTTCATCCTTCTATTGTTTCACGGAGAATTTCTAGAAAGACATTCAGAGTCTTGTCTTCAATATATTCTAACAAAAAAAGAGAAAGAAAGAAATTATTTTCTCAGCTTTTATGGCGATGAATGTTTGTAGTTTTCTCGTATCCGTGTTATAAAAGAGATCAGGATTTAATTTTTTTCCCGATCTTAGTAACTATTTTTCTCTAAATGAAATACGAAATAAAAAAAACATCTCCTAGTCAGATAGAAGTAGAATTTTGGGTACCAACCGAAGAATGGGCTCCCTATATTGAGAAGTCTCAAACTCTAGCCGAAGCCGCTCAATCTTTGATGAAAGATAAATATTTGGAATTCTTAGGAAAAGGAGAAATTGAGCCTTTAGCTCCGGCTCAATCCCAAGCAACGAAGATGGTTCCTGGTTCCCCAGCTGAATTTAAAGTCCTGGTGGCTGTTTTGCCAGAAATTGAATTACCGGAAGACATTTATCAGGAGCTTTCAGAAGTAGAAAGAAAACCAGTCAAAATAGAAGAAAAAGAATTGAATGAAGAATTGGAATCTTTTAGAAAAACCCAGGCTGAATTAGCTCCTTTAGAAAGAGGAGCGGCTGAAGGAGATTTAGTCACTTTTCAATTTTCTTCTTCTCAATTACCTTCTTCTTCCCCTCGCCGAGATAGTTTTATCCTTGGCCAGGGAAAGTTAATCCCTGGTTTTGAAAAAGAATTAATTGGCTTGAAGGCCGGAGAAAAAAAGGAATTCACTTTAACTTATCCCGAAAAAGGAGTTTTAGAAAATCTCCGTCAGCAAGCAGTAAATTTCAAAGTGGAAATGGAAAAAGTCCAAGCGGTTAATTTGCCAGCTCTTGATGATCGCTTGGCTAAAAGAGTTGGCCAGGAAGACTTAGAGGCTTTAAAAGAAAGAATGAAGAAGGGATTGGAAGCCCAGAAAGAGAGACGAGCGGAGGAAGAATTCCGTCATCGATTATTGGAAAAGATTGGCCAGAAAGTAAAAGTGGAAGTCCCAGCTGTTTTGAAAGAAGCGGAAGAAAACCGCCTTCTAAGCAATTTGAAGGCTGGCGTTCAACAGGAATTAAAAATTCCTTTTGAGCAATATTTGAAAGAAACAGGAAAGAAAGAAGAAGAAATTTTAAAATCTTTTTCTCCTTTGGCTGAAGAAAACGTTCGCCAATTTTTACTTCTCCGGACAGTTGGCCAAAAAGAAAAGATAGAAGTCGGTTCGGAAGAAATTGAAAAAGAATTTCAGAAATTGTTGTCTTCTTTAGACGAAGAAAAGAAAAAGACAGTTGACCAAGAAAGCTTAAAGCGCTATATTAAAAGCAGTCTTTTTGCGGAAAAAGTTTTCCATAAATTAGAAGAATTTTGGAGGAAAAAATGAATCCTTTTGTCCCAATGGTCGTTGAAAAATCCCAGTCTGGAGAAAGAGCTTATGATATCTTTTCCCGACTGCTCAAGGAGAGAATAATCTTCTTGGGAGGAGTAATCAACGATACGACTGCTAACTTAATTATTGCCCAGATGCTTTTCTTAGCTGCTCAAGACAGCAAGAAAGACATTAAACTATATCTTAATTCACCCGGGGGTTCGGTAACCGCCGGTTTAGCTATTTACGATACGATGCAGTATGTTCAGCCGAATGTTTCTACTATTTGTGTTGGCTTAGCCGCTTCAATGGCGGCTACTCTTTTAGCGGCTGGGGCTAAAGGCCAGAGAATTGCTTTGCCTAATAGTGAGATTCTTCTTCATCAGGTGGCCGGAGGGGCTCAAGGAGTGGCGGCTGATATTGCTATTACTGCCCGCCAGATTTTAAAGATTAAAGAAAGAGTTAACAAGATTTTAGCTTTTCATACTGGTCAGCCAGAAAAGAAAATTGCCCAAGATACCGACCGCGATTTTTACCTTACTCCGGAAGAAGCTAAGAAATATGGATTAGTCGACCAGGTTTTGCCCGACCTTTCTTCTTCTAAAAAGAAAGCCGCTTGACGATTGTTTTTTAAAAGCTTAAAATTATTTAAAAGGATTCTTTATGGAGAAAAAAACTATTTATCTTTTAATTCTTTTAGGAGTTTTGCTCTTGGCGGTTGTTCTCCTTCTTTATTTTCTCGGGCCAACCGGGAAGGGATGGGGCAATCAGTTAAGCGATAAGGGTTTATCCTCAACTAAAGAAGAAAAGGATGTCGCTGGGGAAGTGGGCGAGGTTTTAGTGGTTAACCCAGAAAGCGGAGAAGAAGAGCCATTAAAAACGGCCACCATGCCGCCGGCTATTTTTAGTGTTGCTGGAACAATCAGCCAACTCTATGATAATGGTTTTGCCATGATGACTGATGGTTATAATTTCGCCGATGAGCAGGGACGAGAGGTGGAAGTCCTTTATCAAACTAAAACCGTTACTACTTTAGCTGACCGTTCCAGTCGCTATAAAGGAATGGACGGCTTAGCTTCTCTTAAAGTTGGACAATCGGTGGTTGTTGAGAGTGATGAAAATATTCGGGGGAAATTAAAATTCAAAGCCAATTACATTAATCTTTTACCTTAGATTTATGTCTTCAAAGTTTAAAGCTTTTTCCTTTCTTTTAAGTGTTCTGGTCGTCAGCTTGGGGGCTGCTTACGGAATAGCCGTTTGGACTGGACCCTCGGGAACGCCGCCGGCTGGTAATCCCGACCCGCCGATTAATGTTAGCACCACCCCTCAAGTGAAAGAAGGGCGTATTTCGGCTAATGAGTTCTTAGATTGGGAGAACCCCAGTTATTATTTAATGAATGATGAGGGGGAAACTCGCCTTGAAGGAGAGCTTAGAGTTAGCAGTGATCTTAAAACGACTGGGGATGTTTTGCTTTATGATATTGACGATACTCATTTAAATTGTTTTGACCCCGATAATCCGGATACTCCTCGGACTAATACTGGTCTTATTAATATAGCTCTGATTCCCTATGAGCCTGATGTTGCTTGTTCTGTTTGTTATGAAAAAATCGATGATACATGTGTGGCCCAGACTGTTGACGGAGCAGCTGCTACTGCTTTAGGTTGTTCGGCCGGTGACGAAGGTTGCCGCCGGTGTGATGATGGGGTTTGCACCTATTATACTAGCGGGCAACATGGATGCGCGGCTAATTATGAATGTAATGCTTCTGGAAGCTGCGGATTGCCATCGGATTACTGCAGTACCCATAATGGGGCGGAGACTGATCCAGCAACAGGAGACAATATTTTCTGTTCTGAAGGCAAAATGTGGTCTACTACCTTAGCCGACGGTTATACCTGGGGTCATTATGGGGAAACGACTGGTGATTGTTATCCCGATCATCAAAGTGATTCTTCATATCCA
>CAYLQR010000010.1:0-12764 GCA_964386365.1 uncultured Candidatus Saccharibacteria bacterium | reverse complement strand
GTCGAGGGTTCGACTCCCTCTGGGTCCACCAAGAGGATAAAGGGAGGAGGGTTGGCAGAATGGCTAATGCGCGGCACTCGAAATGCCGTGGGAGCAATCCCCTGTAGGTTCGAGTCCTACACCCTCCGCTTTAATCCGTTAGAGTTTTTAATTTTATGAAAGATAATTTTGAAATAAGACCGCCAGTGGTCGTCTTTTTAGGTCATATCGACGCCGGAAAATCTTCTCTCCTTTCCTCTATCCAGCAGGTTAATCTGACGGACAAGGAATCAGGGGGAATTACCCAGCACTTGGGGGCTTACGAGGCCTCTTATCAAGAAAAGAAGATTGTCTTTTTGGACACTCCCGGTCACGCCGCTTTTTCTTCTATTCGCTCTCGGGGAGCAAAATTAGCAGATTTAGCAGTTTTAGTTGTTGGTCGAGACCAAGGCGTTCTTCCCCAGACTAAAGAAGCCATTGCTTATCTTCAAGAGACTGGTCTCCCGACTATTATTGCTCTTAATAAGTCAGATCAGCCAGGATTGCCTTTGGAAAAGATTAAAGATCAGCTTGCTAAAGCCGGTCTTCAATTAGAAGACCAAGGAGGGAAAATTCCTTTAGTTGAAACCTCAGCTAAAAATAGCCAAGGAATCAATGATTTGCTGGATTTAATCCTTCTTTTGGCGGAAATGGAAGAATTTAAAACGGACACTCAAAAGCCAGCTTCAGGATTTGTTCTCGAATCCTATTTGGATCATCAAAGAGGCCCCTTAATTGGCCTCTTGGTTAAGAATGGCCCCCTGCAGGTCGGAGATATCATCGGCACTAATTCTACCGTTGGCCGCTTAAAAGAAATTTTAAGCTGGGAAGGAAAAAGTTTAGAGCAAGCTTTCCCCTCTCAACCAGTGAAGGTTCTTGGTTTGAAGGGTCTTCCAGCGGCCGGAGAAGAATTCCAAGTCTATTCTTCTTTAGAAAAGGCCCAGGAGAAAATTCAAAAGAAGGAAGAAAAGAAAACTATTTCTACTGAAGAAGAAAAGAAGGAGAAATTAAAGATTATTCTGAAAGCTGACGTTTTTAGTTCTTTAGAAGCTCTCCAAAAGATTATTGGTGAATTGAAGGACTTCAACCGCTTACAAATTTTATCTTCAGCGGTTGGAGATGTTAGCCAGAACGACGTTCAATTGGCGGAGACTAACAAAGCCCAGATTATTGGTTTCAGAGTGAAAGCTAACGCAGTTGCTTCATCTCTTTTGAAAAGGAAAAACGTTTCTTTCCAATCCTTTTCTGTCATTTACGAATTGTTAAATTATTTAGAGGGAGAATTAAAGAAAGTTGCTCGAGAGAAGATTCGGACAGTTGTTGGTCGTTTAGAAGTTTTAGCTATTTTTTGGACTAAGAAAAATCGTCAGATTGTGGGAGGGAAAGTAATTGAAGGGGAGTTAACTCCTAGTCTTTCCCTAACTGTTTTTCGTGGTTCAGAAGAGATTGGCCAAGGAAAAATTGTTGGCTTAGAGAGAGAACAGAAAAAAATGGAGAAAGTGAAGAAAGATCAAACGGCTGGTATTCTTTATGAAGGAACGGGGAAAATAGAAAAAGGAGATATCTTAGAAGCTTATCTCTATAATTATCAATAATTGTTGTTATGGGGCGGAGAATGATTCAATTAGCTAAAGAAATAGAGAAGAATCTAGGAGAAATTTTAGCAAGAATGGATTTTTCTCCAGCTCAGTTAGTAACGGTTACTGATGTCTCTCTTTCTTCTCTTTTAGATCAAGCTCGGGTTTTTGTTAGCATTATTCCTGATCAATATCGAGAAGAGACCTTAGCCAAGATAAAAGAGAAAAGGGGATTAATTAAAAAAGACTTGGCTCAGTCTATCCGAGTTAAGAAAATGCCAGAAATCAACTTTTATCTTGACACTGGTCTGGAAAAAGCCGAAAATATAGAAAGAGTCTTGCGGAAATTGGAAGAAAAGGCGCGGTAGCCAAGAAGTAAGTGGCGTATTTTTCACAGTTATTAGGGCCAATATTCCTTCGGATTATTCTGAAGCAAAGATTCTCATTCCCTTGATTCCTGGATTGAAAAAGAAAGTAATTTTAAGTTTATTGAACAGAAAAATTTATTTTCTGTGATATTAACTTAATCGTAGGATAAAGATTAGAGTTCCGAAAATTGAGTTTGTCAGCGAGGAAAAAACAAGAAGAGCCGCAGAAATAGAAAAAGCTCTTAATCAGTTGAGAGGGGAAAAGAAATAAGATAGAATAAAGGAAAACATAAACATTTTTATGTTCTTATTAGATCCTCGTGGTGGTCACAATCGCTATACGTTGAATATTGATTTTTTCAAAAAATGGACGGAAAAAATGGCTTATGTTTTAGGGTTTTTATATGCTGATGGGGACATTGAAGATGTAAGAGAATCATCAAGAGCTCAATGCATCGCCTTTACAAGTGTTGACAAGGAGATATTGGAAGAAATAAAAAAGGCAATGGGCTCCGGACATAATCTTAATTATAGAGCGCCGAGAAAAACAATTTATCAGAACGGTAAAACATATGAGAATTCTGGCATATACAGACTTAGAATTGGCAGTAAAGAAATGTTTAACGATTTGTTAAAATTAGGATTAACTCCAAGAAAATCTTTGGCAATCAAATTCCCAATGGATGTTCCCGATAAATATTTGCATCATTTTATCAGAGGATATTTTGACGGAGATGGGTGTGCTACTGTTAAATGGGGTGTCGGTAAATATGGGCAGAGAATTTTGAAAGGATTAGCCGTTATTTTTATAAGTGGCAGCGAAGAATTTTTAGAGGGATTATCGAAAACAGTTTATAGAGTGGTTGGTTTTGATAAAAAAGAAATATGCGACAGCATAAGATATAGCAGAGCATACCAATTAAAATATTCTACAGTTCAGGAAAGCTTAAAATGGTTTAACTTTTTGTATGCTAACAAAACATTAAACTTATTTTTAAAAAGGAAATTTGATGTTTTCGAGAAATATTTTCAGTTACGCCCGATTAGAGTTGATGAAGGTATAACTAATATATTAAGAGAATACGGCCGAGTATCCAAGTAGTCTAAGGAGAGGGTCTGCAAAACCCTTATACATGGGTGCAAATCCCATCTCGGCCTCATAAATGATTATCTTTCGCCGGAGTGTTGGAATTAGCAGACAATCAGGACTTAAAATCCTGTGGGCTTTTAGCCCGTGCGGGTGCAAGTCCCGCCTCCGGCACCATAAAGATTAGGAAAAGAAAGAGGCTGGTGGAGAATGAAATTAAAAGAAGATTTTTGAAAGAAAAAAGATGGAAAAAGAAAAGATAAGCTTGCTTTACCAGAATGAAAATCTTCTAGTAGTGAATAAACCAGCGGGTTTGGTTGTTTACCAAGCAGAAGGAGAAAGTCTTATACAGAATTTACTTAAAGCAGATTCTTCTTTGGAGAAAGTGGGGAAGCCACCCCGCTACGGGTTAATTCATCGTTTAGATAAAGAGACTTCTGGTCTTCTCTTAATCGCTCGGAATAATCCGGCTTTAGCTTTTTTCCAAAAGCAGTTTCAGGAAAGAGAAGTTGAAAAGAAATATTTAGCTTTAGTTTGGGGACACTTCCAATTGAAAGAAGGAATAATCAAAGCTCCTATCGGTCGATCAAAGAAAGACTTCCGAAAACAAAAAGTTTTTTTCCCAACTGATCCCCATTCTTCTTCAGCTAAACCAGCTATTACTCTTTACAAAGTTCTCCAAGAATTTAATCAGTTCAGTCTTCTAGAGCTTTCTCTTAAAACTGGTCGGCGGCATCAATTAAGAGTTCATCTAGCTTGGAAAAAACATCCGGTTGTTGGAGATCAGCAGTATGGATTTAAAAACCAATTTAAGCTAAAATATCTTAAGCATCATTTCTTACATTCTTTTTACTTAAAGATTCATTTAATGAATGGGGAAGAGAAAGAATTTTTCTCCCCTCTTCCAGTTCAACTTAAAAAAGTATTAACATGTCTTCCCTTAACACCTTAGAGAAAAAATATTTAAAAACGGATATTCCTCTTCTTCAAGCGGGGGATATAGTCAAGGTTTATCAAAAAAACCTAGATAAAGAAGGAGGTAAGCCCCAGATTTTTGAAGGTTTAATCTTGGCTAAGAAACATGGCCAAGGATTAAAAGCTACTATTACTGTTCGGAAAGAAATTAAAGGAATTGGAGTGGAAAGAATTTTTCCTCTACATTCTCCTTTAGTTGAAAAGATTGAAGTGGTTAAGAAAGGGAAAATTCGTCGAGCTAAGCTTTACTATTTAAGAGGAGCGCAGGGAAAGAAGAAAAGGATTAAAGCTCGCCAAGAGAAGCCGGTTTCAACAACAGCAGAAAAAGAGATAGAGATAGAGACACCAGAAAAAGAATAGATTTTGTTCTCTTTAAAAAGCCGGGGTGGAGGAATTGGAAGACTCGCATCCTTGAGGGGGATGTGCCAGCAATGGTGTGCGGGTTCAAATCCCGCCCTCGGCACCATTGAGAAAAGAAACTGCTCTTACCAGGTTTCTAAAAAAGGGGAATTGAGCTAAAATAAAGAAAGGGCGCTTAGCTCAGTGGCTAGAGCATCGGATTTACATTCCGGAGGTCAGGGGTTCAAATCCCTTAGCGCCCACTTCTTTAGAAGCCGAGGTAGCCAAGGTGGTCACGGCACATCTCTGAAAAAGATGGGATCTCGGTTCGACTCCGAGCCTCGGCACTCTCAAGCGGGAGTCGTATAGTTGGTTTATTACATCGGCTTGCCATGCCGAAGATCGCGGGTTCGAATCCCGTCTCCCGCTCCAGATTATGTTAAGCAAACCGGGAAGTTGGCGACTGCTCGCCACTCTTCCTTTAATAATCATTTTAGGGGTTCTAATTTTTCCCCTTTCCATAAGCCTAGAAAGGATTGACGCTATTAGTCAAATAAAGTTGAATAATAGTCTGCCTTCTATTCGGAAGAGCAGCTTTTTGGGAACGGCTAGTCCAGCTAGGGATGAAGAAAATTCTAACTCTTTTCAAGTTATTGTTACTGCTTATTCTTCTCGACCGGAAGAAACAGACGACGACCCTTTCATAACTGCTAGCGGACAAACAGTTCGCCAAGGAATTGTAGCTAACAATCTTCTTCCCTTTGGAACAGTTATCCGTCTCCCTCAACTTTTTGGAGACCAGGATTTTGTTGTTCAGGACCGAATGCACCACTTAAAGAGTGATTACCATATTGATATTTGGTTTGCTTCAACCGAAGAAGCCATCCGTTTTGGAGCTAAGAGAACAACGGCAATTATCGAACAAAGTATTTAATCTTTAATTAATTTTGAAGGAGAAAAGCAAAAAGAAGCATTTTAAGATGCTTCTTTTGGGTTTTTTAGGTATTTAATTTACTATATTCTTTTAGGTTCTATCGTCGGGACCACAAGTTTGGTCGTTTGGTCCAAGTCCATATGTCCCTTCTTCACTGTTCCCAGGGATAATAGGGCCATCACCATCATCTGGTCCATAACCACCATCGTTTGGCCCATGATTATAAGTAAACATAAATCTATTAATTTACTAATTCTTTCTTATTTTACCCTTCCTACTTTTTAAAGTCAAGCGAGATTGCCTTATTCTTTTGAAATGGAAGAATCAGGTTGTTTAGATTCAAAAACCTCTTTTAAAAAGAGGTTTTAAAGATAAACAGAATTTTAGTGGGCGGTACTGGACTCGAACCAGTGGCCTTATCGATGTCACCGATACGCTCTAGCCAACTGAGCTAACCGCCCTTTTTATTCAGTAGGCATGCCAGGAATTGAACCTGGGTCTGTTGTTTATAAGACAACGGCTTTAACCATTAAGCTACATGCCCTTGGAGATCTTTATCCTTTGGAAGATAAAGAGATTTCTCCTGTTTGAAAAAGAGAAAAGAGTGTTTTAAGCTTTTCCCTTTTTCTTATTCTCTTCTTTTTTTAGAATTTTTTCAAATTCTTTTTGATTTAGCGTTTCCTTTTTAATCAATTCTTCGGCTAATTGTTTCATTAGTTTCTTCTTTTTCTGAAGAAGCTTCAAATCATATTTTAAGGCCTGGTTAAGAAATTCCTTGATTTGATTATCAATTACTCGAGCTATTTCTTCAGAATAATTCTGGCGGTTGAAAGGATTTTCCTGTTGCCAAACGAGAAGATCAGAAGAAGAAAAATTAACTGGGCCTAGTTTAGACATTCCGTATTCAGTCACCATCTTTTTGGCTAAATCGGTTGCCCTTTGAAGATCATTAGCTGCTCCAGTTGTTACTTCTTTGAAGAAGATTTTTTCAGCTGCGTAACCACCTAAGAGAGTAGCTAGTTGGGCAATTAATTGAGATTTGGCCTGCATTCCTCTTTCAGTAGCTGGAGTGGTTAGAGTGTGGCCAGCACTAAAGCCTCTGGCAATAATAGATATCTTTCTAACTTGGTCCGCTTTGGGAGTGAGAGCAGAAATTAAAGCATGGCCAGCTTCATGATAGGCAGCAACCTCTTTCTCTTTAGGAGAAAGAAGATGGCTTTTTCTTTCTGGACCGAGTAAGACTTTTTCGATTGATTCAAGAAAATCAGTTTGTTCAATTTTTGTTTTTTCTCGACGAGTAGCTAAAACAGCTGCTTCATTAGCCAAATCTTCTAAATCAGCTCCCGAAAAGCCAGGAGTCTGTTCAGCTATTTCTGTCAAATTGACTTGAGAGTCTAGGGGCTTATTGCGACAATGAATTTTAAGAATTTTTTCTCGGCTGGTAATGTCTGGAAGGTCAATAACAATTCGGCGGTCAAAACGTCCAGGTCGGAGAAGAGCTGGATCCAAAATGTCCGGTCGATTGGTAGCCGCTAAGACAATACAGCGGGACTCTCTTTGAAAACCATCCATTTCAGTTAAGATCTGATTCAAGGTCTGCTCTCTTTCATTATGGCCTTCAATTAAGCCGACTCCTCGCCTTCTTCCAATAGCATCTAATTCGTCAATAAAGATAATACTTGGTTGGCTTTGCTTAGCTTTAGCAAAAAGGCTTTTTACTCTTTTACTTCCAACTCCAACAAAGAGTTCAATGAATTCTGAACCGGAGATGTAATAAAAGGGAACATTAGTTGAAGAAGCAATTGCTCTAGCTAAAAGAGTTTTTCCACAGCCAGGCGGTCCGGCCAAAAGAACCCCTCGAGGAATTTTAGCTCCCATCTTTAGGAATTTTTGAGGACTCTTCAGGAAATCAGCAATTTCCATTAATTCTTCTTTAGCCTCTACCAAGTTTCCAATATCATCAAAGCCGACTTTCTCTTTAGAGGCTTGGGGATTAAATTGTTGATCAGGTGATTGGAGAATATTGAGAGTTTGGTTTAATCCTCCTTTGGCTCGATGGAAAAGAAACCAAAAGAAAAAGAGGAAGAAGAAGACTGGAATAACAAAAGAGAGGAGAAGAGGGAAAATGCTAGACCAGAAACTGGTTGTTTCTGGCTCTACTTTAATATTAACTGCCTGAAGTTCTTCAGCTGTTAAACCAAGGCGGGAAAGAGAATCAGTCAATGACCCTTCTTCTTTGTAAACCTGATAGGTCTCTTCGTTTTGATTGGTAATGAGAAGAGTTTCTCCGGAAACAGCTATTTCCTTAACTTCTCCGGCTTTAATAGATTGAGCAAGCTTGCTTAAACTGACTTCTTTTGGAGACTCAACTGGAGTAGGGCTAAAAAGAGAGAAAATTGCCGAGAGGGCAATTAGAGCAAGGAAAGCCCAGCCCAGTTTCTTAATTATCCTTTTCATCTTTTGATTTAGCAACTTTTTTAGAAGAAGACTTCTTTAATTCTTTTAAGGAAAGAGAGACTCGATTATGGCTAATATCAATGATTTTAGCTTTTATCTTCTGGCCAACTTTAACTATTTCAGCTGGGTTTTGAACTAGGCCCCAGTCTAATTCCGAAACATGAATTAATCCTTCAAGAGGAAGTTTCCCAAAAGAGATGAAGGCTCCAAAATCAGCTAAGCCGGTAATTTCTCCTTCGATAATGTCACCTACCTTGTATTGATCAAGAACGTTTTTATTCTTTTCTAATTCTTCTAGCTTTTCCGAAAGAATTATCTTTTCTTCTTTCGGATTTAAATCAAGAATCCTGACTTTTAGAGTTTGGCTAATTAATTCTTCTAATTTAGAAAGAATTTTTGATTTATTAGCGTTTTCTACTCTAGGGAAATGGTTGGTGGCTAATTGAGAAGCGGGGATAAAAGCTGGTAAATCATGGATTTTAGTTAATAATCCGCCACGATTAGCTCCAAAGATTTTTACTTCTAAGTTTTCTCCTTTTTCTTTCTTTTCTTTTAAGTCTTTCCAGACTTTTTGATGAATAACCCTTTTAACGGAGATTTCTCGGTAACCGTCTTCGTTTTCTATAGAAATAATCTCTCCCGTTATTTGATGGCCAATCTCTAGTTTTTTAAAGGCACTTTTGACTTCATAGAATTCTCGACCATAGATAATTCCTGTTCCTTGAGGTCCAAGATCGATAAAAACTGAAGAACGGCTGAAATCGATAATTTCACCCTTAACGATGTCTCCTTCGGAAACTGGCCGAATGACATTTTGGGTTTCTTTAGAATTGGTTTTAATCATTAGTTGATATAATAGAGCAGAAGTTAAGGTTTGGCAAGTTTTTTCTCTTTTCTCTTTTTGATGAAAATGCTATAATTTTCTTAAGCTATCTTTCTCAATTATTTTTTAATTTAAATTATGTTTAGCATTTTAAAAGAAAAGAAGAAATCAGCTAGAAGAATTCTAGCTGGTTTAATGGTTTTAACTTTAATTTTTAGTTTTCTGCCCTTTTCTTTGTTCCGAGGAATAAATTTAGCTAAAGCTTGGAGTGATACTGGTGGCGGGGACCACGGAGGGGAAAATTGGACTCCTAGCGATGGAGCAACTATTGCCGGCAATCATACTAACATTGGGACCTTTACCGTTACCAATGGCTATACGATTAATGTTGACGCCAGCGTTCATTATCTGGAAATCCATGCTAGTACAGTTAGCATTGCCGGGACCTTGAATGCTAACGGAGCCGGAGGGGCCGGAGGGGCAAAGGATACGGTTATTAACGGCAGTGGAAATGTTGGTTCTGACGGTCCGGGAGCAACTGATAAAGGGGGAACAGGAGGAGCTGGCGGAAAAGGATATAATAATGGTGACCTTGGTGGAGCAGGGGCGGCGAATGCTGGCGGTGGCGGTGGTGGTGGAAGTTATTATATTACTGGTGATCCCGGCGGAGATGGCGGTTCTTACGCTGGCGGCGGCGGTAGCGGAGGTATCTATAGTAGTGCGACTTACTATGGCGGAGCTGGCGGAGCTGGCGGAGGAAAAATTTCTCTCTATGGGGATATCAATATTACCGGGACAATTAAAGCTAACGGGAGCAATGGTAGTAATGGGAATTTGGGCGGCGGTGGAGCCGGCGGCGGCGGCGGAAATATTTATTTATACGGTGGTTCAGTGACGGCCGGCACTTTAGAAGTTATTGGCGGAATAGGAGGGAAAGATATTTATTCAACTGACGGAACCTACGGAGGAGGAGGCGGCGGCGGAGGCGGTGGTTATATCTACATCGGCTATACTAGCTCTTATACAGCGGGAACTTATTCTATTGACGGTGGAGCTGGAGGTTATGCTCGAGGAGGAGCTTATGCTCAACCGGGAGAAGACGGAACTGACGGGTCAACAACGATAGAACAATTAAACAGCCCTCCGACTATTACTTCTGTTTCTGATTCTCCTGACCCTCAAGAAAGTGGTTTAGAAACTACTTTTAGTTCTACTGCTTCTGACCCGGATAGCGATAATATCAAATTATATGTTTGCCAAGATTCCTCTTGTACTAATTGCGAACCGGGAAACACAGCTGACTGCTATGCAGCAAGCGCTAGTGCAGTATCGTCGGATCCTTCAGCTGTTTATACTACTTCTGATACGGGTAGCTATAATTACTGGGCGAAAGTCTGTGACACCAACGATTTATGTTCGGACTCGTTATCGGGCGGTACTTTTTCGGTGGTAATAACTCCTCTTAGTCCGACTAATATCTGGACTAATGATGCGGTCAATCCAAGCGATGTAACTAATTCCAGCCCAGTTTTAAGCGCGGAATATGATAATTCTAATACTTCAGATACAGCTACTTATTATCAAGTTCAAGTTATAGCAGAAGGTGGTTCTTGGGATACTCCTTACTGGGATAGCACGAAGAGTGCTTGTTCAGTTGACGAAGGGGACCGTTTAGAGATAACTTATAGCGGGCCAAATTTAAATTTTAATTATCAGAAATATTATCAGCGCTGGAGATTTTGGGATAGTTCGGATTTAGAAGGAGATTGGAGTGAGGGGACCGATTATTTTATTACCGCTGTTTCCAAGGATGAATTTGGAGCTAATGTTCGAGGTTATGCTTGGTCGGATAATATTGGCTGGCTCTCTTTTAACAATAGCGATGTTGATACTCTCACTGCTTCTTATAATTCTGGAACCGGAGAATTAGAAGGTTGGGGCTGGTCGGATAATATTGGTTGGATTAGTCTTAATTGCGCTACTGACGATAGTTGTAATCCGGCGACAGCTGATCATCAAGTAAACATTGATGAAAGCGGAAATCTTTCTGGAGAGGCTTGGTCGGATAATCTCGGCTGGCTCTCTTTTAACCGAGCCGATACTGGCAATCCTCCCGGGGATCCTTATCAGACAACGGGAGCAATCGCCCGTTATGATTCGGGGACTAAAGAATTTAGTGGCTGGGCAAAGTTCCTAATTGCTCCGGAAGGCGGTTGGGATGGCTGGATTAAATTAAGATGTTATGGTGCCGAGTGTAGCGCCGAAGGCTGGACAGAGGGAACGGGGGCGATGAGCGGAGTTTTTATTAATGATGACGGTAATTTTCAGGGCTGGGCTTGGGGCTCGGACGTTGTCGGCTGGATTGGCTTCCAAGGGCCCGGCGCTTGTGATTACGGAGTGACAATCGACGAGGAAAGCAATAAATTAAGTGGTCATGTCTGGTCGGAGAATCTGGGCTGGATTTCTTTTGATAGGGATGAGACTGGAACTCCGCCCAGTGATGATCCTTGTGTTGATGAAAGCTGTATTGCTCGCTTAAAAGAAGATAATTACCAATTAGATGGTTGGGCGAGAGCTTTAAATTATGGCGATGGTTGGGACGGCTGGATTAGCTTAAACAAGAAAACGGGCGATAGTTATGACTATGAAGTGACTTTGAATGTTGATAGTAAAGAGTTTGAAGGTTGGGCTTATGGAAGTGATGTTTTGGGCTGGATAAGCTTCAATCATCTAACCGATGATTCAGGTATTGATTATATGGTTTACACGGGTCTACCGATGGGGATTCAACCGACTGATCCTCATGATACTTGGGATTTATGTTCCGATTCTCTCCACCCGACTCTCAATTGGTCGGTTGACGGAGATATTAATGGCTATGAAGTAGAGATTTACAGCGATGCTGATTTCAATAATCTAGTCTATCGTTATCAGTCCGATGTTTCTTCCACTTCCCATCACGCTAGCCATGGTGCTGATAATTTTGACGATAGTTTGGGAACTTGTGGTGAGAATGGTTTTCAGGATGCTTCTAATTGTAATCTCCAATATGGAGGAACGGATTATTGGTGGAGAGTGAGAGTTAGCAATTCAGACGATGTCTGGGGTAATTGGTCAGTGACGGACGCTTTCAAGGTAGTTTCGGCTCATCATTGGCCTCTTCCCAGTTTCTCTACTAATCCGACAGAACCACAGACTGGCTCCATTACTTCCCTTCTTGATGAATCTTCTACTTACGGTGAAGCAACTGCTTCTAGCTGGCAATGGCTCTTCAGCGGAGACGAGGATCTAGATTATAGTTATGCTAACGAGACAACTTCGACTAGTCAGAATCCGGAAGTAACCTTCTTGACTAACGAAACAGAGACCGTCACTTTACAAACTACTGATAGTGATGGCTATGGTCCCTGCTCCTGTAGTGGCCAGGTAGAACTTACTAGTGGTTCTGTCCAGTGGCACGAAGTTTCTCCATCATCTGGTTCAACTAATTAAGTCTTAAGGAAAAAAAGAGGATTAATCAATGCTTTTTCTTTTTGAATAATGTTTATTACACGTAAAAGTCAAAATCAATTTCTTCTTCAAGATTTAGCTAAAAAGCCGAAGATTAAAGTCAGCTTAGGAGCTTTTGAAGAAGAATCATTGAAAGCTTCTCAGCCAGACTTGGTTTTGGTCGCAAAAAGAGAAAGTTTTCCTCAAGGGTGGAAAAAGCAAAAAGAAGGTCCTTTCTTGATTAATTCTCCGGGCGAGTATGAGATTAAAGGCTTTGGAGTCCAAGCTATTCCCTACAATGATAAGTTAATTTTCCTTTGTCGTTTTGAAAGAGAAAAATTAGTCTATTTTTTTCAGCCTTCTCAAAAAGACTTGTCTCCCAAAGAAATGGATCGAGTAACAGAGGCAGATATCCTTTTTCTTTCTTTAGATGGGAAGGGATTAGGGCCTGATAAGTCTTCGGCTCTTATCTCCCAGCTTGAAATTCCCCTTATTATCCCAATGGATTATGAGGCTAATCATCTCCAAAGGTTAGCGGAGGTTTTAGGAATTAGCAAGATAGAAGAAGAATCCTCTCTTTCAACTAATAAATTATCTCTAACTCCGGAAACTACTATCGTTCAAGCTTTAGCTATTAGTAAATGAAATTTTTAGATAAAATTAGAGCTTGGCCAGAAGAAAGAAAGAAAATAGTCAT
>CAYLQR010000009.1:0-6148 GCA_964386365.1 uncultured Candidatus Saccharibacteria bacterium | reverse complement strand
TCGAACCCACAACCCCATGCTCGACAAGCATGTGCTCTAGCCAATTGAGCTACGCCCCCAGTAAAACTGGTACCAGTGGTAGGATTCGAACCTACAACCTCTTGCTTATGATGCAATTGCTCTAACCATTGAGCTACACTGGCTTTCTTTTTTGTTGCGGGGGCCCGAATTGCACGGGCGTCTTCAGCTTATGGGACTGACGAGGTACTACTCCTCCACCCCGCGTTAAGATAAAAAAAGAATCCTTTTTTCTCTTTTTTTCCCAGGATCCTTCAAAAAAGTCTAAAAGTATTTTAAACAATCATCCTTTCTTTGTCAATCAAAAATAGCGCAACTCATCCAAAGCTTTTTGAAAATTTTCAACCGCCTTTTTTAGCTTAGAAACTTCTATCTTCTTTTCTGGATTTTCAAGAATTCCTTTTCTAAGCTCTAAAGCTTGATGGAGAGAAGACAAATCAAGCTTAGAATTGACCAAAGCTTTGTTTAATCTTTCTGCCCAATCTTTTTCTGGATAACCGGCTTCCCTTAAAACTTTATCTAGAAGATCTCCCGCTTTAACTACCCCTAATTTATTCTCTGAAAGCAAATCGCTTCCAATTAAACCTTCAATTTCCTTCCAGGCTTTCAATCTCTTTTCTGGACGTTGAGCTTTAAAAGATCGATAATCTTTAAGCCATTTTGATTTTCTAAATAGAACTTCTAAATATTTTGTTTTAGCTAAAAAATAGATTGTTGTTCCTAGAAAGAAAAGGATTAAAAGAAAAGCTAAAAATCGAATTAATCTAATTTTCGCTTGAAATTCTGGAGAAACAAAAAAGTTTATCCAATCAATCATTAGAGAGGAAAAGTTAATTTTTCGATTTCTTCTCCCAACTTAAAAAGCAATTCTTCTTGGAAAGCCGATCCGGTAATTTGCAAGCCAACTGGTAATTGATCAATCTCTCCAACCGGAAGACTGAGAGCCGGCAAACCAGCCAAACTAGCGGGAGTAGTTAGAAGATCAGAAGCATACATTTGAATTGGATCTTGAGTCTTTTCTCCAATTTTAAAAGGAAGGCTAGGAGTAGTCGGGCTAATGATAACATCAACTTTTTGAAAAGCTTTTAGAAAATCATTACTAATCGCCTCTCTCACTTTCCAAGCTTTTTTGTAATATTTGTCAGCGTAGCCAGCTGATAAAACAAAAGTTCCTAAAATAATTCGGCGCTTAACTTCTTGCCCAAAACCCTGCCCTCGAGTTAAGCGATAAACCTCCTCTAGATTAGAAGCAGCTACTGATTTGCCATATCTAATGCCGTCATAGCGAGCTAAATTAGCACTAGCTTCAGCTGGAGCAATAATATAATAGGTCGGCAGAGCATAAGGTAAAGAAGGAAAATCTAAAACTTCTATTTTCACCCCCTCTTTTTCCAAAACGGCAACTGCTTTTTTTATTCTTTCAATAATTCTTGGATCAACTTCCTTCAAAAGTTCATCTTTAAAAAGTCCAATCCTCAATTTAGCAAAAGAGAAAGAAGAGTCTTCTTTTTCTAATTTTTGACTGGTGGCATCCCTCTCGTCTCTTCCTTTAATAGCTTGGAAAACGAGCCGACTATCAGCAACTGTTTTAGTCAAAGGGCCAATCTGATCTAAAGAAGAAGCAAAAGCTATCAACCCAAAACGAGAAACACTTCCATAAGTTGGCCTTAAGCCAACTAGTCCGCAAAAAGCAGCTGGCTGACGAACTGAACCACCAGTATCCGAACCTAAACTGTAAATCGCTTCTCCTCCTTTAACGGCTGCCGCTGAACCTCCAGATGATCCTCCGGGAACTCTTTCTAAATCATAGGGGTTATGAGTAATTTGAAATGAAGAATTTTCCGTTGAAGCTCCCATTGCAAACTCGTCTAAATTAGTCTTCCCTAAAATGACGGCTTTTTCTTCTTTCAGTCGACGAATAACCGTCGCATCATAAGGAGCAAGGTAATTTTTTAAAATCTGGGAAGCAGCTGTGCAAGGTCTTCCCTGAACTAAAATATTATCCTTGACTGCCAAGGGAATACCAGTTAAAGGAAAAACTTTCTCTTTAGCTAAAGATTGATCAGCTATTTCTGCTTGAGCTAAAGCCTCTTTTTTATTAATCTCTAAAAAAGCAAGGAGGTCTTTCTCCTTTTCTTCAATCTTTCTAAAACAATTTTCCGTCAATTCTCGAGAAGAGAATTTCTTCTCTTTTAATCCTTGAGCGGCTTCAACAATGCTTAACTGGTTAAGCTCCATTTTTAAAGATTGATTTAACTTTAATAAAACCTTTCTGAAGAGCGGGAGCTAAAGAAAGAAGATCTTTAGCTTTTGCTAGGCTAGCTTTAGCTTCATCTAGCCGTTGATTCCCTTTTCCAATTTCCTCTTTTTCTGCTTTTCCTAAAAGATTGAATTCCTTCAATTGCCCAACGTATTCTAGAATAGAAGCTAAATCTTTTTCTAGCTTTGGTAAATTCTTTTCTTCCAATTCCAATCTGGCCAATTGAGCTAAATATTCAACTTCTTTTTTCTCAATCATTATTCAGCTTGATGAATAATCTTAATTTCCTCACGATATTGCTGACTTCTTTCCAGAACCGGCTGCCCATAGAAAGAGACACAATAAGCTGAAGAACAGCCAAAATAACTCAAAGCAGCATTCAATTGCCCCCGATAAGTTCCATCAGCTCCTAACTGACGAAGATACAAAGCTGAAGCCAAGAACGAATCCTGAATAGCCCAAGGATTAGCCGGAGTTTCTTTCTGAAGCAAAGTCTGAACTTGTTCTTCAAAAAGAACCCAAGTTGAAGGAATAAATTGAGCTGGGCCCATTGCTCCTCCCCAGCCCCAAGGCTGGCCATTCCGAAAGATACAACAAGAAACCGGAGTTTCTTTCCAATCTCGACCTAATTTCTCTGTTAATTCTAGAAAAACGGGAACGTCTCGACTCGGTTTCATTGTTCGAGGAGCTACTCCTCCACTTTTAATGTAAGTTCCATTTCCAGTTTGAGCATTAGTCAAATAACAACCACCAACGTTCGCTCCAATAATTTCGCTTGACTCTTGAGCCAAAATAGCTAAAAGGAAAGCTGGATCAATCCCCGTTAATAGAGCCGTTGATTCAGCTACTTCGACCGCTTGTCCAAATTTAATTCCTCCCTCCGGAACATCAATTAAGCGAAAAAGACGAGACCGAAGTTCTTCTGCTTTCTCCTCCGCTTCCGTTTGAACTTTTTTTAATTGTTGTTGATAAATCTGTTCCTGCCCTTTAGTCCTTTCCAAAAGCTCATCTTTAGTTTCTTTAGTTGAAACCAAGTCATCTTCTTGAAAAGAATGAAGAACAATTTCTTTTTCCAAATCTTCTTTCTCTATTTCTCTCAAAGACTGTTGTTCCTCCAAGTAAACTTTTAAATCTTTTGCTCCTTGCAATCTCTCCTGAAATCGCTCGTTTAAGGAATCAAGAACCACTAAACTACGAAAAATATCAGCTAAATTTTGCTCTCCGGCTAAAATTTCTAAAACTATTGGCTGCTTATCATACTGATAAGTTAATTGAAGCAAATCAGCTAGGTCTAATCGATAATCTTCTATCTGTTTTTGAGTAACCTTAATCGACTCTCCTTTATCTTCAATCTCTAAAGTTAAATCACGAACTATTAGCTGACTTTCTTGAATTTGAGCTTCTAAGGCTTGAATTCTTCCTCCCAAGTAAGCTAATTCACCCTCTAAAGTTTGTCGACTTCCCTGAACTTCGCTTAGTTGATTCTGATAAACGTCTTCCTGCACTTGATAATATTTCTCATAATAAGCCAAACAATCCTTCAACAATTGTTGATATTCTTCTCGAGAAGATTCTTGTTCTATTTTATCCAATTCGGCTGGCTGACAAATTTGCTGAAGATTTCTTTCTTCGGCTAAAGACAACTGCCAGCCGAAAAAGAAAAGAACGGCTAAGAAAAAGCTGCCTCCCAAAATTAATTTCTTTGGTTTAGACATAAGATTCCTAACTTAAAAAGTCGATTTTTAGCTTTTCTTCTCTTCTCCTCTTTTTGCTTCTCCCTCTTTCTCTTCTTCTCCTTCCTTTTCCTCTTTCTTCTCACCAACTACTTCTGCCTCAACCTCTTCAAGCGGCTCTTCTAATTCTTCTTCAACTGCTCTCGGCGCAGTGACAGAAACAACAATTTTTTCTAGATCAGCTAAAATCTCCAACCCTTTACCTATAGGCAGATCTTGAAAGAGAATTTTATCGTGAATTTCTTTAAGACTAGTCAAATCTACCTTTATCTCCTTCGGCAATTCAGTTACTAACCCTTTCACTTCTACCGAAAGCTGCTCTTTTACTAAAACTCCTCCTTTTTCTTTAACAGCTGAAGCTATTCCTTCAAAAACCAAAGGAACTTCAGCTATTACTTTCTTCTTCATCGATGGATGATAAAAATCAACATGAAGAAAATGATTGTCCAAAGGATCCCTTTGGATTTCATGGACCAGGCAAAGATAGGACTTGGCTCCCTCTTCTTTCCCTAAAACCAGAGAAATCAAACCGGTACTACCGACCTCATGATAAGCCTTAGTCATTTCCTCAGCTTTAACTTTAATTGGAAGAGCTTTCATTTTCTCTCCATAGACGACAGCTGGAATCCAACCTTCTTCCCTCAAAGACTGATTCTTTCTTCCCAAGGCTTTACGTTTTTCTGCAATAAGATTTAACATAACACTTTATATTCTAACTGATAATAATTTCTTTTCAATTCCCCTCTTTAGCTAATCGGGAAATAGTCTTAATAACTACTGATGGAGAAACCGAAATTGACTCAATCCCCTCCTGAGCTAAGAAGAGGGCATAATCTGGATAATTACTAGGAGCTTCTCCGCAAAAACCACTATACTTTTTATGACGACGACAAATCTTAATTGCCTCAGCCACTAACTTTTTAACTGCTTTATTTCTGGCATCTCCAATCTTTCCACTTCCTGCTTCATTCCGATCTAAACCCAAAGTTAATTGAGTTAAATCATTAGAGCCAATGCTAAGACCATCAAAAATATTTAAAAACTCATCGGCTAAAATTATATTGGCTGGGATTTCAGCCATTACATAAATTTTCAAATTATTCTTTCTCAGATTTTCTTTCTTCATTTCCGCTAAAACCTTTTTTCCTTCTTCCGGCGTCCGACAAAAAGGAATCATTGCCATTGTATTAGTCAAGCCAAATTCTTCTCTGACTTTCTTTAAAGCTCGGCATTCTAATTGAAAAGCTGGACGGAAAGAAGAAGAATAATAACGAGAAGCTCCTCGCCAGCCTAACATCGGACAATCTTCTTCCGGTTCAAACTTTTCCCCTCCTAATAATTGTCTGTATTCATCAGATTTGAAATCAGAAAAACGAACTATTACCGGCCGAGGCCAAAAAGCAGCCGCGATTTGCCCTATCCCCTCAGCTAAACGATCTACAAAAAACTGTTTTTTATCTTGATAAGGAAAAGTTAAATTTTCAATTTTCTTCTGAAGAGCCTTATCTTTTAATTGAGAGAATTGACAAAGAGCTAAAGGATGAATTCCAATATCATTAGCAATGACAAATTCTTCTCTTACCAAACCAACTCCGGCTACTGGAAGAAAAGAATATTTGAAAGCCAACCCTGGAATGCCAATATTAAGAGAAATAGCCGGTTTAACCTGAGGAATATTCCGAAGATCATATTTCTTTACTCGATAAGGAATTTTTCCTTTCAAAATCTCTCCTCTTCCTCCAGCACAATTAACAGTTACTAATTGACTATTTTTTAAAGTTGAACTTGCTTCTCCCGTTCCCACAACTGAAGGAATTCCTAACTCCCGAGAAACAATAGCCGCGTGACAAGTCCGGGCTCCTTCATCAGTAACAATCGCTCCTGCTTTTTTCATTAAACCAACCCAGTCAGGATCAGTCATCTCAGTCACTAAAATTTCTCCCCTTTTAAAAGCTTTTAATTCAGAAACCTTTTTAATTACTCTTACCCGACCAGTAACTACTTTTTCCCCAACAGCAATTCCTTCTAGTAAAACCTCTTTTTCTGACAATAACTTATATTCATTATAAGAAGTTATTCTCTTTCCTCGATGAATCGTCTCTGGGCGAGACTCAACGATAAAAAGCTCATTTGTCCG
>CAYLQR010000008.1:0-11465 GCA_964386365.1 uncultured Candidatus Saccharibacteria bacterium | reverse complement strand
CTCCTTAGGGAGAGAATTTTTTCCTCTGCCTTCCTTTTCTTCTCTGTCGAGGTCCAAACCACCCAAAGGTCCGAAATTCTTTCGTTTATGGCCTCTAGCAAGAGGCCAACTTCCTTTCCCGTCAACTCAAACTTTTTCATTTTGCTCCTCCTTTTTAGTAATTGACGATATATTAACACCATTATATTAATTTGTCAAGAGGAAGAGGGAAACCTCTATAAATATTAAAAGCGATTGAGGTCTAACCTCAACCGCTCTGATATTGCTTAAACAGGTTAAGCAATAACCCAACTACTTCGGGCAAGATAGAGCCCGGGAGAGGAGTTGAACCCCCAACCTTCGCTTTACAAAAGCGGTGCTCTGCCAATTGAGCTACCCGGGCCTTTCTTACTTTAATAATTTGTCCCAGTAATCATCCTTTAGCTTATTTCTCTCTTTTGTTCTCCGAAAAACATTCTTCCATTCCCTTGAAAAAACTTTTTTTACCTTCTTCGAAGATTCTAAAGGATGAATTTTAGAAAAAGAAATTTCTGGAACCGAAAAAAAGAAAAAGATCTTTCTAGCAAGGATAGCGACTACCCCGATAAGACTAATTGCCAACAAGGCGTGAGCTAGAATAAAAAAGACCTCTTTCATAAGTTTAAACTTCTAGGCGAACAAATTTTCTAATTTCTATTTTCTCTCCCAATTTGGCTACGGCCTCTTCTAGTAATTGCTCAATTGTTTTACTTGAATCTTTTACCCAAGCCTGCTTTAAAAGAACCACCTCTTTTTTCCATTTTTCTAATTTCCCAGCAATAATCTTATCTACCACTTCCTGAGGCTTATCTGTCTCCCCTAAAGATTCTTGATAAACTTCTTTTTCTTTTTCAATTTTTTCAGTAGGAATATCTTCTTCTCGAAGATAAAGCGGCTTCATAGCAGCAATCTGCAAGCAAATTTCATGAGCTAGATTTTGAAAATCTTCTGAACGGGCAACAAAATCAGATTCGCAAAGAAGACTAATCATTACTCCTAAACGATGATTAGCGTGAAGGTAGGTTTCCACTAAACCGGCTCCCGTCTCCTTATCTGCCCTCTTTTCCGCCAATTCCTGTCCCTTTTTCCTTAAATTCTCTTTAGCTTTTACTAAATCCCCTTTTGTTTCTTCAAGGGCTTCTTTGCACCGACTGATTGAAACCCCTGTTTCTTCTCTTAACTTTTTAATTTCTTCAATTGTCACCATAGACTTTAATCTTCTTTCTTAATTTCTTCTTTTGAAGCTTGAATTTGAGCTTCCTTAATGGTTTTTCTAAGATAATCGAGAATGAATCTAGCTGAAGTAATGGCGTCATCGCTAGCCGGAATAGGATAATCAGCCAAACTTGGATCAATATTAGTGTCAACTAAAGCAACTACTTTAATTCCTTCTTTTCGAGCCTCTCTAGCCGCAAGAGCGTTCTTATCTAGATCTAAGATAAAAACAGCCTCTGGTTTGCTTTTCATTGTTCGCAAGCCTCCAAATTTTTCTTCCAGTTTCTGCCGTTCATTATCCAAAGAAAGACGTTCTTTTTTAGAATACTTTTCCCAATTCCCTTTTTGCTTGTCTTCTTCCATTTTCTCCAACTGTTTAATCCTTTGAGAAATAACAGAAAAATTAGTTAGAGCTCCTCCAATCCACCGCTGATTAACATAGGGTAAATTGCAATCTTTCGCTACCTCTTCTACTAATTCACGAAACTGAACCTTTGTTCCAATTAACAAAAGAGATTTGTTTTTGAGAAATAATTCTTCTATAAAAGAGAGGGTTTTTCTCAATTCCGCTATTGTTTTCTCCAAATCAATAATGTGGATAGTCGATTTAATTCCCAAGATATAAGGAGCCATTTTTGGATGCAGTTTTGAAGTCCGGTGACCGAAGCCAACTCCAGCCTTAGACATCTCCTCTACTAGATCCTCAAGAGCTTTCCCCTCTTTCGGTAAATCAATTTTGCTTTTCTTAACCATAAATTAAAATTATCAGATATAAATTTTAAACACTAGTTTTAAAAGATAACACTTTTTCCAATAAAAATCAACTTCCCTTGTCATTTAAGAAAAAATCTGTTATCCTTAAAAATCATGAAAGAGAAAATTCACCCTAAATATTATCCAGAAGCAAAAGTTTCCTGTAACTGCGGGAACACTTTTACCATTGGTTCTACAAAACCAGAAATTCACACTGAAATTTGTTTTCAATGCCATCCTTTCTATACTGGTCAAGAAAAAATAGTTGACCGACAGGGACAAGTTCAAAAATTCAAGGAAAGGTTAGCTAAAAAGGGCAAGAAAACCTCTAAATGATAAATTCGGCTAAGGCAATTATCGAGATCCGGGCAGGAGCCGGCGGTGAAGAAGCCGCTCTTTTTGCTAAAGATCTTTTTCTAGCCTATCAGCGTTTTGCCCAACAAAAAGGCTGGAAAGAAAAGATATTTGATCTTAATTTGACCGACCTAGGAGGCTATAAAAGAATAATTTTCTCTCTTCAGGGAGAAAATGTTTGGCCAATGATGAAATACGAAGGAGGAGTCCATCGAGTTCAACGTATTCCAAAGACAGAAAAGGGAGGAAGGATTCATACCTCTACTGTCAGCGTTGCTGTGCTTCCTGAAGATCAAGATCAAAAAATAGAATTAAATCCAGCTGATTTAAAAATATCTTTCTATAAGTCATCTGGTCCAGGAGGACAAAATGTCAACAAGAGACAAACAGCTGTCCGGATCACCCACCTTCCTACTGATTTAACCGTAAGTTGCCAGAGCGAACGAGACCAAGTAAAAAATAGAGAAAACGCTTTAAAAATTTTAAAAGCGAAAGTTTTTCAATACGAGGAAGAAAGAAAAGCTCAAGCTCAAAAAAGCCTTAGAAAAGAACAGGCAGGGCAAATGGAAAGAGCCCAAAAAATAAGAACTTATAATTTTCAAAGGAATCAATTAAAAGACCATCGATTAAAAAAATCGTGGTCTAATCTTGAAGAAATAATAACCAAGGGAGACTGGGAGCCCTTGATTAAGCAACTTCAGAAGAAATTGGCTTCAACCCCCTCTCCCCAGGAGTAGTTTCATCTGGCTCAACTGTTAAAACTTCTTGGAATTGATCAAGGTGTTCAAGAATCATCCCCGCTCCTCTAACCATTGCCGTTAGAGGATCTTCTATTACCTTGACCGGCACTTTAACTTCTTGAGAGATTAACTTATTAAGGCCTCTCAAAAGAGCTCCTCCGCCACAAAGATAGATTCCTCCAGACATAATATCAGAAAGCAATTCGGGAGGAGTTTCCTCAATAACTGTCTTGATTGCTTTAATGATAGACTCAACTGAAGGATGAAGAGCGTGATAAATATCATCGTTGGAGGCCATCACCTCTTCTGGTAAACCAGTAATGAAGTTTCTTCCCCGGAGAGCAACTTCTTTTCTTTGTTTCTCCGGCAAAGCTGAGCCAATTTGAATTTTAGCTAGCTCAGCTGTTCTCTCTCCAATAAAAAGATGATATTTCTCCTGAATAAAACGCTGGACTTCTTCATTCAACCTGTCTCCAGCAACTTTTAAGCTTCGAGAGACAACAATCCCTCCTAAAGAAATAACGGCTACCTCTGTTGTTCCCCCGCCAATATCAACTACTAGATTTCCACCTGCTTGACGAATAGGCAAGCGCATCCCAATTGCCGAAGCAACTGGTTCCTCTACCAAAAAAGCTCGGTGAGCTCCGGCTCCAAGAGCAGCGTCTTTAACTGCTCGAGCTTCAACATCAGTTACCCCACAGGGCAAACCGATAATGACTCTCGGCCATATCCGAAGAGTCTTTTCTTTTACTCGAGCTTCTTGAATAAAATATTTTAAAAGTTGTTCCGTAATTTCAAAATCGGAAACTACTCCCTTAACTAAAGGACGGACAACTTTAATATAAGCTGGTGTCCGACCAATCATCCTTTGAGCTTCTTGGCCAATAGCCAAAATCTGGCCAGTTTTTTGATTGACAGTAACGGCTGAAGGTTCGTTAATGATGACTCCTCTTCCTGAAACATAGACTAAAGAATTAGCCGTTCCCAAATCAATAGCTACATCACGAAAAAGATAATTTTCTAATTTTTTAAACATTTTCTTTCATTATAGACAGAAAAAAAGATAATCACAAATTTACTTCTTTTCCAGTCTCTAAAACAGATGAATAATATCTCTCAAAGTAACCAAAAGCATTAGCAGAATAAAGAAAACGAAAAAAGCACCATTCAAGGATTCTTTAATCCTAGTACTAATTGGCTTTCGACGAATTTTCTCAATTCCTAGAAAGAGAATCTTTCCTCCGTCAAGGGCTGGCAAAGGAAGAATATTAAACAAACTGAGGTAAACAGCAATTATTCCCACTAATTGAAGAAGATAATTCCAGCCAAGAGTAAAGGTTTGGCCAATCATCTGACCAAGACCTATCGGTCCAACTAATTCTGCCCCCATCGTTGGCTGGCCCTTGATCCATTGAGAAATCAATTGACCCAGAGAAAAAGGAATGGCTATTGTTTGATTAATCGTAGCTGAAAAACCAGCCAGCGGAGCCTCCCACCAAGAAGATTCTTCCATTACTATTCGGGCAAAACTAATTCCAATCGCTCCCTCTCCAGCTGGAGGCGACTCTCGAGGAATCAAAGAAATGTTTTCTATTCCTGTTGGTTTTTCTAATTGTAAAAAAATTTCTTCTCCTCGATGTTGATCAATAAAATCAGTAAAAGTCTGGAGAAGAGAAACCCTCTCCATTTCTTCCCCTACCCCCATCCCTATCAACCAATCGCCAGCTTTCAAGCCAGCTGATTCAGCTGGACTTCCGGAAGCAACCCCCGTAACCTGTAATCTTGCTTCTGGATTAACTACTTCATCAGGAACAGCGTAAGGAAGCCCCCAAATACCAGCTACCAAACCAAAAATAACAACTGCCGTCAGCCAATTAGCGACCACTCCAGCAACCAGAACTAAAGCTTGCTTCCAGGCCGGGAACAAACCAAAACCTTCTTCGTTCCTATCTTCTCCTTTAATGCGAACGAAGGCTCCAAAAGGAAGAAGATTCAAAGAAAAAAGAACTGAGCCTATTTTCCAAGAAGCTAAACGAGGTGGAAGTCCTAAGCCAAACTCCTCTACTGGCATTTTGAAAATTAAGGCCATTAAAAAATGCCCCAGCTCATGAATAACCATCAAGCCGACTAAACTGACTAAGGCGATAATAATTGTTGTAAACATTGATTAATTTAACCTTCTTTAATCTCTTGAATTTTCTTTTCTTTCAAATCTTCTATTTTCTGCTGATAATCCTGGATCAGTTTATGGAAATCATCTTTTGATTTAAATTTCTCATCTTCAGAAATCTCTTTCTTCTTAAAATCATCTTGAATTTGGCTCCAGCCTTCATCCCACCAATGACGAATAGTTTGCCTTGCCTCCTCTGCCTTCTCTTTAATAAGAGAAGAAAGATCTTCTCTTCTTTCTGTCGAAAGAGTGGGTAATGTAATGCGGATAACCTGTTGATCCACAATTGGGTTAAGACTTAAATTGGATTGACTAATTGCCTTCTCGATTGGTCCTAAATAGTCCCCCACCCAAGGCTGAATCATAATCTGATTAGATTGAGGGCAAGAAATTGAAGCTAATTGCTTAAGCGGGGTTTCCACTCCACTTAAATTAACTGGCAAATTCTCTACTAGAGCCGGAGTGGCTCGAGAAGCTCGAACTTGATTAAAAGTTTTTTGTAAAAAAGAGATGGTTTTTTCTAGCTCTAGTTCAATTTTTTTTAATTCAAAAGATGACATAATTTAAAGATTAATAAATAATTGATTTAAAAGGAGTTTTTTATTAACGTTGGTTTCGCTTAAAAGATTTTTTGTTTCTTCCAGAGCTTGAAGAGCGTGAAAGATGCGAGACCAAGAATAGCTAGCGGGCAAAGAAAATAGCTCCTTTTCTTTTCCTGTTTTTTGCAACAAGAAGCGTCGGTAGAGATTAAGAGCAGAATAGAGAAATTTTTCCAAGTCTGCTTTAGAAAAACTAGAAGAGGGTTTTTCTAACCAATTCAAGCGAGAAATTAAATCCCCTCCTAATAAGGCCTTCAATTCCTGATAAGAATTCATTTCTGCTGAAATTTCTTTTCGATGATTCAGCAAAAATTTAATTCTTTCTACCTTCCCTTCTCCCAAGAAAACAACCTTTTCTATTTCGTCAACTTTTAAACCTTCTTTCTTTAACCATTCTCTCACTTCTTCTGAACTTAATTTTTGAAATCTCAAAATTTGGCATCGTGAAAGAATCGTTTTCTTTAATCCCTGCAGTCGTCTAGCTAAAAGAATAATTATCATTTGTGGTTTCGGTTCTTCTAGAATCTTCAGTAAGGAATTTTGAGCTCTTGGAGTCATCAACTCTGCTGGATTAATAACCACTAATTGATAGCCTGAATTTGGTCTCAAAACTAGCCAATGTCGCATTTCTTTATCAATTTGCTGAATTAAAATGTTCTGTTTTTCTTCTTCCGGTTTAATTAAAAGCAAATTAAAGCGATTTTTTTTCTTATCCGGATTAAGCTGCTTTTCGTACCAAAGAGCCATTTCTTCTTTCCCAACGCCTTTTTCCCCCAAAAAGATATAAGATTGACTTATTCTTTTTTCCTTAAGAGTCCCTTGAAGAAATTCTTTAACTGGAAAATTAAATTCCATGAATCAGGCATCACTTTCTAAGCTTCGGCGGTAAAAGTCAAGACTTTCTAGGACTACTCCCCCTCCTTTAATTACTGAAAGAAGTGAATCCTCAGCTACAAAGCAAGGAACTTTAACGTCTTTAGTAATTAGTTGATCAAAGTTTTGTAAAAGCCCGCCACCACCACTAAGGATAATTCCTTTATTCATAATATCAGCTGACAATTCAGCTGGCGTTCTCCTCAAAACATCCTTAACCGACAAAACAATTTCTTCCAGAACATCTTGGATAGCTTCTTGAATCTCATTAGAAGAAAGCTTAATGTTTCGAGGAAGACCAGAAAGAAGATCTCTTCCTTTCACTTCTAAGTATTTTTGTTCTTTAAGAGGAAGGGCTGTTCCAATCTTCTTCTTAGCTTCTTCAACGCTTTGTAATCCTAAAGCTAAATTGTATTTGCTTTTAACATAATGGATAATCGCTTCGTCCATTCGATCTCCTCCAACCCGAGCAGAGCTAGAAGCAACGATTCCTCCTAGAGAGATAACGGCTACTTCAGAAGTTCCCCCGCCGATATCAATTACCATATGACCAGAACAAGATTCAATAGGAATGCCGGCTCCAATGGCTGCTAAAATTGGTTCTTTAGCTAAATAGACTCTCTTCGCCCCTACGCTCAAACCAGCTTTAATTACCGCTCTTCTTTCAGCTGAAGTAATATCAGCCGGAACAGAAATCACTAATTCTGGCTTTAAAAAATGAAATTTACCTAAAGCAATAGAAATAAAATGATGAAGCATTGCCTGAGTAACCCGATAATCAGCAATTACCCCTTCTTTCAAAGGCCGATAAACACGAATTGCATCTGGAGTTCGTCCAATCATTTTCCGCGCTTCTTTCCCAACCGCTAAAACTTTATTCTCTTGCGTCGAAACGGCAACCACCGATGGTTCATTTAGAACAATCTCTTTTTTTGGCACCCAGACTAAAGAGTTAGCCGTTCCTAAATCAATAGCAATCTTTTTAACTGACATAGTTATAGTTTAACTCTTTGAATATCCGCCCCTAATTGACTCAATCTTTCTTCAATTTTTTCGTAGCCTCGATCGATTTGCCCAATATTATCAATAGTAGTTATCCCATCAGCCATTAAGCCGGCTAGAATCAGGGAAGCTCCAGCTCGGATATCGCTTGACTCAATTCTTGCTCCCCTAAAAAGAGAAGGACCAAAGACAAAAGCTCGATGGGGATCAACCATTTCGATATCAGCCCCCATCTTTCTTAACTCATCAACATAGCGAAGTCGATTCTCGTATAAAGGATCATGAATCAAACTTTTTCCTTCGGCTCTTAAAAGCAAAGGAACAATAATCGGTAAGAGATCAGTCGGAAAACCAGGATAAGGAAGAGCTTGAACTTTTGCTTTCTGAATTTTTGGAGAATAAGCAACCATTATTCCTTTTTCTTCAATTTTAAAATTGACTCCAATTTCTTCTAACTTATTTAAAAAGAGAGTTAGATGGTCTGGAATAATATCTTTGACTATTACTTTCCCAGGAGTTAAAGCCCCAGCAACAATAAAAGTTCCTGCCTCTAAAGGGTCGGGAATCAAGAAATGAACCCCACCCTTTAAAGATTTTACTCCTTCCACCAAAAAACTATGACTACCAATAATTTTGATTTTAGCTCCCATTGTTTGCAGCCAATGAATTAAATCCTGAACTTGCGGCTCCATTGCTGCTCCTTTAATTACTATCTTCTCTGAAGATAGAACTGAAGCCAAAAGAAGATTTTCGGTAGCTGTCACACTAAACTCTGAAAGAACAATCTGCTTAACTTGAGAAGGCTTCTTTTCAAAAAAGTAAAAATCGTCTTTAAAGGAAACTGTTGCTCCTAGTTTTTCCAAGGCTTTTAAATGAGTAGAGATAGGACGAAGACCAATTCGGTCTCCTCCTGGCCGAACCATCTTAAAAGAAGAAAGTCGAGCCAAAAGAGCTCCAATAAAAAGAACTGAAATTCTTGTTTCTCTAGCTTGATCAAAATTCATTTTCTCCGGAGTCAACCGTTCTGTTTGAATCCGGACCTCCCTTTCTCCTTTCCACTCCACCTTTGCTCCTAGACTTTTCAAAACCTCTAAAGTATTCAAAACGTCTTTAATCAAAGGAAGGTTGCTTATCTGGCAGGGTTCATTAGTCAATAAAGAAGCAATAAGAATTGGGCCAGCTGCATTTTTGGCCCCTCGAACTACTACTTCTCCTTCCAGGGGACGACCCCCTTGAATGCGAAAAACTTCTTTTTCCATATTCTTGATAATAAACTAAAATTGGCCTTTACGCAAATGATTAATCTAAGAAGAAAAAGATTCCGGTCTTAGATAAAATCTTAATTTTCTTCTGCTCCATTCTTGAGCATAGTCAATTCCGATTCGAGGACTGGAGAAAATATCAGTCGAATTTATCTTAGCTTTTCGATCTTCAATCCAAATTTTAGAGCTGGAAGTCAAATCCTCTCCATAAAAAGATTTATCTAATCCTAGCCAACGAGTTAATTTCCCTGGACCATCTGTTTTTTCTGTAGTTTTCCCTAAAGCCCGAATAAGAACACACTCTGGTTCATCTCTTTTTCCAGTAGTAATGTTTAATTGCCAGTACAAGCCATAGCATAAATAGATATAAACAAACCCCGCTGGACCATAAATAATTTGGTTGCGGGGAGTTTTCTTCCCCTGATAAACATGAGCAGCCTTATCTTTTACTCCTAAATAGGCTTCGGTTTCAATAATCTGGCCGGCTTTCTCTGAAGTTACTAGAAATTTACCCAAAAGATCTTTAGCGACTTTTTGAGTAGGGCGGGAAAAGAAACTTCGTCCTGTTATTTTGGCGGAGATCTTTTTCATAAGCCTTTATTCTTTCCTTAAATTGATCCCAATAAACTGGCTCTGATTCGATCATTGAACAAATATCTTTGTAAGGGCAATAACGACATTGAGGATTTCCTGGCCAATTAGGAAGACGAGCTGGAATCAAATCTTGGTCAATTTCTTTTCGGAGGATGAATAAATCATCTAAGAGAGATTTAGAAAGTTTTGAGTCGTAAGGCAAGGAAAATTCTTTAAGAGCTTGAGTGTCTTTATTAACATAAAGAAGAATTCCTTTTTTAATCTGAAAAAAATGAAGATAAAGCTGTAGTTGATTCTGATGATCTTTTTTAGGCTCTTTAAGAACTTGAAAACCATTTCGATTAATACTTTTGATGTCTAAGACATAACGTTGGTTATCAATCTTTAACAAGGCGTCCGCTCTCCCAGAAATTATTTCTTGGGGAGGGATATTGACTTCTTCTCCTTCTAAAACTCCCTGCTCGCTCAAAGCTTTAATAATTAAGCGATGAATGTAATTTCCATGGTCAAAAAGTCGAAGAATCCTCGGCTCTAATTCTGGATGAGGAGCTTGCTTGAATTTAAAAAAGATGAACCGATGACATTTACCAGCGTCAGTAACATAAAAACGAGTCTGCTTTCGATCAGACTCTTGCTCTCTATAAAATTGGTCAATGATTTCTGTTAACATTTCAATTACAAGGATAGGTTTTGAGGCCCAAGAAGGAAAAAGGGTTTTTTAATCTGCTAGGATCCTCCCTATCCCCTCTTGACATTAGAATATTTTAGTTTATTATTAAAACAATAGATCGTTGAAAGGAGGAAAAATGAAAGGAGGAAAAATAACGCGGATAACGTGGATGATCCCATTACTAGTAGGAGGGCTATCCCTGCTTGGGTTATCCTTTTTTATGTCAAATGGCAACCTTGTTGCTTTTTTAGGCGGACTTGCAGTAGGGATATCAATACTTCTCCCGCCCAAAATCATGATATAAAATATCGGGGGGTTAAAAAAGAGACCCCCCTTTTTCTTTTTTAAATACCGGCTAAAATGGCTTCATCCTTTTAGTCTTAAATTGTTTTATTTTTCTTCAAGATATACTCCATTAGTAGCATAAAAGAGAGCTATTTTCCAATTATCTTTTTAGGCAAAGAGAGAAAAAGCTTATAATAACACTGACGAAACTAGGTGGGGAAATCTTTCTCTTTCTCATCTTTGGAATTGATTTCTTTTTCTCGGGTTCCTTAATTTGTAGAGTAATTTTCTTCACTAGACTTAGTTCTGTTATTGTCTGGGAGTTAATTTTCTTAATCAGGAAAAACGACAGAGATAAAAAATACAATTTCGCCTATCAATTATTTTAATAAGGCCCACTCTTAATCGAGGGGCCTTTTTCTTTTTGAATTTTCTTCTGACAAAACTATCTCTTCTGCCATTGGGCTGCTCGTCGGGCTCTCTTCAGTCCATATTTTTTTCTCTCCTTCATTCGAGGATCACGACTTAAATAACCAGCTGCTTTAAGCTGAGTTCTCCATTCAGGATTAAACTTTATTAAAGCTCGACTTATCCCCAAACGGACTGCTTCTGCTTGAGCTCGAATACCGCCTCCCCTCACCAAAATCGTCCCACCAAATTTTCCTTCTATCCCAAGTTCTTTTAAGGGAGCCTGAACTATTTCCCTTAAAATCAACTGAGGGAAAAAATCCAACCAGTCCTTCTCATTTACCTTAAAACCCTTCTTTCCAGAGTAAAGCCTTATTCTGGCTCGAGCTGTTTTTCGACGACCAATAGCCGGATAATATTTTTTTTCTTTAGTAGTAGCAGTCATTTAATTTATTCAAATTTCAATTTCTTAATCCTTTGAGAACGAAGTTTGTTCTTAGGTAACATATTCCAAACTGCTTT
>CAYLQR010000007.1:0-58966 GCA_964386365.1 uncultured Candidatus Saccharibacteria bacterium | reverse complement strand
ATTCCCAGTATCGTGAAATACGTTTCTGGAATTGGTTAATCTTAAGGAAGAGAAAACGAGTTCTGCGTATTAGAAAAGGCATAGCGGGTGTAGCCGAATTTGGTATAGGCGCAGGACTTAGGATCCTGTGGGAAACCACTGAGAGTTCGAGTCTCTCCACCCGCACTCTTTAAAGAAAAACCAGAGCTTTTAGCTCTGGTTTCTCTTTTTAGTTTTTTAGATTATTCCTATTTCTAGCTTATTTTCACTTTTTTTCCCTCTTCTTTGTCTAAGCGAGGGATAATAATAGTTAAAATCCCTTCTTTTAAAGAAGCTTTAACGTGCTTTAAATCAACGTTATCGGGAAGAGAAATTTGGCGAGAAAATTTTCCCCAATAACATTCTTTAAGTAAATAATTGCCCTTTTCCTTATTTTTTTCTGGTTCTGGACGAAGGCCTTGAATATTCAGAATGTCATTTTCGACTCTAATATCCAAATCTTCTTCTTTCACTCCAGCGATTGGAGCTTGAACTATAAAATTCTTTGATTTCTGAATTAAATCAATGGCTAATTTGCCTTCTTCCTTATCAAGCCAATTAGAGGAATCTTTTTCTTTTTTCTTTTTCATAATATTTTATTTACTTTTTTAAGAAACAACCTTTAATTTCTTTAAATGGCGGAAACTAAAAAGTTCTAGAATGATAAAACCTAGAGGGAGAATAATTAGTAAGCCGTAGACAAGAGAAGGATTACTAGTTGTTCGAGAACTGAGAGTTATTATAAAACTGTTATAGAGGAGATGCAAGAAAACAGCTGATAAAAAGCCAAGAAGAGAAAACCTTTTTCTTTTACCAGAAAGGAAGTATTTCTTGGCTAAAAAGTAACCGAAAAGGCCGGAGGAAAGAGCGTGGATAAAAACAGCTGTTATAAAACGAACGGCCGTAATTTCAATAAGATTCATTAAAGAAACTAAGGCTGGATTGAGAAGAAAGAAAAGATTTTCCAGAGCAGCAAAACCTAAGGCGGAAATAACCATATAGAGCATTAAATCAACTGGCTCGTCTAATTCTGGAGAACGAAAGACAATCCAACGAATGACTAAATATTTTATTATTTCCTCAATCAAGACAGAAAGCAAAAGAATAACTTTCCATTGATTGGAAAGGAATTCTGTCCCTAATTCAAGAATGGTTGCCGGAACAACAGCCAAGCAACCATAAAGGAAAACTTTTAGAATCATCCAATTGGGTTCTGGATGAGCATCTTTTCGAAGATAAAAACTTAACCAGAGTAAACTGGGAGTAACAGCAAGAATGAGAGAAATTAAAAAGATAGTCATTGTGTTTTCTCCTTAATTGGCCATTCTTCAATCATCAAGAATGGCTTTTTTTCTTGGAGAGGAAGCTTCTGATAAATTTCTTCACTTAAGAAAGGCATAAAGGGATGAAGGAGCTTCAAGAAGGTTAGGAGAGTAAAAAGAAGAGTTTGAATTTCAATTTCTTTTTCTTCTTTCTTTCCTTCTTTTATCTTTCCTTTTGCTTCTTCTAAATATTGGTCACAGAAGCGATGCCAGAAAAAATGGTAAAGCTGATGAGTGGCTTCATTAAAATTGAATTCTTTCAATAAATTATCCACTTCTTCTGCTAACGTTTTAACTTCTTGAATAATTTTTTTCTCTTCTTTAATCTTCTTTAAACTAATAGAGTTCGATTCTTCGGAATCAATTTGTTGAAGGATAAAACGAGTGGCATTCCAAATCTTTGTTTGGAATTTTTCAGCCATCGCTAGGTCTTCTTCCCCAAATCTAATGTCTTGGCGATTAGATCCTGTTTGCCAAAGGAGGCTGAAGCGAAGAGCATCAGCTCCTTTTTCTTCAATAATTTCTAAAGGATTAATCCCAGTTCCTAGAGATTTACTCATTCTCTGTCCTTTTTTGGTTAAAACAGTTGGATGGAAATAGACTTGGCGGAAGGGAATTTCTCCAGTTAATTCTAAACTGGAGAAAATCATTCTTGAAACCCAGAGATTCATAATTTCTACGCCGGTTGAAAGAAGATTGGTCGGATAGAAATTCTTTTGATCCGAATTTTCTTCTGGCCAACCGAGGGCGACAAAGGGCCAGAGAGCAGAGCTGAACCAGGTATCTAAAACGTCTTTCGCTCCTTCACCCGGGACTTTGATTCCCCACCAAATTTGTCGAGAGAGGCACCAATCTTGAATTTGATCAAGCCATTGAAGGTAAACTTTTTTCCAGTGGCTGGGGTAGAATTTTATCTTCCCTTCCTCGACTGGTTTTTTAGCAGCCTTAGCCATTTCTTCCATCTTTAGGAACCATTGTTCTGAAGGAATAATCTCAATTGGAGTTTGGCAACGATAACAATGGGGAACAGCGTGCTGATAATCTTCTTCTTTTTCTATTAAATCTTTTTCTTTCAAAGCTTGAATAATTTTTTCTCTAGCTTCTAAAATAGATAGCCCCTTATATTCGCTTGGAATGTCTCCTCTCATTTTTTCGTCTTTATCGATAACTGTTAACAAACCAAGATTATGGCGGAGGCTAATCTGATAATCGGTTAAATCGTGGGAGGGAGTTACTTTGACTGCTCCAGTTCCAAATTCCGGATCAACAGCTAAGTCATTGATTAAAGGAACTGGTCTTTCTACTAGGGGAACAATGACTTTTATTCCTTTTTTGATAAAAGATTGATATCTTTTATCTTTTGGATTAACAGCTACAGCTAAATCTCCAAGAATTGTTTCCGGTCTAGTAGTGGCAATGGTAATAAATTCTCCTTCTTTCCCTTGAAGAGGGTATCTAACGTACCATAATTTCCTTTTTTCTTCTTGATATTCTAATTCCAAATCAGAAAGAGTGGTTTGGCAACGAGGGCACCAGTTAACAGGTCTTTCTGCTTTGTAGATCCAGCCTTTTTCTTGATAATGGTGAAAAGCTTTTTTGACGGCTTCCAAATAGCCTGGGTCCATGGTGAAACGAAAACGAGACCAATCACAAGACAAGCCTAATTTTTTAAGCTGATTAATAATTACTTCTTCGTTTTTCTCTTTCCATTTCCAAGTTCGCTCAATGAATTTTTCTCGACCCAAGTCAAAACGACTTAATCCTTCTTGTCGTAATTGTTTTTCAATAACATTTTGAGTGGCAATGCCAGCGTGATCTACTCCTGGAATCCAGAGAGCTTTTTTCCCGGCCATCCTTTGTTGGCGGATAAGAGCGTCTTGGATGCTGGCATTTAAAGCGTGGCCGATGTGTAAAGCCCCAGTAATGTTTGGTGGAGGAAGAACTATCGTATAAGATTCAGTTCTTTCCCCAGGAAGATTATCGGGATTAAAAAGGTCAGCTTTTTCCCATTGTTGGTAAATTTTTTCTTCAGTTTTTTGAAAAGAATATCTTTTTTCCATCATTTTTTCTTAAAAGAAAGGTGAGTATTTACTTGAAGAGAAGGAGTTTGTTGGGGGTTGGTAGCTGATGATCGGTGACAATAACCGGCTAGGGCAATCATTGCTGCATTATCCATAGAGAAAGAAAGAGGCGGTTGGAAAAAGCGAAGATTGTTTTCTTGACATTTTCTAGCCAATCTTTCCCTCAATTGCTGATTGGCGCTTACTCCTCCGCTTAAGGTTACTCCTTTTGCTAAAAATTCTTTAGCGGCTTTTATCGTTTTTGCAATTAAAACATCATTGATTGCTCTTTGAATTTCATCAGCCATCTTTAAAGAATAGAAAGGAGATTTCTTGAGATGAGAAGGGAGTTTCTGATGGAGATAAGAAACGGCTGTTTTTAAACCAGCAAAGCTAAAATCAAAATTCTTTGTATAAATCATTGGTCGAGGAAGACTAATCTCTTTAATTATTTCTGGAATTTTTTCAGCTTTCTCCTTGACCACAGTTTGCCACTTCTTGGCAGCTTGAGCAATAGGGGGTCCCCCTGGATAGCCTAAATCTAGTAGACGAGCTGTCTTGTCAAAACATTCTCCAGCTGCATCATCTCTGGTTTCTCCTAAAAGTTGATATTGAAAAAAGTTTTCTACTAAAACAATCTGAGTATGTCCGCCAGAGACAACAAGAGAAATTAAAGGAAGAGTGGGTTTGGAAGGAGAATTTCCTTCTATTGGAAGCCAACTGCTAAGAAGGTGTCCTTCTAAATGATTGACGGGAATTAAGGGAATATTCCAGCTTAAGCTTAGGGCTTGAGCTAAATTAATGCCTGTCCAAAGAGCAGGGGCTAGGCCTGGGCCTTGAGTAACGGCAATTAAATCAATTTTCGGTTTCCCGTAATTTTTTAGAAAGGCAATGATTTCTTGAAACCAATCTTCCTCTCTAGAAAAAAGAAGAGCTAATTCTTTTTCTTCTTTTTTAGGAATATTTCTTTCTTCAGTTTGCAATAAATCTATTTTGGCCAGAGTTTCTTTCAATAAGGGAAGGAGATTTTTACGATGTTCTCTCCTGGCAAGATTAGGGACTACTCCTCCCCAGGGCCGATGGATTTCAACTTGAGAAGAGACAAGATTGCTTTCAATTTTGATAGAAGGAGGAAAGTGAGTTCCTACTATTTCTAAAATTGCTATGCCTGTATCATCACAGGAAGTTTCAATTCCCAAAACTTTCATAAATTTGCTTTTTGCTAAAAATTTTGTAGAATAAATGGAGATGGCCCCATCGTCTAACGGTTAGGACATTGGATTTTCAATCCAACAATAGGGGTTCGATTCCCCTTGGGGCTGCTTGATCAAGAAGAAGCTTTTTCAGCTTCTTCTTCGTTTTCTTGATCTTCTTTCAAGGTTTCAAAAACTTGAGGAAGAATTTCTTCTATTTCTTCCCGGTCACGAAAACCGTAATAAGGCTGGTCTCCAATAATGATAATTGGTAAATCTTCTTCAAGGGAGTAAAGAGATTTTAGGGTTTTAAGGGCAGAAAGTTCAAGATTGTAGTCAAAAGAATAAATTCTCAAAAAAGGATATTTGTCTCTTAAGAAAGAAAGGACATAACCTTGTTGGCCGCAAGTTGGGCAAGCTTTCTTATCAGAATAGAAATAAATGATGGGAATTAATTCTGCTCCACATTTTTCTTGAGCTTCTTTAGTCAATTGCCATTGCTTTATTTCTAAAAGAGAATATTGCTTTTTTAGACGGATTACTTCTGGGTTATCGCTTCCTAAAGCCCCTTCCATGTAATCTAAGCGTTGACCCATAAAGTAAATTTCTTCAGTTAGAGAGGAACTGTCAATATGTTGGCAGATATTGGCACTTAAAAGAGAAAATTGAGTTTCAGCAGAGAGAACATCTAGTTGAAGATCTTGTCTTAAGCTCTCTACTTGAGATAATTTAAATTGGCTTAAATCATGGCTTAACCAGAAGCCTAAAGAAAAAACAATGATTGTTATCAAGCCAACTAATAAATATTTTCCAAGCCGGATTTCTTTTTTAGGATTTTTGTTTTCTTCCTTATCTTTTTTTATCATGTTTTTATTCTTTCTAAGAAGATGCCTGATTAGCTTTTTCCTTTTCTAGAGTCCAATTCGGCTGGCGATGGAAAATGACTTGAGTAATTGCTCCTAGCCACCAAAGAGAATAAAGGGGAACATAAAGAAGAAGAGCTAAAAATATGCCTTTTCCCGTTTTCCAAGAGAAATTCTCTTGACTTAATTTTTGGCCTACGAGCATTGCTAAGGCGGTGAGCAATAAACTAGTGATTCCTAAAAGAGTTAAGAGATTAAGGCTAATAAAAAACCAATCCCAATTGAGAGAAAATTGGCTTAAATCAAAATTGATAGCTTGCCAGGCAAGAAAAGAATTTATAAAATTGATCATTGTTCTGATAATACTATAGCCAGTGATTGTCAAAAGTAAGAAAATTCCGAAAAAGGTAGATGGGAAAATAAGCAAGCCTAAATTTCCATGTTTTCGACCAAAAAGACGTCGATAATCCCAAGCATTTCTTAGGGTTCCTTGATACCAGCGAACTCTTTGCCGATAAAGGGTTTTAAAATTGTTTGGAGCAACAGTATAGACACAGGCGTCAACAGTATTTTCTATTTGAAAGTTATGACTTTGAAGCCGAAGAGCTATTTCGCAATCTTCTGTTTGGTAAGCTCGGCGATAATAGCCAATTTTTTCAAAAATTGAGTAGCGGAAAATAGATAGTGGTCCGGGGGTAACATTAAGACTTCCTAAGAGTGAAGCTGCCTTTCGAAAATAAATTCCTACAAGATATTCAGCGTTCTGAAAATGCTGCCAAATGCTTTTTGGCTGATAAACCTTGAGAGAACTGGTAACGGCTTGAACGTTGGGGTCAGAAAAATAGGGAAGAATCTTTTTTAAAGCTTGAGGATCAACAAACGAATCAGCATCCAAAGTTCCGACAAATTCTGATTTAACCTTGTTTAACCCGTAATTAAGGGCGGTATGCTTTCCGCCGTTTTCCTTGTGGTAAACCTTGACTGGTCCTTTTGTTTCTAGAGCTTTAGCTTTTTCAAAAGTTTTGTCTTTACTTCCATCGTCAATGACTAAAATTTGGAGTTTATCCTTGGGATAATCCAAAGCCAATAAAGACTCGATGGTCTGGACAATATTTTTTTCTTCGTTGTAGCAGGGGACAATAAAAGAAACGGAAGGGGTTTTCCCCTTTAATGGAGCTTGATGAAGCCACCGCCTGTTTTCTAGGATAGTGATCAGGAAAAAAATAGTAATATACAAGCCTACCAATAGGCTACTATACATTAGAAAATTACCGAAATTCATAAACCTTTCCGTTTTTTTAGCTTCGTCCTATCTTAACATAAAGGTTCTTCAGAGGAAAGATTTATTCTCTAAGGGAGGGGTAATTGCCTTCTTTTATTGTCCAAACGTTGGCAAAATCCCAATCAGTAAAACTAGCTTGGTTTTGCATTTGGTCGGTAGTGAGACCGCTAGCTGACCCCCGACTTTGAGCTTGTCCTGAAGTTTGAAAATCCCAGTAACAATTTTTTTCTTCAGAATTATTCGATTTTCCCAAAAATCCAGCTTGACTCACATTAACTCCGTAAAGATAGCCGGTGGAATAGCTGTTAATAATCGTTGCTCCAGAGGAGCGAGCATAGAAAACAAATCCTCCTCCTTGGTTGCTGATGGTTGATACTTTAGCTTGAGAATAAGAGTTTTCTATTTTACCCGTTATTTCTCCGGCTAATCCACCAACTTCGTCTCCTCTTATTTCTCCTTTGGTCCAGCATTTTTCAATTTCTCCTCCATTTAGAAAGCCAATTAATCCGCCGACTTTTTGGCCCCCGCGAACATTTCCTTGATAATGACTTTGCCTAATTTTTCCTGAAGAATTAATTTTTCCGACTAAGCCCCCAACTTTATTGGCTTGGGAAGCTTCAATTTCCATGGTGGACCAAGAGTGGTCTATTTGGAGGTTGGATCCATCTCCCAATAAGCCACCAACGGCTCCTTCTCCTTGGCTGGAGCTGGCTAAATAACCGGTGGTGTAGCAATTATCAATTATCATCGGAAGAGGGTCGTTGGAAAAACCTTGGGCCCAGCCAATTAACCCTCCGACTGCTTCGTAACCTCGGATATCAGCGTTTCGTAAACCCAAATTAAGGAGCTGGGCTCCAGCCTCGGCTTTACCAATAAGGCCAATTCCTTTTTGATTGTTAGCCGTTCGATTGACATGAAGGTGGTCAATGGTGAAGCCTCGGCCGTCTAAAAGGCCGGTGAAAGGAAGGGCGCTGTTTCCTAGGGGCTCAAAACCTTGTTGATTATTCCAAGCTTGAGTAGCCGAGCAATCAATATTATGGGCTAATTGGTAAGAGGCGTTGGGATTGAGATTAATTTCCTGTAATTCTTGGCAATTAGTGACAATGTAGGGGTCATTTGGTGTTCCGCTGGCGGCAATGGCCTGACGGGAAGGATTATTAGAAAGAGGAGATAAAACTTCTCCTTCTCCTTTCGACTTTAAAGCAAAGTAATAAGCTTGAGATGAGTCTAAGCCAGGAACAATTAATCTTTCTGAAGTTCCCGGAGATTGAGGGGTCAATTCTTGAGAAACTAAAGTAGCTGTTTCCCATTTATCTTCGGTAATGGGAGAGAGGCTTTGTTTAATAATGTATTGGTAAACTGGTTCTTCTTCTCCCATTTGGGGAGCAGTCCAAGTTAAAAGAATTTCTCCGTTGGTTTTAGTTGGATAAAGAGAAAGGTCATAAACGGCTTGAGGGGGATTTTGACTAAGGGTGATAGAAGCTGAATACTGGGGACTTAGCATTCCGTTTTGGTCTTTTAACCAAAGAAATATTGTCTTTTCTCCACTAGTTGGAGAAAGAGTAAAGTTATCTGGCTTTGCCGTTAACCATCGAGGGTCATTTTCATCTAGAGAGATAATTTCTTCTTCTGAAAGAAACCAAGCCCCGGCTTCTTGGTCATTAAGAATGTTAACCTTTACTTCCGGTTGGGTAGTAATGGTTAGAGATCCGCTTTCTAAATCGGAAAGGTAAAAATCAATTTCTGGAAAAACTGGTCCTAGATAAGGCTTATTCTGGGCTTTGGGAGTAGGGAGACTAATCAGAAAGTCATTCTGATTATTATCTTTATCTTCGTAAGTTAGTAATTCCTGATTCCATAAACGGCCAAGGCTAAAGCCAGCTTCTGGATTTTCCGGAAAGGGTTCTCCTTCAAAATCAACTACTCCTTGACCGAAACCGACTTTATCAATTACTTGGTCGAGAGGATTATAGAGAAGAAGAGTGTTATTGTCAGCTAAAGAAGAGCTGGCATTGGAATAATAAAGATCGGGAGAAACTTCTCCCTTGTAACCGTGAGTTGGGTCAAGATTGGATGGAGTGATAAGAAGGTAACCTTGAGGAGGAATGGATCCGTTGAAACCTTTAGAGCTAACAAGAGTTGCTTCATTCCCAGTGGCTGTCTTTTTGGTTAGCTTCCAATTAATTAAAGAAACTTCTTCATTTTGAGGATTAAAGAGCTCTATAAATTCATCTTGACTATTTTCTCCTTCAATCTGAATTTCGCTAATTAAAATTTTTGGAATTTCAAGAATGGTTATTACAATTTCATCTTGATCTGTTTGTCCAGCAGCATCTGCTACTTCAAGAGTGAAGATGTACTCTCCAGGAGAAAAATTGCCTTCTAATTCTAAAACAGGATTAGTCTGAACAAAATTCCAAAGGCTATCTTGAGTAATGTCCCATTTGTAAGAGACAATTCCGAGATTGTCTCCCGATTGACTGGCGTCAAGTTGGATAGTTTGGCCGTAAGTTAAAATCTGATCTGGACCAGCGACAGCTAGAGGCGGATAATTGTCAGTAGGAGTAGGATCTGAACTCACACTTTCTTCGGTAATCGAATTAGAAGAACTTTCTGTTTTAGGGGAAGAGGGTTGCCAGCCTTGGCTATTCTTTTTGTTAGGAGTTCCTCCAACCGAATAACTTGTCTGCCAAGCAAGATTTTCTTTTCTTTCCATAGTCCTTTTAGAGTTATTATCTCCGGCTGGCCAATCAGTTTTGGCTTCAGCTATATCTTGGAGTTGGCAGTTTTGATCAAAAAGATAAAGCTTTTCTTCGCTGTTTTTTATAGCTCCTTGGTAGATTTTATCGGCTATTTGACCTGGAAGACTTTGGTCAGTCCCTCTCTCTAAAAGAAAAAAGTTCCGATAAGAAATGGAATCGTTTTCATTGAAACGGAGAGTTAAGTGTTTGGTTTGATTAAAAATTTGCCAGCCTTCAAGATTAATGGATTGGGAAGAAATGTTCTTTAATTCTAACCACTCATTATTGGAAGAGGAAGTTGTTCCCATCCAGGCAATCTCGTTGAAAATAACTTTATCCCAAGCTGGCTGAGGAAGGTTTTCAATTGAACAAAAGGTTTCTTCTATTGGTTGAGAGGTTTGGGTTGTTAAGGAGCTTTCCTCTTTTTCTTCTGAAGAATCATCTTTCATCATTGTTGGCTGACTTTGAATTTGGGCAATTATGGCCTGAGTTTGGGAAGTTTCTCTCAAAAGTTTTATTAATTCAGCTTCCTCTTGGTTTTGACTAGAGAAAGAATTCGCTAATTCTTTAATAACTTCTGCTAATTTGATAGAAGAATCATTATCTTCTTTTGGAGGATCTTCGGAAAACGATTTCTCTTTGACTACTTCTTTAAGAGATTGAACAGTTTTCCTCAAATCTTCTATCTCAGTCGAGAAATTATCTTGGGAAGTAATAACTATTTCTTGAGGAGAAGAAGGAGAAAAAAAGCTAACGACTTGATCTTTAATCCAGCTAAGAGGAGCAAAAAGACCAGAAGACTTTTCTTGGAAAGAAAATCGAGGGACAAGGGAAGGGAAGATAGTAGAAAGATTCGGTCGGCTTTTCCAACCATAAGCGGAATATTGTTTTTCTACTTGTCCTTCAATTTCTACAATGAAGGGAGAAATTTTTCGATTACCGGCCTGGTGCCAAGCTTCGTAGGGCCAAGGAATAGAAGCTCGAGCTCTGCTTGGAATAAGTGATTCGGGCGAATAAAAAGCAGCAATTATTTTTCCACTATTTTTAGCTTCAGGATAATAAAGGATGATGTATTGTAGAGAACTTATTTGATTTTGATTTTCGTAGTCAAGATAAGAAAAAGAAATTTCTCCACCGGTGGCCTGGAGATCATTAGCTGTTAGCCAATCTTTAGCTATTTGATTAGCTTTTTGAACACTTAGATTCTCGAGAGTATCAAGAAAAGTATAGGCAATGCCGGAAGAATTAAGTAGACGATAGCCAAGTTTTATCGTTTCTAAGAGAATTTTTTTTGAAATTGTCTGAGGAAGTTCTTGGAAATAAAATTGAATTGTTTCTTGACGGACAGCATACATAGTCATGGCAGTTGCTCCTTGTTTGGAAAAATTAGCTTTTCGGCTAAAAGCTAAGATTTGTTCTTCCCGAAGAAAATTATGAATAATTCTAAAAAGACTAGCTGTCTCCGTTTTTGGTAGAGCCTTGTAAGAAGTAGCTCCTAGGGTTAGGTTAGCATTAGAAAAAATAAAGAGAATCAAAAAAAGGATTAACCAGGGAAAACGAAAACGAAACATGGATTTAATCAGCTTTTATAGTGTTGAGAATAGATTCCAAATCTTGTTGACAATTTTCTTGGCTATTTCTAGAAAATTGTCCTTCCCATTTGACTATTTGACCTTTCTCTAACGGAAGATAAACGGTAATCAATTGACGGTTATTAAGCCAAGGACCTTTTTCTTCTAAAGCAGGATAATAACTTCCGGTTAGGAGAACACGATGTTCTTCTCCTTGAGCTGTTTCAAAAATAGGTTCCGAATTTAACAAATTAGCTGATTCTAAAAGTTGTTGGATCTCTTTTTCTAGAAGACTATGCAGTTCTCCTGATTGGACTGTCTCTAGAGTTAGCCAGCAACCCTCTTCAATCAAATGGTTGCTATTAAAAGTAGTTTCTGAACTGTAGGTATTAATAGCCCATTCTCCTTCTTTTATTTTTTCAATCTCTGCTCTCCAACCTAGAGGCAATTGGCAAGAGAAAGGAATCCTAAGATTCTTAATTAGAATGCCATTGGTTTTTTCCTCAAGAACAAAATCCTCTGCCTGACTCCATGGTTGGGAAGAGGAAGAATAAGCATAAGGAGAAGACGACTCTTCGGGTTTAGAAAAATGCTGAAAAAGCCACAGTCCAATGATTAACAGACCGAGGATGGTTAAGGGAATAATAAAAGAAAAAATTTGTTTTTTATTCATTTTTAAGTACTTTAAAAATTAGCCATTATTATAATTAGTAAATATAATTTGTCAAGGGGTCAAGGTAAAGATGCTTAGTTTAGCTCAACATAAACTCAAGCGGAGTGAGTGAGGCTTGATCTCACTTAAAATCTCCCTCAAGTTGAGTGAGACTTGATCTCACTTAAATCTCGCTCAATGAGTAAGTGTTTTGAAATTAAGCTTTTTTAAAAATATATGTTAAAATAATTTTGATTAAAAAACAGAAAGAGTTTTTGGGTTTGACTCTCTCGTCTTAAATTTTTTATGCTGTTAGAAGAAGCTAAAGAAATAGTTCTCCGGCGATTAGAAGGAATGCCTCCTCAACAGGAGGTTATTATTGATTCTCGGTCTTATCACCGAGAGGCATTGATTGAACATGTTAAGCTGGGAAATGCAATTGGACAACAAATGGTAGCTAAACAATTAAAGATTTTTAAAGCTTTAAGATTGAATGGGGTCTGGCGCTAAAAAATACTTATGTCTCTGTTGTTGTCTCTTTTATTGTTTGTCGCTTCCTTGATCCTGTTAGTAAAATCATCAAACTGGGTTTTAAAAGGGGCGCAAGAAGTAGGTTACTTCTTGCGTCTTTCTCCTTTTGTTATCGGGGTGGTTCTTCTGGGGTTAGGAACCTCCTTGCCGGAACTGGCTGCTTCTTTAGCTGCTGTTTGGCAGGGGAAGGGAGAAGTAGTAGTGGCTAATATCGTTGGTTCTAATGTTGCCAATATTTTTTTGATAGTTGGCTTGACTGCTTTACTTAGTTGGTCTTTATCTGTCCAAAAACGTATTCTTAAAATAGACGTTCCTTTGCTTCTTGGGGGGACTGTTCTTTTTTTAGTCTTAGCCGCCGACCAGAAAATTACTTCAGTTGAAGGAGTTCTTCTTTTTTCTTTGGCTATCCTTCTCCTTTTTTACTATGCTTTTTGGGGAAAGAAAAAAGAATTGGTGAAAGAAAGCAAGGAGAAAAAAGGCCATTTAAAATCAAAAGAGTTAAGCCAACTTATCTTTGGTTTAACCGGCTTGGCGGTAGGAGCTCATTATCTTATTTTGTCTCTTACTCAAGTGGCCTCTCATTTAGGTCTAGCTGAATCCTTAATAGCGGTAACGGCTTTGGCGGTAGGGACATCTCTTCCGGAATTAGCTGTCTCTTTAAGAGCTGCTTTAGCTAAAAAGCCAGCTTTAAGCCTAGGCAATATTTTTGGTTCTAATCTTTTTAATCTTCTTTTAGTGGGCGGTCTTTCGGCTAGTTTCCGTCCCTTGTTTCTTGATTCTTTAACAATGGAGGTTGGCTTACCCGTTTTGGCCCTAGCCACTTTTCTTTTTCTCTTAGTTTGTCTTTTTCGAAAAATCTATTTTTGGGAGGGGGGGCTCTTCCTCCTTCTCTATTTCTTTTTTATTGTTCTATTGGTTTAAGAATCTAGTTTTTACTTTTGAGCCAAGAGGGAAAAAGAAGATTTTTCCCTTTTCTTTAATTGGCGGGCTTTAGGAGGGAAAAATTTGACTCAAGGAAATCCCTTGCTAAAATAAATTCAGATTTAGGTTTACGGGAGAAAAAATTCTCTCGAAAAAGAATTTCTGACTTTTCCTAATCATGAATTTTTTTATTTTTTCTTTATTATAATTTCCCTATTTTACTTCTAGGATCATGAAAATGATGCTAGATTTTTTTTCTTTTAACTAACTTTTTTATCCATTTATGTTCCAACAAATCAAGAAAAGAGACGGAAGAACGGTTAAGTTTGATCCTGATAAAATTACTAAAGCTATTGCTAGTGCTGGATCGGCAACAGGAGAGTTTGATGATCAAGTAGCCAAGCGATTGACCATTCAAGTTCTGAATTTAGCTCAACAGGCCCTTAATCATAAAGTGCCGGTAGTTGAGGAGATTCAAGACGTTGTAGAACAAATTCTTTTGACTTCCCCTTATCAAAAAACAGCCAAGGCTTATATTATTTATCGGGAGCAGCATACTCGTTTGCGGGAAACTAAAGACAAAATGTCAGTTGATTTGGTGGATCAATATCTTAGTCGTCGTGATTGGCAAGTGAAGGAAAATAGTAATATGGCCTTCTCTCTCCAGGGATTAAATAACTATTTGGCCAATGAAGTTAGTAAAACCTATTGGTTGAGAAAAGTCTATCCTCCAGAAATTAGAGAAGCTTATGAAAGAGGCGACTTCCATATTCATGATCTCGGGATATTAGCTGTCTATACTTATTATGGACAAGAGGTCGTCGTTGCTAAAATTAAAGGATCAATAAAATTAATTTCCTTTGAGAAGCTTTATAGTCTAATTGAAAAACAAGAAAGATTAATTAATGAAGAAGAAAGAGTTTATGCTAAATATCCCAAGAATGTTTATGTCTTGGATAAGAACGGCTGGACAGAGGTGAAGAGATTAACAAGAAAAATAAAGAATCGAGAAATGTCCTTTGTTAAAAACAGAGGAGGCCGTAGTGTTATCGTGACGGATAATCACCCGATGATTACAGAGAAAGGGGAGAAGACAGCCGAGAACGTGACCAAAGAAGACAAACTCTTTACAGTAGATTTGAATAAGCTATTGAAAAAAGAAAAACTTTTTTCTCTTCAGGAAATAGACTTGCTTAAAGAGGTAAGAGAAGGAAGCTGGAAAGGATTTAAAGTCTATTTTAATGGGCTTCCTTTGAAAGAAGTTTCCAAGAAGGAAAATAAAGAAGGGATTTTACAAACGGCGACTTTTTCTATTCCGAGAAAGATTAAACTGACTGAGAAATTTGGATATTTTGTGGGCTTTACTTTGGCCGAAGGTTATCTTTCTTATGATGTTAAAAGCTCTAGAAATATTTCGCTTGCCCAAAAGGATAAAGGGTTTCTCCTAAAAGCGAATGAAGGATTACTAGAGAATGGAATCTCCGGACGGCTGATAAAAAGAAAAAATGGATACGCATTAGAAATTAAAAATCCTTTTCTTAAATTCCTTTTTCAAGAAGTATTTAAGATAAAGACGGGTTCGAAAAACAAAACTCTTCCAGTAGACAGTCTTCTTTATAATAAGGAATTCGTGAAAGGAATGCTTGGTGGATTAATAGATGGAGATGGTTCGATTGAGACTTCTGGGGCAACTATTTCTCTTCGAATTTCTGCCCGAGCAATGCTTGAGCAATGTTCTGTTCTTTTATCCTTGTTAGGATTTACTCCGAGAGATAGAAGTCTGGAAGGAGAAGGAACAATCCGTTCTTACAAAGGGAGAAAAATAAAACAGAATTATCCATTATATGGAATCTCTTTTAGAAAGACGAAAGAAGAACTTCCTTCTGAAAAATATAAAAAGGCTAATCTTTCTAGAAAAGCTTGGCAGGATGAAACAAAAGATTCCTGGCATATTGTGTTAGATAACAAAAAAGCGAACATCCCAGATGATTTTATTTATGATATTACAACAGCCAGCTCAACTCTTGTTGTCAACGGGATGTGGAACCATAATTGTGTCGGCTGGGATCTTCAAGATTTACTTCTTCAGGGATTTAAAGGAGTAGCGGGAAAAACAGAAAGTGTTCCGGCTAAACATCTCCGAACGGCTTTAGGCCAGATAGTGAATTTTTTCTATACCTTGCAAGGAGAAGCGGCTGGAGCTCAAGCTTTTTCCAACTTTGATACTTTATTAGCTCCTTTTATTCGAGTTGATCATCTAAGTTATGACCAGGTAAAACAGGCTTTGCAAGAATTCATCTTTAATATGAATGTTCCGACGAGAGTCGGATTTCAGACACCTTACACTAACATTACTCTTGACTTAAATCCCTCGCCGGTTTACAAAGATCAGCCGGTCATTATCGGGGGAGAGCTTCAGAAAGAAACCTATGGAGAATTTCAGGAAGAGATGAATGTTTTTAATAAAGCTTTGCTGGAAGTTATGCTGGAGGGAGACGCCAAAGGAAGAGTTTTTACTTTTCCTATTCCGACCTATAATATCGATCCGGAATTTGATTGGGAGAATAAGGCTATTGACTATTTATGGGAAGCAACGGCTAAATACGGCTTGCCTTATTTTGCTAATTTTGTGAACGCTGATATGAAACCAGAGGACGTGAGAAGCATGTGTTGTCGGCTTCGGCTTGACCTCCGGCAGTTAGAAAGAAGGGGGGGAGGTTATTTTGGAGCTAATCCTTTAACTGGTTCGGTTGGTGTCGTAACTATTAATCTTCCTCGTTTAGCTTATTTAGCTAAAGATAAAGAAGATTTTTATCAACGGCTAGATAAATTGATGATTTTAGCCAAGAATAGTCTAGAGATTAAAAGGAAGCTCTTGGAAAGATTAACTGATCAAGATCTTTATCCTTACTCTAAATTTTATCTTCGGGCGACTAAAGAAAGATTCAACGCTTTTTGGAAAAACCATTTTTCTACTATTGGTTTGATTGGGATGAACGAAGCAACTCTTAATCTTTTAGGAAAGAATTTGGGAGAACCAGAATCCCGAGAATTTACTCTAGAGGTTCTCGATTTTATGAGGGATAAACTCGTTAAATTCCAAGAAGAAACAGGAAATAACTATAATTTAGAGGCAACTCCGGCCGAAGGAACGGCCTATCGTTTAGCCTTAAAAGACAAGAAGGAATTTCCAGATATAATTTGTGCCAATGAAAAAGAATATCAGAAAGGAGCGGAGCCCTTCTACACTAATTCTAGTCAATTGCCAATAAATTATACTGATGATGTTTTTGAAGCTCTTGATTTGCAGGACGAAATTCAGCAAAAATATACTGGAGGAACGGTTCTTCATCTCTTTGCTGGAGAAAGAGTCAAGGACAAAGAAGTTATTAAAAAATTAGTCCGAAAGGTTTGCCAAAAATACCATTTGCCTTATTTCACTTTTACCCCGACTTTTAGTATTTGCCCTAGTCACGGGTACCTTCCGGGTAATCAGCCGGTTTGTCCAAAGTGTGGAGCGAAGACAGAAGTTTATTCCCGTTCGGTTGGTTATCTTCGCCCAGTTAGCCAGTGGAATGAAGGCAAGGCGGAAGAATTTAAGGAGAGAAAGACCTTTAAAGTAGAAGAGTAATGATTATCGGCGGGCTTCAAAAATTTTCGCTGATTGATTACCCGGGGAAAATTTCAGCTATCATTTTTACTCAAGGTTGTAATTTTCGCTGTCCCTATTGTCATAATCCAGAATTGGTTCTTCCCGAGCATTTTTCTCCTCCTCTTCCAGAAGAGGAAATCTTTTCTTTTTTAGAAAAACGCCGAAACCAATTAGAGGCGGTAGAAGTAACTGGGGGAGAGCCAACCCTTCAGCCCGATCTTTTGGATTTTTTAGCCCGTCTAAAGAAAATGGGCTTTCTGGTAAAATTAGATACTAACGGAAGCTCTCCCGAGAGAGTGGAAGAGGTCCTTAAAAAAAAGCTAGTTGATTATCTGGCTTTAGATGTCAAAGCTCCCTTAGAGCGTTATCAAGAAGTAACTTGTTCTAAGGTCAATCCGGAGAAGATAAGAGAAACGATTGCTCTGATTATGAATTCTGGGCTTGATTATGAATTTCGGACAACAATTGTTAAATCCCAGCTATCATTAGAAGATCTTCTTAAAATTGCTTCTTTAATTAAGGGGGCAAAACTATATGCCCTTCAAAATTTTATTCCTACCAAGACTCTTGACCCTCGTTTCCAGAAAGAAGCTTCTTATAGTGAGGAAGAATTAGAAAAAATGAAGGAGCAAATTGCTCCTTATGTTCAACGATGTATTGTTCGTTAAGATTTAGACTTGGCTTTTTTGCCGATCTTGAAAAATACTATAAGCGGCAATTGCTCCTTCACTGCAAGCGGTTACAATTTGCCGAAGATTATTAGAACCGTCCGTGATATCTCCGGCGGCCCAAACATGCTCTTGGCTCGTCGATTGGTCCGTTTTAACTTTGATGTAGCCTTGAGGATTAGTTTCTATTTTTAATTGCTGAATTAATTCTTGGCGAGGGACAGAGCCAATTTCTATAAAAATTCCTTCTAAAGGAATTCTTTTTTCTCCTTTATGTGGTTGATTTAGAATGATTGCTTGAAGATCTTTTTCTCCTTCAAGGGAAATCAATTCTCGTTCGTAAATAATTTCAATCTTTGGATTGCTTATGACTTGGTTGACCCAAGCTCTTTCTCCGGTTAACTGTGGACGGCGGTGAATTTGATATACTTTTTCAGCTATGTTGGCTAGGTAAAGAGAAGCAGTATTAGCACTATCTCCTCCGCCAATAACGGCTACTCTTTGTCCTTTGTAAAAAGGAGCGTCGCAAGTAGCGCAATAAGAGAGCCCTCGTCCAAGGAATTTTTTCTCTTCAGCTAAACCTAATTGACGATGTTCGGTTCCAGTGGCAAGAAGAATATTTTCAGCCAATAGTTTCTTTCCTTGTTGGGTAGAAAGATGGAATCCTTGAGAATAAGAGATTTCAGTTACTTTGTCGGTCAAAATATTTGCTCCAAGTGATTCTGCTTGAGCTTGGATTTTAGCAGTGATTTCTGCTCCACTAATTTCTTTTTCGGTTGGAAAATTACAAATTTGGTGAGCTTCAAACATTAATCCTCCGGGGGCTTCTCCAATAATTAGATGGGGGAGGGCATAGCGGGAAGCATAAATAGAAGCAGTTAACCCAGCTGGGCCGGCTCCAATAATGATGAGAGGGTATTCTTCTTTTTTTTCCATATATCTTTAAATTCTTCCTCTTAATTTTTCAGCTGCCAATATTTTTTTAATAGCAGTAAGGTAAGCGATAGTTTTTAAGCTTACAGCAGGGGTGGTTTCTTTTTGAAGAGAAACAAGTTTCTCCCAATTTTTAGTCATTTTTTCTTGAAGGAGATTAGCTAGATAAGACATTTCTAAAATGTTCCCAGTCTTGTTTTGACACCATTCAAAATAACTAACTATTACTCCGCCAGAATTAGCTAAAACATCGGGAACGACTGTTTTCCCTTTTGAGAAAAGCTCTTGTTCGGCTTGATAAGTAATGGGGCCGTTGGCAATCTCAACAAGATGTTTGGCTTTGACCTGATTAACATTTTCTTCGGTAATCTGATTTTCTAAAGCAGCTAATATTAGAATATCAACTGGCAATTCTAATATTTCTTCATTAGTGATTGGCTGACCGAGAGAATGGTTTTTTACTGAACCAGTTTCTTCTTTTGTCTTTTTAACTTCCGTAATGTTTAATCCTTCGTTTTGATAAGTTCCTCCTTGGCTATCACTCACAGCTACTATTTGAAGTTGATCGTCAGCTAACATTTCAATTAAGTTGGCTCCAGCATTCCCAAATCCTTGAACGGCTATCTTTAATTTATCTTTAGATAGCCCTAAAGTTTTAATCATTTCTTGAATTACATAGTATCCTCCTTGGGCGGTTGCTTCCGAGCGAAGCTGACAACCTCCTAATTCTAATGGTTTTCCAGTAATAGTAGCCGGGGCGTGGTGACCAACCTTCTTTTCATACTCATCTAGCATCCAAGCCATAACTTGGGCGTTAGTGTAAACATCAGGAGCAGGAATATCTTTATCTTCTCCTAAGACAGGAAAAAAGGCATCAATATATTTTCGACTAACTGTTTCTTTAAAAGAATCAGAAACTTCTCGAGGATCAAATTTAACTGCTCCTTTTGCTCCTCCATAAGGAAGATCGGCTAAAGCATTTTTAATCATCATCCAAAAGGAAAGAGAAGTAACCTCATCTTGATTAGCTTGAGGATGAAAGCGAACTCCTCCCTTTCCTGGACCAAGAGCGTCGTTGAAAAGGATTCTCCAAGCTGGGAGTTTTTGACCTTCTATTTCAAGAGTTGCTTCTTCTACTCGCTGGGGAGAAGAAAGAATCTTCATCTCTTCCGGAGAAAGGGATAAAATTTCTTGAATCTTCTTTAAATATTGACGAACGTTATCAAAAATAGTGTCCATACTTTAATTAGAGCAAATAATTTTAAGATGAAAGTTCTCGAATAGCTTTTTCTAACTTTTCCTTAAGAATTTCTTTGGGCTGTAAGCCAATGAATTCCTGGACAACTTTTCCTTGGGAGAAAAGCTTCATATTAGGAATGCTCCGAATTTGATATTCTTGGGCTAATTGACTATTTTCTTCTTTTTCTGTATTTAGTTTTGCTATCTTAATTTTTCCTTCCATCTCTTCGGCAATAGCTTCTAAGCCAGGACTCATTAAAAGGCAGGGCTGACACCAAGGGGCCCAGAAATCTACTAAAACGGGAAGTTCTGATTGAAGAACTTCCGATTGAAAATTCTGATGGTTAATTTCTATGGTAGGCATTTTTGTTTTTTAATTTAATAAATAAATTAGTCCAAATTTGAATTGAACTAAGACTATTTTCTCTTTGATTATTCTATTCTAGCATCTTTGTCAAGCTTCTCCTAAATAAGTTTTTGGGGAGATGGGTTCAAAATTTTTTAGAAAATGTTTCAATTTCTATTTTTCCTCTTGACAAAATTTTGCCTATCTGCTAATCTGTAAATGCTTCTTCTGGAGCTGTTGTCTTCGGACAATAAGCCGGAAGAAGCATTTTGTTTTTTAAATTCAGGGTGCTATTATATAAGAAAGATAATCTCTGTCTGGTGAAAGAAGTAGAAATTATTAAATCTAATGGGGAAAAACGACCCTTCTCTTGGCATAAGGTCTATCGTTCTGTCAAAAGATCGGGGGCCCCTTCAGGCTTAGCTAAAGAAGTTGCTAATCGAGTTCAGAAAGAAGTCCAGAACGGCTGGACAACTTTACAGATTAGCAAGCGGGTTCGAGAGATGCTTCAAGAAAGAAGGCCTTCGGCTTCGATTAAATTTAATCTCTTTTGGGCCATGACTCAATTAGGTCCAACTGGTTTTCCCTTCGAGCGTTATGTCGCTCGAATTTTTGAAACTCAAGGCTTTGAGACAAGTATTGGCCAGTGGGTTCAGGGAAAATGCGTCCGTCATCAAGTAGATTTTTTTGCTGAAGACGGAAAAACAACTTATCTCGGAGAGTGTAAATACCATAATCTCCGAGGAAGAAAAACTAGTTTAAACGTTATCCTTCATTATTTTGCTCGTTTTGAGGATTTATGCCAAGGACCTCGTTTTTCTAAAGCTAGAAGAAATAAGGCTTTAAAAACGGTTTTAGTTACTAATACTCGTTTTACAAGCGAAGCGATTAAGTATGGAAATTGTGTTGGTCAAGAATTACTAGGCTGGAAGTATCCTTCCGGCCATGGATTAGAAAGAATTATTGATGAGCATAAAATTTACCCAATTACCATTCTTCCATCCTTTAAAGGAAAAAGTTCAGTAGAAATTTTTGCTAAGGAAGGATTAATCCTTGCAGAAGACGTTTTAACGCGCCAGAAGCAACTAGAAAAATTAGCTTTGCCAGCTCATTTTCTTTCTCGATTAGAAAGAGAGGCTCGGCAACTTTTCGGACCAGAGAAAAATTAAATTATCTTATCTTTATGGCTAATCAACAAGAAATCAAAATTAAAATAAACGACGAACAATTGAAAGGTTCTTTTGCTAATTTTATGAGAGTTACTCATCAGAAAGAGGAATTTGTTTTAGACTTTGCTCACATTGTCCCTCCTCAAGGAATAGTCGTTTCTCGGCTAATTGTTACCCCGGCTCATTTGAAGCAGATAGTCAATGCCTTGGGAAAAAATTTAGCCAATTACGAGCAAAAATTTGGTCAAGTGGAGGAAGCAGAAGAACGGAAAACTCCGCTTGGATTTCAGGCTTAAATTTTTATGGCTGAAGTCAGGATTGGAACTTCTGGTTACAGCTATCCTCATTGGCGTCAAGATGTCTTTTATCCTTCTGGATTAAAGAAAGCAGAAGAATTAGCTTATTACAGTCGCTATTTTTCGACAGTTGAATTAAATAATCCTTTTTATCAATTGCCTAAAGAAGAGACTTTTATTTCTTGGCGGGAGAAAGTCCCTTCGGATTTTCTTTTTTCAGTTAAGGCCAGTCGATTTCTTACTCATTTCAAGAAAATGAAAGATGGAGCTCCTTCTTGGGAGCTTTTTCTCTCTCGAGCCATTAATCTTAATTCAAAATTAGGGCCAATTCTTTTCCAATTTCCGGCTAATTTTCCAAAAGATGAAAAAAGGTTAAGTGATTTTTTGAAAATGCTTAATAAGTATTCTTCAATTAATAATCTTCGGTTTGCTTTTGAATTTCGTCATCCTAGTTGGTTTTCAGAAGATATCTATTCTCTTTTGGAAAAACATTCCCAAGTTTCTTTAGTTTTTGCTGATTCTGTAAAATGGCCGAAAGTAGAAAAGGGGATTGGCTCCTTTTTCTATCTTCGCCTTCACGGTCCTTCTTCTTTGTATAATTCTAGCTATTCGCTTCGACAGCTAAAAGAAATAGCTGGAATAATAAAAAAACATCTTCAGGAAAAGAGAGATGTTTTTGCTTATTTTAATAATGATGGGGGAGGCTGGGCAGTAAAGAATGCTCTGGAACTTAAAGAAATTATTGAGAAAAGGGGAGGCTCTTGATGAGCTTCCCCTTTGAGAAAATGAGCATTACAGAAATCTTTGGAATCCTATCTTCACCCTGGTGAGTCTGTGGTCATCTTTGACGGCTTTGACAAACCGTCTTGCAATTTTTTCGCTGTCGGTAAACAGTGGTCCTCTGATCACTACCCGATAGCGAGAACTTGAGGTGGGTTCCTCAAGTTCGAGACGAATTTCGCCCCTCATCGCTTCTACCAGCGTTTTCAAGATAGAAGCGTTTTGAGGAGATACTCGACGAAGCTCAATTGCTTCTCCGAAAAGATTAATCTTCCATTCAGGAGGATACATAGCATTACCTCCTGATCCTGAGGGGTCGACGACCCCCACTTTCTTTCCGGTGATTTTGCGTTAATTGAATCGGAATATCCGATTGACGTATTAGTTTTTTGAACTTCTTAGCTTTGCTGAGAGATTCAAAAAGTATCGTTCCGAACAACTTGAAGTTTCCGGAAGAATTCTCCGGAACTTCTTGACCGTTGGTCAAGGAATTAAGCTCTTCGAGGGAGACCCCCGAGAGCTCCACTCCCTCTAGAGGGAGCTCTATTTCCCAGAGGGGATTCCATTTTATGCCCATATAACGAACACCTCCTTTTTAGATATCGGAATTATACCATAAGGAAAATATTTGACAAGGGGGAGGAGAAATTCCCTATTTTGCTTTTCTTTTTTCTTGAGTTAAGATAATTTTAGAATGCCTCGACTCAATCCAGAACAAAAAAAAGCGGTCCAGGTTTCTTCAGGACCTCTTTTAATTATTGCTGGGCCAGGAACTGGAAAAACTACGGTTTTAGCTAATCGTTTAGCTTATCTTATCCAGAAAAGAAAAATAGCGCCGGATAAGATTTTAGCTTTAACTTTTACTCGTCAAGCAGCTCAAGAAATGGAAGAAAGGACAGATCAACTTCTTCCTTTTTCGGCTTTTGATTTAAAGGTGGGAACTTTCCATTCTTTAGGAGAAGATCTTTTAAAAGAATACGGTTTGGAAATTGGCTTGCCGATTAATTTTCGTCTTTTGGAAGAAAAAGGAAGCTGGTTATTGATGAGACGGTTCTGGGAAAGATTTAACCTGCCTTACTATCAGCCATTGGCTGATCCTGGCCAATTGATTTCTTCTCTCCTAACTCATTTTTCTCGTTGTAAAGATGAAGGAATAACGCCAGAGAAATATTTTAATTACTGGAAGAGATTTAAGGAGAAAGAAAAAGATCGGCAGGAAATTCAAAGAGTTAAAGATCTTGCTCAAGCTTATAAAACTTATCAATCGTTGCTTTTAGAAAATCAAGCTCTTGATTTTGGCGACTTAATTAATTTTAGCCATCAGCTTTTAGAAAAAAGGCCAAAGATTTTAGAAAATCTTCGCCAGCGTTGGTCTTTTATCTTAGTTGACGAATTTCAAGATACAAATTGGGCTCAATATCAATTATTGAAACTTTTAGCTCCTCCCCAAAACAATTTGACAGTTTGTGCTAGTGAGGATCAGGCAATTTATCAATGGCGAGGGGCTTCTTATACTAATATTCTTCAATTTAAAAAAGATTATCCTCAATCAAAAGTGATTGTTCTTCGGAATAATTATCGTTCTCGTCAGGAAATTTTAGATTTTAGCTACCGTTTTATCCAAATGAATAATCCTAATCGTCTGGAATGCCAAGAGGAGGGGAAAAAGAGAAGGCTAGGGATTAATAATCAACTTCAGGCAATTAAAAAGGGAAAAGCTAAGATTGAGGTTCTCCATTTTTTGACGGGAACGGCAGAGGTCAGAGGAGTAGTTAAAAAAATTCAATCTTTGTTAGAAAAAACTTCTCCTAATGAGATAGCTATTTTAGCTCGGACTCATCAATCTCTTCGTCCTTTTGAAAAATTGCTTCGTCAAAAAGGAGTTCCTTCTCAGCTTTTTTCTCCAGAGAATCTTTATCAACAGTCTTTGATCATAGATCTTCTAAGCTATTTCCGCTTGTTAGAAAATAGCTTTGAAGATACGGCTCTTTATCGAGTTTTGAAACTTCCTTTTTGGCGATTGCCCAATAATTTTTTAGCTCGTTTGCTTAATTATCATCAAAGAAAAGGCCAGTCTCTTTTTCAAAGTTTAGAGGATTTGATTCCTCGCCTGCCTTCTAAAGAAAGAAAAAGAGGCGAAGCTTTCTTAGCTCGAATAGAAGAAGACAGGCAAAGACTTAAGCAGAAAAAATTAACTTTTATTCTAACTTCTGTTTTAGAAGAAACCGGCTGGCTAAAATGGCTTTTGGAAAAGAAAGAAGAAAAGGAATTAACTTTTCTGAATGATTTTTATCAAAAATTAGAGGAATTTGAAACTGAAGTTCCCGAAGGACAACTTTACGACTTTCTTCTCCAGGTGGAAAGAGAAAGAAAAATTGAGGTTTCAGAAAGAAAGAGGACTTTTGAGGAAGAGGGGCCGGAGTCAGTTAAATTAATGACTGTCCATGCTGCTAAAGGGTTAGAGTTTGAAAATGTTTTCTTGGTTAATCTAGTCGATCGGCGATTCCCTTCTGATCGAAGGAAAGAGCCTATTCCTTTTCCAAAGGCTTTAATCCAAGAAAAAACACCGCAAGGAGATCTCCATCTCCAAGAGGAAAGAAGGCTTTTTTACGTAGCTATGACAAGGGCCAAGAAAAATTTATTTTTCACCTGGGCTGAAGATTATGGTCAAACCAGAAAGAAAAAAGCTTCTCGTTTTCTTCAGGAATTAAAGATTGACGTAAATCGAGAAGAAAAGGGAAGAGAGTTTTCTCCAAGAAAGAAGAAAACAATTTCTTCTAAAGAAGATTTCCTTTTTAAACCGAAATATTTTTCTTTTACCCAAATTCGTAATTTTCAGACTTGTCCTCAGCAATATAAATTTACTCATCTTTTAAAGCTTCCTAGTCGAGGAGGTCCAGACAGAAGTTTTGGTCAAAGCCTTCATAAAACTCTCGAATTATTCTTGAGAGCTTATACTCTTCAGTCTAGATTTAAGTTTGATTGGTCTAAATTATTAAGTATTTACGAAGAAAATTGGCTGGACGATTGGTATGAAAGTAAAAAGCAGGAGAAGGAATTTTTCAGTAAAGGGAAAAAACAATTGAAGAATTTCTTTAAGGATTTTCAGAAGAATCCTCCTCAAGTTTTTACTTCTGAAGGTCAAGCTTGGCTAGAAAAAGATTTTTCTTTTTCTCTAGACGGTTATCCATTCAAGGGGAAAATTGATCGAGTTGATAAAAAAGAAGACGGTTTAGAAATTATTGATTACAAAACAGGGAAGCCTCATAAAAGATTGACGGCCGATCTTCGTCGCCAGCTTCTCCTTTATCAGATAGCAGTCGAAGAAGCTTTCCAGCTTTTCCCTAAGCAATTAACTTTTTATTATCTTCAAGATGGATCGAAACTTTCTTTTCTTGGTCAGTCGGAAGAAAAAGAAAAAGTAAAGAAAGAAGTTATTAAGATAATTAAAGAAATAGAAAAAGGAAGTTTTCCTCCTCGTCCGGGTTATCATTGCCGATATTGTGATTATCGGCAGATTTGTGAGAAAGCCTAGATTGGTTTTTTCTCGGACCATGCTATAATGAAAAAGAATTTTAAAGGTTCTTAATTTTTATTAATTTATTTCATTTTCATATGGAGGATAAAAGCTTTCGTTATCTTGGCTTCTGGGGTGGAAAATCACAGACGGCTAATTTTGGTGCCCTTTCAATTGCTGTTTGCGGACTCCCGTTAATTATGACGGTGATCGCTCAAACGGCTATTAGTCCGGTTTGGCTTTTTTGGTTTTTTATTGGAGGAGTAATTTTAGGAGTAGTTTTAATTTTGGGAGGGCTTTTTGCTGTTGACGTTAAAAGGAACTAGCTTCTAACAGCAATGGTAGAGGATTTAGAAGTTGTTTATAAAAAACTGAAGCGATTAGAGATTCAGGGAGCGACAGCAGTTGCTAAAGCAACTGTTAAAGCTCTTGGTTCTTACAGTCAAAAAGAAAAAGACTTAACTGAGATTAGAAAAGCAGCTAATTACCTTCTTTCTGCTAGGCCGACTGAACCGATGGCTCAGAACGGTATTCGCTTTCTTTTTAACTCTTTAGAGAAGGTTTCTTCGGTTAAGCAAAAAGAAACAATTTTTCAGAGAAGTCAGGAATTTGCTCGGATTCTAAAAAAGGGGCAAAAAAATCTTTATGAAGCTGGAGGAATCCTTTTTCCCTCTGCCAAGGTAATTTTTACTCATTGTCATTCTTCGAGTGTTGAAGGAATTTTAAAGAGAGGGAAGGAAAAAGGATTTGATTTCCGAGTTACAAATACGGAAACTCGTCCTCTTTATCAGGGAAGAAAGACTGCTCGAAATCTCTTGAAGGCCGGAATTCCTGTGCGAATGCTAGTTGATTCAGCCGGACCTTTTTTCCTTTCTTCTTTTTTCTCAGAGAAAATAGATTTTTTATTAATGGGAGGGGACGCTGTTTTAGCTAACGGATCAGCTGTCAATAAGGTAGGCAGTTATGGATTAAGTCTAGCAGCTAAACAAGCAGGTGTCCCAATTTACTTAGCTGTTTCCTTTTTAAAGTATTTTCCTCATCCAGAAATAGAATTAGAGCAAAGAGACCAAAAAGAGGTTTGGTCTTCGGCTCCAAAAGATTTAGAAATAGTGAATTTAGCTTTTGACCATATTCCAACTGACCAAATTACTGGCTTTATTACTGAGAGAGGAATTATTAAACCAGAAGATTTTTCTCGAGAAGCTATAAAAACTTATCCTTGGTTAGCAAATGTCTCCGTCTTTTAATTATCTTCGCTTAGATTATAAGCCCGACCGTCGCCGAGAACTTATAGCGACTTATCGTTTGGAGCAAGCTAAAGGTTTTAAGCTTGAAGAAGTTGCTCAAAGCATAGCCGCCGAGTCTTCTATTGGAACCTGGACTCAATTGAAAACACTTTCAAGTGAGGTTTTTGAAAAACTATCGGCTAAGATCTTTAAAATAGAAAAGGAGAAAAAACAAATCAAAATTGCTTATCCAGAAGCTCTTTTTGAAGAAGGAAATATATCTCAACTTCTTTCTTCAGTAACCGGGAATATTTTTTCAATGAAGGAGATAGCTTTTCTCCGGTTAGAAGATTTAGAATTTTCTCCTCACTATCTTCAATTTTTCCCTGGCCCCTCTTTTGGATTGGGAGGAGTGAGAAAGTTTTTAAAAGTTTTTGATCGACCAATTATTGGCTCTATTATGAAGCCGAAAATTGGTCTAACCCCTAGAGAAAATGCTAAATTAGCCTACGAGGTTTTCCGGAACGGAGTTGATTTGATTAAAGATGATGAAAATTTGACTGATTTAGATATTAGTCCTTTTGATATTCGAGTCGAAGAAGCCTTGAAATGGAAAAAGAAGGCAGAAAAAGAAACTGGCCAAAAGAAAATTTATGCTTTTAATGTTACTGCTCCAGTTGAGGAGATGTTAGCTAGAGCTAGCTTAGTAAGGGAAAGAGGAGGTTCCTGTGTTATGGTTGATCTAGTTACTCTGGGTTTTTCGGCTCTTCAAACTCTTCGGGAAGAAGAGCCGGGTTTAATAATTCATGGTCACCGAGCTGGCCATGGCTTGTTTGACCGTTTTCCTCAACATGGTTTATCGATGTATGTTCTAGCCAAGCTGGCCCGATTAGCTGGAGTAGACCAATTACATACGGGGACAGTTATTGGGAAAATGGCTGGCGAGTCAGAAGAGGTTTTAAAGATAGATAATTTTCTTCGAGAGGAATGGGGAGGAATCAGACCGGTTTTCCCAATTGCTTCGGGAGGCCTTCACCCGGGGTTGGTTCCAGAATTAATTAAAAAACTAGGTCAGGATCTAATTATTAATTTTGGCGGGGGAATCCATGGACATCCCGGAGGATCAGCGGCTGGAGCCCGAGCTGTTCAATCGGCAGTTGAGGCAGCTGTCAAAGGTCAGTCCTTAAAAGAAAAAGCTGAAGAAAATCCAGCTTTAAAAAAAGCTTTAGATTATTGGCTATGAAAAATTATTTTCAATTAGAGGCAACTATCGTTGACGCTGAGAGTTACGGAGACTTTGACGTTTTCCTTAATACTCAGACAGCTAAGAAAGAAGGAGTAAGAGAGGTTGATTCTTTAATGATTTCTACTCCATCTCATCAGAATTTAGCCGTTTCAGTTATTCTAACTGATTCTTTGGTCAAGCCTTATCAGGTGGGAATCCCAGAGAATTTAGCTGAGAGGCTCAAAATAAAAGATAAAGACACTCTCGATTTAGAATTACTAGGAGTTCCTAATTCTGTAAAATTGATTGCCCGAAGATTAAGAGGCGAGGAATTAAATTATCCTGAAGTTCGTCAAATTATCTCTGACTTGGTAGACTATCGCTTGAATGATTCAATGGTTGCTTTTTATTTAGCCAGTACTTTTTGGGACACGAATTCCCTTGATGAAATTTTCTTTTTAACTAAGGCAATGGTGGAAACGGGGAAAAGTTTTGACTTTGGTGATAAAGTAGCTGACAAACATTCAACTGGTGGGTTGGCTGGCAATCGTATTACTCCGATCATTGTTGCTATCGTTAGCAGTTTTGGTGTCTTAATGCCCAAAACTTCTTCTCGGGCGGTTACTTCTCCGGCCGGAACGGCTGACACTTTTGAAGTTTTAGCCCCGGTGGTTTTTACTACTCAAGAAGTCAAAGAATTGATTAAGAAAAACAAAGGTTGTGTTATTTGGGGAGCAGTAGATATTGCTTCAGCTGATAGTCGAATAATAAGAGTGGCTCATCAACTTCCAGAAGAACCGATAGCTAAATTAGTTACTAGCATCATGGCGAAGAAAGTTGCTATGGGTTCTAAATATTTATTAATTGATATTCCAGTTAATCCGACAGCTAAGGTAAAAACCCTTCAAGAAGCAGATAAAATAAAATCCCTTTTCCTCTATTTAGGTAAAAGATTTAAGGTAAAAGTAAAAGTCATTTCTTACTATTCTTTTGGTCCAGTTGGTCGGGGAATTGGTCCGGCTTTAGAAGCAAGAGATATTGTTCGGGTTATGCAAAGAAAGGAAGAGAGACCATTAGATTTGGAAAAGAAAGGAGTTTATTATGCTGGAGAATTATTGGAAATGACTGGCCGAGTTCCAGAAGGAAAAGGCCAGGAAGCAGCTCAGAAATGCATGGAAAGCGGAAAGGCCTGGAAACAGCTGCAGAAAATTATTAAAGCTCAGGGAGGAAACCCTAATATTGATTCGGAAGATGTTAAACTGGGGGAAGTTGTCTACGATTTGCGAGCCACAAAGAAAGGGCGAATTAGAATGATTGAGAATCAAGATTTGGGTTGGGTGGCGAAAGCCCTGGGAGCACCGACTTCTAAAAGGGCCGGAGTTTATCTAGAAAAATTGCCCGGAGAATTAGTGAAAGAAGGCGATACTCTCTGTTATCTTTACACTACTAGCCAAGCTCGGCTTAATGTTGGTTTGGATGCTTTAAAAAATCATCCCATCTATCTTTTAGATTAATGGCAAAAAATGAGGAGTTAGAAAAATTGAAAGAGGAATGTTTGTCCTTTTGCCAGCAGCATTCTTTAGCTGAAGAAGGTAGCCAAATGGTTTTCGGAGAAGGGAATTCTGAAGCTAAAGTGATGCTGATTGGAGAAGCTCCTGGTTATAATGAATCAATTAGCGGCCGACCCTTTTGCGGAGCAGCCGGAGGGGTTTTAGATGAGCTTCTTCAAAAAGTCGGTTTAAAAAGAGAAGAGCTTTACATTACTAATTTACTAAAGTTAAGACCACCCGATAATCGGAATCCTCAAGAGGAAGAGATCCAGGAATTTACTCCCTTTCTTAACAAGCAGATTGAGATTATTCAGCCGTTAATTATTTGTCCTTTAGGCAATTTTGCGAGTCGTTGGATTCTTCAAAAATATGGTTTGGACAGTCAGCTTTTAAAAGAAGGAAAGAGAATTGGAATCAGTAAATTTCATGGTCAAGTCTTTTCTGCTCAGAGCTTGTTTCAAGAATTAAAGATTATGCCCCTTTACCATCCGGCCGTTGCCACCTATAATCCATTAATGAAAGAAATCTTGGAAAAAGATTTCCGAAAGTTGAAAGAATTATTAATTTAAAAGGTCGTTTCTCTTAATTATTCTTTTTGTTATGAAATTAGAAAAAGAAGTTTTAAACTCTGAAGAATGCCAATGGTTTTTGGAGAATATCCAAAAATTACAAGACGAGTTAGCTAAAGAATTAAGAATTTCTTTGACTGTTTTAGATGATCAAGGAGATCCAGTCAGCAAGGCTAGTGCTGAATCTACCTTGACCCGGCTTCTGAAAAAAAGTTCTGCTGGAAAAGAGCTTTACAATCGAGCCTATAATCAAGCATCGGATTTAATTACTGCTCATAGTGATCCTGTTTTGTTAAAAGTCTTCGATGGACTCTATTCTTTTTGGGCTCCCGTTGCTACAACTGACGGGACAATCATTGGTTCAATTGTCGGTGGTGGTGGCCCCTTTATCCATGGAGAAGCTAGGCCGGAAAGTTTTGAAGAAGAATTAGCTGATTTTTATCAAAATTCAGGTTTGAAGCAAGCTGAAGTGGCTGAAGAAGATATCAAAGCGGCGGCTAAAGGGACTCCTGTCTTTGAGCCGGAGGTTGTGAAAAGAAAATTAGCTGAACTAGGAAGAACAATTGGTATTCTCGCTGAGAAAACAGAGCTAGGTTTAGCTTTTGGTCAGACCAAGAGGAAAGATAGTTAAAGATGTCAACCGGAGAAAAGTGGGGGCTAATCTGGTTAACAATAGCTACTCTTTTTCTTTGGCAAGAAATTTTAACTCAAGAAGAAGGAGGAAGGATAGTTTTCTGGCCAGAAGAAGATGCTTTTTTTATCCAAACTAGAGAAGGGGGCCAAATTTTGGTCAATGGCGGAAGGAAAGGCGAAATTCTAAAAAGACTGGGGGCTGAATTGATGGCCGGAGATAAAGAATTGGATTTAGTTATTTTGACTTCAGGAACCGAAGAACGTTTAGAAGGATTAATCTCTGTTTTGGAAAGTTATCAAGTTAATAATGTTTTATGGAATGGAGCGATTGTAGAGAGTTCGGCTTTCGAAGCTTGGGAGAATCAATTGGAAAAAGAGGGAACGGAATTGATTATTGCTCAAGCTGACCAAAGATTGGTCTTAGGTTCTGCCTTTTTAGAAATTCTTGCTCCAACTAATAATCTTCTTCGCTATCAATTGAAAGATTCAGTTGAAGGGGAAATCGTTTGGCGATTAGAAGACAAAGGAATGGATTTCCTCTTTTTGGGGAAGGCTCCGGTTTCTTCTTTGACTGGGCTAGAGAGAAGAGAAGAAGCTTCAGAAATTGTTGAGGTAAATTCTTTTCAAGAATCCCTTCCTTGGATTTTTTGGTCTAATTTAAATCCTTCTTTGTTAGTAGTAAGCGGTAGTTTTGCTGAAGAAAAAATTCCTTCAGGAATTTCTCTTCGACAGACAGAAAAAGAAGGAAAAATAGTTATAAATTTTTAATTTAGTTATGGGAAAAGAAGAAAAAAGTTTTGTTTTAATTAAGCCAGATGGAGTGGCGAGGGGATTAGTGGGAGAAATTATTTCTCGTTTTGAAAAGAGAGGACTAAAAATTACTTCTCTGGAAATGATCTGGGCTAAAAAGTCACAAGTTGATAATCACTATCCCAAAGATCCTGTTTGGATTAAAAGATTGGGAGAAAAAACTCTCCAGAATTATCAGAATTATGGACTTGATCCCCAAAAAGAATTAGGAACAGAGGATCCGGAAAAAATTGGACTTTTAGTTCGGAATTGGCTTTTGGACTATTTAACTTTTGGTCCAATGGTCAAAATGGTAATTGAAGGCAATCATGCGATTGATATGGTGAGGAAAATTGTTGGAGGAACAATGCCGGCTCAGGCATTACCGGGAACCGTCAGGGGCGATTTCTCGATTGATGATGCAGCCAAAGCCAATCGAGAGAAGAGATCCATCTATAATATAATTCACGCTTCTGAAAGTCCGGAAGAAGCAGAGAATGAACTTAATCTCTGGACTTCTTTGGAAGAAATTTTTGATTATTTGAGGAAAGACAGCGATTGACAGGAAGAGAAAAGAAGAGTTATACTAAAAGTACTCCGTTCTTCATTCTCACAATTCCGAGACAAACTTTATCTCTTTTGGTCTCTTCTTGGCTAAACCCGTGGGTTCAGCCAGCGAGTCCAAGTCCTATAGTATTTTTCCCGGGATTTGTAGAGGGAGGCGGAGTTTTTTTGAAACGCTGAAATGATCAGCGTTTTTGTTTTTGAAGGAAATATTAAGGGAAGAAAAAACAAGGAAGATTCTCTTCTTGTTAGATTTTTTAATTAGACTTACTGGACGCCGAATGAATCTATTTTTAGCAAAATTCTAATAGCTTCTAAATAGTGTTTTGGGGATAATAATTTTCCCTAGCCTTTTTCTCTTTTGAAAAATCTCTTTCCAAGATTTTGCTTTATAAAATGAAAGCTTACAAAGGTAGGCCGCTTTTCTTAAGAGAGTTGACGTTTCTATTGCTTATTTGAACGATTAAAGACTGATTTAGAAGTTAAAAAAGAAAAGCCCTGATGTAGACAGAATTGTATCAGGAGTGAATTATGAAATAAGGGACGTGCTTGGATTAACTTTCCCATAATTTATAAATAGAGTGGTCTCCTACGGAATGAAACCAGATAGTATCGTGGTCGACTATTTCAAGAATAATCCGATATTTTTGATTAATGGAAAAAGAAAAGAAGCCCTTCAGGCTTCCTTTAAGCTTATGGGTTTCAAGCCGGGAATCGAAAGGATTCTGTCTAAAAATCCGTTCTTTTTTCTCAGCTATTTTTTTAACTTTTAGAGGTAGCTTTTTATATTCAGCGGCAAATTTACTTGAATAATAAATCTCCATTAATCTTCAAAGACAAAAATTATCGTAGGTTTTTTAAAGATTTAAGAATTTTCCCTTTGCCCTTGGAAAGTTCTTCTCGACTTTCTGCTAATTCTTTAAGGATTTTTCCTTCTATCCGCATTCGTAAAAGGTCACGGAAAAATTCGCTTTTGGTAGCATATTTTTCCTTTTTGATTATTTCCTCTACCGTTCTGTTCAATTCTTTAGGTAATGAAATGTTGATTATTTCACGCATATAATGTTGTAATAATTTGTATTACATTTATCTTAACATTTCGTTGGTCGCTGTCAAGAATAAAATTACATTAAGTTGTTTTAAAGAAATAGCTATTGAGGATATCTTATTCTCTTAAGAGTTTGTTCTATTAATTTCTTAAAGAGGCTATTCTTTCGGCTTAAAATTATCTTGCAAACGTGTCGTTTTTCTCGCTTCTTTCTCAAGCTCTGAAAACAAAAAAGGCTGCCAATCAGCCTTTTTGTTTTTTATAGACTCTTTTTATCCTCAGGAGATAAAATTTCCACCCCTTTTAAAATTCTGGAGCTTGATAATAGTCGGGGCACCCGGATTCGAACCGGGATTGCACGCACCCCATGCGTGGATGCTAGCCATTACACTATGCCCCGCTTGTTAGCAGAGGTTTTGCTTAAAGCCTTGATGCATTTAGTACAGGCTTTAACCCTTTCTCCGTTTTCTAGGCGAACCCATTGAAGATTTGGTTTTTGCGAAGACCGCTGGCTGGGATTGTATTTTCCTCTCAGCTTGCTCCATTTCCGAACATGGTCATTATAGGTTTTTCCACAGATTTGGCAGACTTGTTTCATAATGTTATAATCTTAACGTATCTAAAAAAAGAATGCAAATTTATTTTTCCTATGGTAGCTGAAGTTTTCAGTTTTGTAATTTTTTTAACAATTTTCCTTTTTTCGGTTGTTTTTCATGAAGTAAGCCATGGATTAATGGCTTACCATTTAGGTGATTCAACAGCGAAAGAGAGGGGAAGGCTTAGTCTAAATCCTTTAAAGCATTTAGATCCAATTGGTTCAATTTTAATTCCCGGCTTTCTTTTATTGTTGAGCATCTTTTCTGGACCGGGGATTGTTTTCGGTTGGGCTAAACCAGTTCCGGTTGATTTTCGTCGGTTGCGGGATAAAAAATATGGACCGGCAAAAGTTGCTTTAGCTGGTCCTTTGGCTAATTTAAGTTTAGCTTTAGTCTTTGGTTTGGTAATTCGCTTGAGTGGAAGCTGGCTAAATAGTACAGTTTTCGGAGCTAATTTAACAGCTATTTTCGGAATAATTGTTTGGATCAATCTGCTTTTGGCGGTTTTTAATCTTTTGCCAATTCCTCCCTTAGATGGCTCTCATCTTCTTTTTGCTCTTCTTCCTTCAAAATGGCAGAAGTATGAGTTGGTTTTTCAGCAATATGGTTTACTCCTTTTACTTGTTTTTATCTTTTTCTTTTTTGATTTTCTTATCCCCTTGATTCAACTCCTTTTCCGTTTGTTTGTCGGCTCTTCTTTTTAGATTTGACATTTGGTCGGAGTTTTGTTAATCTTTCTCATCAAACTATATTGTCAGAACATATATACTAGTTATGCCTACAATTCAGCAATTAGTTAAAAAAGGAAGGAAGGTCAACCGAGGCCAGTCGAAAAAGAAAGTTTTAGCTTTCGGTTTTAACAACTTAAAAAACAAGCCGACTCGTTATCCTTCTCCTTTCAAAAGAGGATCTTGTTTACGAGTTTTTACGGTTACTCCTAAAAAGCCTAACTCTGCTTTGAGGAAAGTAGCGAGAGTTCGTCTTTCTAATGGAAAGGAGATTACTGCCTATATTCCAGGAGAAGGGCATAATATTGAAGAGCATGCTCGAGTCTTAGTCCGAGGAGGAAAAGTTAAAGATCTCCCGGGTGTTCGTTATCATATTGTTCGAGGAGCTTTGGAAGCAGAAGGAGTGAAAGGCCGTCGTCAAGGAAGATCTCTTTATGGGACGAAGAAAGAAGAAAAGAAAGATTAATTATGAGGAATAGTAAATTTAGAAAATTACAACCGGATCCCTTTCATCATAGTTTAAAGGTAGCAAAGTTTATTAATTATTTAATGAGAGGGGGCCAGAAAGAAACAGCCCGCCGAGTTGTTTATCAAACCTTGGAAATTCTTAGCAAACAGGCGAAGAAAGATCCTCTAGATATTTTTGAAGAAGCGATTAGCAATGTTTCTCCTTTATTGGAAGTAAAGTCAAAAAGGATTGGCGGAGCTACCTATCAGGTTCCTTATGAAGTGAAAAAAGAAAGGCAATTCACTTTAGCTATGAGGTGGATTATTCAAGCGGCTCAATCGGGGAAGGGACAGCCAATGGCTGAGAAATTAGCCAAGGAAATGTTAGCTGCCTCTCAGGGAGAAGGAAAAGCTGTTCAAAAGAAAATTAATGTTCATAAAATGGCTAAAGCCAATCAGGCTTTTGCCCGTTTTGCTCGTTAGAACAAAGTGATATGAAAAGGACACAACCCTTGGAAAAGACAAGGAATATTGGTTTGATTGCTCACATTGACGCTGGGAAAACGACTGTTAGCGAAAGGATTCTCTTCTATACTGGACTTTCCCACAAAATTGGAGAAGTTCATGAAGGAGGGGCGATTATGGACTGGATGGCTCAAGAAAAAGAAAGAGGAATTACTATTACGGCGGCGGCAACAACTTGCTCCTGGAAACCGGAAGGAGGAGAGGAAATTTATTGGTTTAACTTAATTGATACTCCGGGCCATATTGATTTTACCGTTGAAGTTCAACGGTCTTTGCGCGTTTTAGACGGAGCAATTATTATTTTTGACGGAGTAGCCGGAGTGGAACCACAATCAGAAACTGTCTGGAGACAGGCGGATGAATATGCTTTGCCTCGTCTTTGTTTTATTAATAAATTAGATCGAACTGGAGCTGACTTTTGGGAAAGCTTTCGTTCTATTCAGGAAAAGCTTTCTATGAAAGCTATTCCTATGCAAATTCCCATTGGTCAAGAAGATAAATTTGAAGGAGTAGTTGACCTTTTAAGAATGAAAGCCCTTTATTTTGAAGGGGAGTTTGGAGAAAAAGTCAGAACGGAAGAAGTTCCTGAAAATTTAATAGAGGAAGCGAGGAAGAAAAGAGCGGAATTGGTAGAGAAAATTGCTGGAGAAGACGACCAGCTCTTAGAGAAATTTTTAGAAGAAAAAGAAATATCTCTTGAAGAATTAAGAGCTGCTTTAAGAAAAGCTGTTCTTAGTTATCACTTGGTTCCGGTTTTTACTGGTTCTGCCCTTAAAGATAAAGCAATTCAGCCCTTACTAGACGCTGTCTGCTATTATCTTCCCTCTCCAGAAGAATGTCCGCCAGTAGAGGGAGTGAATGTTTCAAGTGGAGAAAAACTTACTCGTCGGACTGATGATGAGGAGCCTTTTGCAGCTTTGGTTTTCAAGGTAGCTTCTGATCCATACGTGGGAACACTTGATTTCTTTCGAGTTTATTCAGGGACTTTAGAGCAAGGTTCTTATGTTCTAAACACTCGAACCGGGAAAAAAGAAAGAGTCGGCCGATTAGTGAGGATGTTCTCTGATAAGAGGGAAGAGTTAGAGACAATTTTCGCTGGTCAAATTGGAGCAACTGTTGGTTTGAAAGATGTAAGAACGGGAGATACTCTTTGTGATTTAGATCACCCGATTATTTTAGAACAAATTAATTTTCCAGAACCAGTTATTTCTATTCGGATTGAACCGCAGTCTCGAGATGGCCAAGTAAAGTTAGACGAGTCTTTGAAAAAATTGGCTGATGAAGATCCAACTTTTAAGGTAAAGAGAGATCGGGAAACAGGAGAAACAATTATCTCTGGAATGGGAGAATTACATTTGGAAATTATTGTTGATCGATTGAAGAGAGAATTTGGTGTAACTGCTAATATTGGCCGGCCAGAAGTAGCCTATCGAGAAACTATTCTTCGGGAAATTCAAGCTCAAGGTCAATACATTCATCAATCAGGAGGACGAGGACAATACGGTGATGTTTGGTTGAAATTGACTCCTCTTGACCGAGGGGAGGGATTTTCTTTCATTAATCAGATTAAGGGAGGGGTCATTCCCCAGGAATTTATTCCGGCGGTTGAAAAAGGAGTTAAAGAAGCAATGGAAGAAGGGGTGGTTGCTGGCTATCCAGTGACGGATGTTAGCGTTACTCTTTATGATGGTTCTTTCCACGAGGTTGATTCATCAGAGGCAGCTTTTAAGATGGCAGCCGTCCGTGGTTTTAAGAAAGCAATGGGTCAAGGAAGCCCTGTTCTGCTAGAGCCAATTATGAAAGTCCAAGTAGCTCTTCCTCCAGAATTTTTGGGAGATGTTATGGGAGACTTAGGTTCTCGGCGGGGAAAGATTTTAAAGACAGAAGATCAGAGAATGACTAAGTCAATTGATTCAGAAGTTCCCTTAGCTGAAATGTTTGGTTACGCCACCGTTCTTCGTTCTCTTACTAAAGGACGGGCTAATTTTACTATGGAATTCAAGAAATATCAGCGAGTTCCGGAAAGTATCAAAGAAAAGATTATTGGTCCGACCGAAAAGTAATTCTTGACAAGTTGACTGATTAACTATAATTTGTTAATATTCAAAAGTCATTTATTGTTTATAAAGAAGTAAATTAATTTTTTCACTTATGGCTAAAGAGAAATTTGAAAGAGGGAAACCTCATCTTAATATTGGAACGATTGGTCACGTTGATCACGGAAAGACTACGCTAACGGCTGCTATTTTAAAAGCAGTTCACCTTCAGGATTTATCAGGTTCCAACAAAACAGTTGAGCAAATTGACGCTGCTCCCGAAGAAAGGGAACGGGGTTTAACGATTAACATTTCTCACTTGGAGTTCGAAACAGTTAATCGCCATTATGCTTTGATTGATTGTCCAGGCCACGCTGACTATATTAAGAATATGATCACCGGCGCCGCTCAAATGGACGGAGCCATTTTAGTTGTAGCGGCTACTGATGGGCCGATGCCTCAGACAAGAGAACATGTTCTTTTGGCTAATCAAGTTGGTATTCCGAAAATTACCGTTTTCTTAAACAAGATTGATGAAGTCAAAGACGAAGAAATGCTTGACTTGGTAGAATCAGAAATTAGAGATCTCCTAAAGAAATATGGTTTTGAGGGAGATAAAGCTCCTATTATTCGAGGGTCTGCCCTTAAAGCTTTGGAAGCAAAATCAGTTGAAGAAGAAAGCATTAAGCCAATTATAAAGCTCCTAGAGACGGTTGACGAACATTTTCCAGAGCCAGTTAGAGATTTGGACAAGACTTTCCTTATGCCAATTGAAGATGTCTTCTCTATCGAAGGGCGAGGAACAGTGGCTACTGGAAAGATTGAGAGAGGAAAGGCTTTCCCCGGAGATAAGGTAGAGTTAGTTGGGTTAAAGCCAACTCAAGAAACAGTTGCTGTTAGTTTGGAAATGTTTAACAAGACTTTAGATGAAGGATTGGCCGGAGATAACGTGGGAATCTTACTTCGAGGATTAGAAAAAGAAAAGGTTTGGAGAGGACAGGTTTTGGCTAAGCCAGGAACGGTTTCTCCTCATTCCGAATTTGAATGTGATGCATATATTCTGACAAAAGAAGAAGGTGGCCGTCACACTCCATTCTTTGCTGGTTACAAGCCTCAATTCTATATTCGAACGGCTGATGTGACTGGAGAAGCTACTTTACCAGAAGGAACGGAAATGGTTATGCCTGGGGATACGGTTAATAATCTAAAAGTAAAACTTTCAGCAGCAGTTGCTTTAGAAGAAAAACAAAAGTTTGCTATTCGTGAAGGCGGTCGAACAGTTGGAGCGGGGGTAGTTACCAAGATTATTCAGTAAAGAATTTTATGGCTAAAAAAGCCAAAATAGATCGTTCAGTCCGAATTCAGCTTAAAAGCTACGACCATAAAATTATTGATAACAGTGCCCGAGAGATTTTGAAGGTCGTAGATAGATATGGAGTTGAAGTTAAAGGACCAATTCCTTTGCCGACTCGCATTAAAAAGTATTCAGTTAAGAAGTCGCCCTTTATTCATGAGGATGCTCAGGAGCAGTTTGAGATTAGGATTCACAAAAGATTGATGGATATCGTTAATCCAAGTTCTCAGGTTATTGATGCTCTACGTGATTTAAGTTTGCCAGCTGGAGTCCAAATTAAGCTGGAAGCAAAATAGCTTTGCTTCCAGGGAAAGCAGTGAAAACCGGGCTGGACCCGGTTTTCTATTGTTTAATTTGCTTTTATGAAATTTATTCTTGGTCGAAAATTAAAGATGAGTCAGATCTTTGAGGGAGAAAAAGTTATCCCGGTTACTTTGGTAGAAGCGGGCCCTTGTTGGGTGACCCAAAAGAAAGATAAAGAAAAGGATGGTTATCAGGCTATCCAATTAGGTTTTCAAAAAAAAGGAAACAAATACCGTTATCAGAAAGAATTTCGAGTTGATCCTCAAGAATACAAGCTAGACCAAGAGATAAAAGTTGATCTTTTTTCCGTTGGAGAAAAAGTGAAAGTAAGAAGTTTATCCAAGGGGAAAGGTTTTCAGGGAGTAGTGAAAAGATGGGGATTTTCTGGTCAAAATGCGACTCACGGAGGAAAAGGAGACGTTCGTAAATTAGGTTCGATTGGTTCTTCTTTCCCAGAAAGAGTGGTTCGAGGGAGAAAGATGCCTGGCCGAATGGGTCATAATCAAGTGACCGTCCAAAATTTAAAGATAGCTGCTATCGATCAAGAAAATAATTTATTAGCAGTGAAAGGAGCAATTCCTGGAAGTCGAGGAAGCTTAATTAAAATTCAGAGTCAATGAAATATCCTCTTTATAACCAAGAAGGTGAAAAAACAGGAGAAGTGACTTTGCCCAAAGAGGTTTTCGGTCAGAAAATGAACGAAGATTTGCTTCATCAGGCAATAATGGTGGAGGAAGCTAATCGCCGCCAACCAGCCGCTCATACTAAGACTCGAAAAGAGGTTAGTGGGGGAGGAAGAAAACCTTGGAGGCAAAAGGGAACCGGCCGAGCTCGAGCTGGATCTAACCGTTCACCTATTTGGATTGGCGGAGGAGTGACTTTTGGCCCTCGGAAAGAAAAGGATTTTAAGAAAAAGATGAATCAGCGAATGAGAAACAAGGCTTTAGCTGTCGCTTTGTCAAATCGGACTGAAGAGAAGGCTTTAAAAATTGTTGATAGTTTATCAATTGCTGAAGGAAAAACGAAGCTCTTAACTCCAGTTTTAACTAAGTTAAAACTAATAGGGACGACCCTTCTTTTGTTAGAAGAAAACGATAATAAATTAGTAAGAGCGGGGAAGAATCTTCCTTCTCTCCAAGTCCAGCTTGCTCGCCAAGTAAGATCAGGAGAAATTTTAAAGTTTAAGAATCTTTTGTTAACAAAAAAAGCTATTAAAGTTTTAGAAACTAGATTATCATGAGTCTTTTTTCAGATTTTAGAAAGAAAAAGGAATCTTCAGAGGAAGAGAAAAAAACTCCGAAGCCAGCTTCTTCGGCTTTGAAAGAAGAAATAAAGAAAGAAGAAACAAAGGAAGAAGTGGTAGAGAAAAAAACTCCGATTCGTCGAAAGGAAAAGACTGATCGGCCAGCTAAGCTTTTAGAGTCTATCCATGTTTCAGAAAAAGCTGCTCGTTTGGAAGAAGAAGGTCAATATGTTTTCCGAGTTACTAAAAAAGCTAATAAGTTAGAGATTGCTCGAGCTTTTGAAGAAATGTATGGAGTAAAGGTCAAAAAGGTTCGTTTGATTAACTTACCGCGAAAGAAAAGAAATTGGAGAGGAAAAACTGGCTATCGTTCTGCTTGGAAAAAAGCTATTATTCAAATAATGCCTGGAGAGAAGGTTAATATTCATTAAGATGAAAAAAGTTAAACCCACTAGTCCCGGACGCCGAGGAATGACTTTCGTTGAAAGAAAAGAATTGACTAAGCCTTCGACTAAAGGCCTCTTAAAGCCTTTAAAGAAAAAGGCTGGTCGTTCAAGTTCAGGCCGAATTACTGTCCGTCATCGGGGAGGGGGAGCCAAGAGAAAATATCGAATAATCGATTTTAAAGGGGGAGCTATTGGCAAGAGATTTAAGGTTTTGGCTTTAGAATATGATCCTAATCGCTCAGCCCGCATTGCTTTAGTTGAAGACGAAAATCAGAAAAAGTTTTACTTTTTAGCTCCACAGACCTTAAAAACGGGAGACGAGATAAGAAAAGAAGAAAAAGGAGAGCTTTTAATTGGTAACCGTCTAAAATTAAAAAATGTTCCTCAGGGAACAATGGTTTATAATATAGAATTAAAACCTAATCAGGGAGGAAAATTAGTTAAAAGTGCTGGAGTCGGAGCCCAAATTTTAGCTCAGGAAGAAAAATATACTCAACTGAAACTTCCTTCGGGCGAGATAAGAAAGATTTTAGGAGAATGTTGGGCTAGCGTTGGTCAACTTTCTAATCCCCAACACCGTTTTGAAAAAATTGGAAAAGCTGGTCGAGCTCGTCATCTTGGAAGAAGATCGTTTGTCAGGGGGTCAGCTATGAACCCAGTTGATCATCCGCATGGTGGAGGAGAAGGTCGAACTGGAATTGGTCTTAAGCATCCTAAGACAAAGTGGGGGAAGCCGGCTTATGGAGTAAAGACTCGAAAGAAAGGAAAATCTTCTAATCGTCTTATCATTCGCCGACGAAAGAAAAAGAAAAGAAAATAATATTTATTAGAATTATGCCAAGAAGTCTTAAAAAGGGTCCTTATATTGACGAGAAACTTTTGAAAAAGGTTAAAAAGATTAAAGATCCGGCTAAAGAAACAATTCGAACCTGGTCTCGAGCAGCAACGATTACTCCCGAGATGATTGGTTATGCTTTTGAGGTTTACAACGGGAAAGAGTTTATTCCAGTGAAGATTCGAGAAGACATGGTTGGCCATAAGTTAGGAGAATTTTCCCCAACGACAAAGTTTGTTCGCCATGGTGGAAAGATGCAAAGAGAATTAGAGCAAGGTTAAGCAAGAAGATGGAAAAGAAAATTCAAAAACAAGTTCAAGCGAAATTAAATGATTTGAGAATCTCTCCTCGCAAAGTGAGAAGAGTGGTTGATCTTATTCGTGGGAAAAAGGTAATAGAAGCAATAAATATTCTTTCTTTTTCTCCTTGGAAGGCAACTAAGCCTTTAAAAAAAGTTTTGAATTCAGCTGTTTCGAATGCTCGTCAACAAAAGATGGAAGAGGATAAGTTATTTATTCAAGAAATTAGAGTTGATGAGGGCCGGAAATTAAAAAGGTTTCGACCGGCGGCTCGGGGAAGAACTTCTCCACTTGATAAAAAGACTTCCCGAGTTACTATTATTTTAGAAGAATATGGCTCGTAAAGTACATCCAAAAGCTTTTCGTCTTCATTTGACTCAAGACTGGGAAAGTCGAGGGTTTTATGGTAAAAATTATCCTCAATATTTAGAGGAAGATGGAAAAATAAGGAAATTTTTAAGTAAAGAGCTCAAAGAAGCTTCTTTAGAAAATATTCAAATTCAAAGAGCTGGTGATCAATTAAAAGTTGTTCTGCGGACGGCTCGTCCTGGTTTAGTGATTGGACGAGGGGGAAAGAGAGTCGAGGAATTGAAGAAAGGAATTGAGAAACAGCTTCAAGAACCAAGAAAGCTTTTTTTACAGATTGAAGAGATTAAAGATGCTTGGACTTCGGCAGAATTAGTTGGACAATGGATTGCTCAGCAATTAGAAAAAAGAGTTCCTTATCGCCGAGTTATGACTCAAGCTTTGGAAAAGGCTTTCAATGCTAGAGGAACGGAAGGAGTGAGAATTCAATTAGCTGGCCGCTTGAATGGTCAAGAAATTGCTCGGCAGGAAAAATTACACCAAGGGAAGATGCCTCGGCAGACCTTAAGAGCTAAAATTGATTATGCTCAAGAAGAAGCTTTTTGCACTTATGGAGTTATTGGAATTAAAATTTGGCTTTACAAAGGGGAAGAATTTAATTAATCATGTTACTTCAACCACGAAAAGTAAAACATCGGAAATGGCAAAAAGGGCGCTCAAAAGGAATTGAGCATCGAGTGACGGAATTGGATTTTGGCAGTTACGGGCTTAAAGCTTTAGGGCGAGGCCGGTTATCAGCTAGGCAGATTGAAGCTGCTCGGCGAGCCATTATTCGTTATTTGAAGAAAGGAGGTAAGCTTTGGATTAGAATTTTTCCTGATAAGCCAATTACTTCCAAGGGAATAGAAGTTGGAATGGGGGGAGGAAAAGGAATTGTTGATCATTATGTTTTCCCAGTGAAGCCCGGTCGAATGGTTTTTGAATTGGATGGATTAGATGAAGAGACAGCTCGAGAAGCTTTTCGAAAAGCAGCTGATAAGCTTCCTTTAAAAATGAAATTTGTTAAAAGAGAAACGTTATGAAAACAGTTGATTTGAGAAAAAAATCAGAGAAAGAATTGTTTTCTCTTTTATCTGAAGAAAGGGAAAGATTAAGAAAACTGCGTTTTCAGAGAGCAGCTGGGCAACTGAAGCAAGTTAATCAGATGAAGAAGGGTCGAAAAGCCATTGCTCAAATTTTAACTATTCTGAAAGAAAAACATGCCTAAACATAAATTAGAGGGAACAATTGTTTCTCATAAAACAGATAAGACGGCAGTTGTCTTAGTAGAAAGAGTTAAGGCTCATCCTCGTTACCAAAAAAGGATGAAAATTTCTCGAAAGTATCAGGTTGATGATCCAAACAACCAATATCGAGAGGGAGAAAAAGTAATTATTGAAGAATGTCGTCCTCAAAGCAAAAGAAAACATTGGAGGATTATTCAAAAAATTCATGATTCAAGCTCAGACGAAATTAAAAATAGCTGATAATTCTGGAGCCAAAGTGATCCAGTGTGTGAAGGTCTTAGGGGGTAGCCGCCGGCGCTATGCTCAATTAGGCGATGTTATAGTGGGGGTTGTTAAGGAAGCTGAACCTCGAAAGATTGTTAAGAAGCATGAAATTATTCGGGCAGTAATTGTCCGCCAGAAAAAACCTTATCGCCGAGAGGATGGTTCCTATATCTCTTTTGATGAAAACGCAGCTGTTGTTTTGGACAAAGAAAAGAATATTAAAGGGGGTCGAATCATTGGGCCTATTCCTCGAGAGTTAAAAATCAAAGGTTACAAGCAAATTGTTGCTTTAGCAGAAGAAGTTCTCTAAGAATATGATGAAGATTAAAAAAAATGATTTAGTCCTGGTTATTGCTGGGAAAGACAAGGGGAAAAAAGGAAAAGTTAAAGAATGTTTTCCTCAATTAGGGAAGATAAAAGTTGAGGGAGTGGGTTTGGTTAAAAAAGCTATTCGCCCTCGTCGAGAGGGAGAAAAGGGGCAAATTGTCCAAATTTCTAGAAGGATTGATGTTTCAAATGTTCAATTAGTTTGTCCTCATTGTCATAAACCTACGCGGATTGGCTTTATTCAAAAAGGAGAAAAGAAAGTCCGGTTTTGTAAAAAATGTCAGCAAGTGATCGATTAGGAATTATTTAGAGATATGTTAAGATTAAAAGAGAAATATCAAAAAGAAGTTATCCCTCTCTTGAAGAAAGAGTTTGGTTATCGTAATGATTTGGCAGTTCCAAGAGTGGAAAAAGTGGTTGTGAATACTAGTTTTGCTCGTTTGTTAGGGGATAGTAAGAAGGATAAGGCAGATAAAATTCTTCAGGAAATAGAAAAAGATTTAGCTCTTATCACTGGCCAGAAACCAGCTTTAAGAAAAGCTAAAAAATCAATTGCTGGTTTTCATCTGCGAGAAGGAGCTCCAATTGGTTACCAATCGACCTTAAGAGGGGGCCGAATGTATGATTTTTTAGAAAGGTTAATCTATCTAACTCTTCCTCGAACTAGGGATTTTCAGGGAATTGATCCCGCTTCTCTAGACGGAGAAGGCAATCTGACGATTGGTTTTGAAGAACAGTTAGTTTTCCCTGAGATTTCAGCTGAAGAAGAGAGACGTTCTTTTGGCTTGGGAATAACTATAGTCACCACGACAAAAGATAAAGAAAAAGCTAAAAAATTATTAGATTTACTGGGGTTTCCCTGGAAAAAATAGAGAAAATGGCGAAGAAATCAAAAATTGCTAAAAGCAAAAAGGAGCCAAAATATTCTACTCAGAAGGTGAATCGTTGTTCTCGTTGTGGACGGAGGCATGGTTATATGAGAGAATTTGGCCTTTGTCGAATTTGTTTTAAGGAATTAGCCCGAGAGGGGAAAATTCCTGGAGTAAGAAAAAGTAGTTGGTAAAATTATGGCGAAACTTGATAATTTCAGAAAATTATGATGACTGATCCCTTAAGTGACATGTTAAATCAGATTATGAATAGCCAAGCGGTTAAGAAACCGGTGGTTTGGTTGCCAGCTTCTAAGGTGAAATTAGCTCTTGCTAAATTGTTAAAGAAGCATCATTATCTGAATGAATTGAAGAGAAGAGGCCTAGGTTCTAAAAATAGATTAGGCTTGGTCCTCCAATATTTTGAGGGGGAGCCAGCTATTTCTGGTTTTCAAAGAATTTCTAAACCTGGTCGCCGTTTTTATATTTCCACTAAAGAAATTAGAAGAGGAAAGGGTTTGCTTATTCTTTCTACTTCTCACGGCTTGATGTCGGGAGAAGAAGCAAGAAAAAAAGAAATTGGAGGAGAAGTAATTATGCGAGTTTGGTAATATGAGTCGAATAGGTAAAAAACCAGTTCTTCTCCCAGAAGGAGTAGAAGTAAAAGAAAAGGAAGGAGAGGTCCATGTCAAAGGGCCTCGAGGGACTATTAGCCGGCTATGGAGACCGGAGGTAAAATTGGAATTAAAAGGATCGGAAGCTTCGGTAATTGTTGTTGAAGAAAGTAAAGCAGCTAAAGCTTTTCAAGGATTATTCCGTTCTCTTTTAGCCAATGATGTTCAAGGAGTGACCCAGGGCTGGGAAAAAACTTTAGAGTTAGAAGGGGTTGGCTACCGAGCCAAGATGGAAGAAGAAAAATTAGTTTTAGAAGTTGGTTTTTCTCATTCAGTAGTTATTAAACCGGAAGAAGAAATTAAATTTGAAGTTGAAAAAGGGAAGATTATTGTTTCGGGTATTCGCAAGGATCAGGTAGGAAAAGTAGCTGCCCAAATCAGAGCTGTTCGCCCGCCCGAACCTTACAAGGGAAAAGGAATCCACTATTTAGGGGAGGAGATTCAAAGAAAGGAAGGGAAGAAAGCAGCTGCTTCTAGCTAATAAAAAAAGAAATGATTAATCAAGCTTCAAGACAAAGAAGACATCGGAAAATTAGGGCTAAGGTCCAAGGGACCAAAGAAAGACCAAGATTGGTGGTTTTTCGTTCTTCAGCCCATTTTTATTCTCAGATGATAGATGATGACCAAGGAAAAGTTTTAGCTTCTGCTTCTGATCTTTCTTTAAAAAAGGGAACGAAGTTAGAAAAGGCAGCTCAAGTTGGTAAAGAAATTACTAAAAAAGCTAAAGAAAAAGGAATAGAAAAGGTAGTTTTTGATCGAGCCGGTTATTATTACCATGGTCGAGTAAAAGCTTTTGCGGAAGCGGTTCGAGAAGCAGACTTAAAGTTTTAAATATCGATGAAACCAAGAGTTAAGAAAAAAAATGAATTAGAGTCAAGAGTTTTAGATTTAAGCCGAGTGACGAGAGTATCTGCCGGAGGAAGACGGTTAAGATTTCGAGCTGTTATAGCAGTTGGAGATCAAAAAGGTCGCCTAGGTTTGGGAGTAGCTAAAGGGTTGAGCGTTCGAGAGGCAATTAATAAAGCTCGAAGAACGGCTGAAAAGAAAATGATTAAAGTTGAAATTAAGGAGGGGACTATTTTCTGTTCAGTTACCGGAAAAGCTGGAGCTTCAGAAGTTCTGTTCCGGCCTAAAAGTGGCCAGGGTTTGTCAGCTGGGGCAACTGTTCGGACACTTTGCCAATTAGCAGGGATTCAATCTCTTTCAGCTAAAGTTCTTTCTCGTTCAAAAAATAGTTTGAATATTGCTCGAGCAACTCTTGATGCTTTTCAACAATTGAAAGATTATGCAACTAAATCAGCTAAAATCCAAGAAGCCGCTTCAAAATAAGAAGCGCCGCGGCCGAGGAGGGAAAAAGGGAACTTATTCCGGTCGAGGAGTTAAAGGACAAAAATCTAGAGCTGGCTCAAACTTTGAGCCCATGATTCGGCCTTTAATTAAGCGTTATCATAAAAAGAAAGGGATTGGTTTTCATCCTTCTCGTTTAGAAAAAATAATTGTTCAGCTAGAAGAAGTAGAAAACAAATTTTCTGAAGGAGAAACGGTTAATTCTCAAACCTTAAAAGAAAAGAAGATTATTTCTTTTTCTCCTAATTCTAAGTTTAAGGTAAAGATTCTTTCTTCCGGAGAATTGACAAAGAAATTAACTTTTGAAAATTGTCAGTTTTCTAAAGCTGCTCGGGAACAAATAGAGAAGGCTGGCGGTCAGATTAAAGACTAATTATGTTTGGACAAAATCTAATCAATCTTTGGAAAAATACTGCCCTTCGGAAAAAGCTTTTCTTTGTTTTATTGATTTTAGCTATTTTCCGCTTGCTAGCTAATATTCCCGTTCCGGGGGTAGATACTAGCCGGTTAGAAGAATTCTTCAATCAAAGCCAAGTCTTGGGTCTTTTGAATATTTTTAGTGGGGGAGCTTTGGCTCAATTCTCAATTGTTATGTTGGGGATGGGTCCCTATATTACAGCGGTGATTGGCCTCCAATTAGCAACAATGATTTTCCCGGCCTTAGAAAGGATTTACAAAGAGGAAGGCGAAGCGGGAAAGAAACGTTTCAATCGTTATGGGCGATGGCTGACTGCTCCTTTAGCTCTTTTGCAAGGCTATGGAATGCTAGCTCTTCTTCAATCCCAAGGAGTCGTCAGTTCTCTTTCTTCCTTAACAATAGTTGCCTATTTGGCAACAGTTATGGCTGGAGCTTTAATGTTAATGTGGCTAGGAGAACTTATTACAGAGCAAGGGGTTGGAAATGGTGTTTCCATTATGATTTTTGCTGGAATTATTGCTCGAACTCCTGTTTATCTGCAACAACTTTTAGTTGGCTGGAATCTTAGTCAGCTTGGTTCTTATATCCTTTTTGGGATAATTGCTCTGGTGATGATTGCTTTAGTAGTTTTAGTTAATGAAGCTCGGCGGAATGTTCCTGTCTCTTATACTAAAAGAGTTAAGGGGCGTCGAATGTATGGAGGGACTTCTACTTATCTTCCGATTCCCCTTAATCCGGCTGGAGTAATGCCTATTATTTTTGCTTTAGCTCTCTTAATGTTTCCTCAAATGATTAGTCAGGCAATAGCTAATTGGGGTAGCTGGGGAGGCCAAATTGCTCAAGGAATTGAAGCTTTTCTGACTAATCCTTGGTCTTATAACATTAGCTATTTCCTTTTAGTGGTTGGCTTTGCTTTTTTCTATACCCAGATTACTTTTGATCCAGGAAAGATTGCTGATAATCTTCAGAAATCAGGCGGTTTTATTCCGGGGATAAGACCAGGTAAATCAACGGCTCAAAAATTAAAATCAATTCTTTATCGTTGTTTGTTTGTCGGAGCTATCTTTTTGGGATTAGTGGCCATTATGCCTTCTTTAATTCAAGGAATGATTGGAATGACTGGTTTCACTTTCTTAATTGGCGGAACAGCTCTTCTGATTGTTGTGAGCGTTGTTCTAGAGACTATGCGTCAAATTAAAGCCCAAATGAAGGTTCGAGAATATGAAAGCTTCTAATTACGTTTTGTCTTTTTTAGGTCCTTCTGGAAGTGGAAAGGGGACCCAGGCTAAAAAATTAGTAGAAGGATTTGGTTTCCATTATATTGGGACAGGAGATCTTCTTCGCCAGAGAAGGAAGAAAAATGATTTTACTGGGAAAAAGGTTAGCCAATATTTAGAAGAAGGAAAGCTAGCTTCTAGTTTGATTGTTGCTAGTCTTTGGGATTGGGAAATGGAAAAGGTGAAAAATATTTCTCCTTTTCCTGGTTTAATTATTGATGGTAGTCCTCGATGTCCCTTTGAAGAAAGGCTCATTGATTCTGGAATTGATTGGTATAATTGGCAAGATGAATATCGGGCTATTTATCTTAATATTGATTACAAGGAATCAAAAGAACGTCTTTTAGCAAAGACAGGTCGTCGTCGAGACGATGATACGTTGTCAACTCTAGACCGAAAGTGGACCTGGTTCCGTAAGCAAACTTTGCCAGTTATCGAAGGTTATCGTCAGCGAGGGATTCTTGTTGAAATTGACGGACATCCTCCGATTGAAGAAATTTATCAATCAATTATCCGAGCCCTAAAATTAGGATGATAGAGTTGAAGACTGAAAAAGAAATTGAGAAAATGGCCGAGGCGGGAAGAAGCCTGGCCTCAATTCTTCAAAAATTAAAAGCGCGGGTTAGAGCTGGAGTTAAAACTAGTGATTTAAATAAATGGGCTGAAGAATTAATTGCGGCTGAAGGAGGAAAGCCGAATTTTAAAAATTATCAAGGATTTCCAGCTACTTTATGTGCTTCAATCAATGAAGTAGCTGTTCATCAACCCCCAAGCGAATATCGACTCCAACCAGGAGACATCCTTTCCTTGGATTTGGGTTTAGAAAAAGATGGATTCCAGAGTGATTCCGCGATTACAGTTGGAGTGGGAAAAATTTCTTCTTCAGCTCAGAAACTTTTAGAAGTAACTGAGGCGGCTCTTCTTGAGGGGATAGAAGCAGCCCAGGCTGGTTCTTTCTCGGGAGATATAGGTTGGGCTGTAGAAAGCTATGTTAAAAAACAGGGGTTTGGAGTAATTAGAGAGTTAACTGGCCATGGAATTGGGCGAAGGCTTCACGAAAATCCAACTATTTTTAACTTTGGTTCTCCCGGAAAAGGAGAAAAACTTAAACCAGGATTAGTCATTTGTATTGAACCAATTGTTGGGGCTGGGTCTACTTCTATTGAAAAAGGAGAAGATGGTTTTAGCTATCGTTCAATTGACCGTTCTTTAACTGCTCATTTTGAACACATGGTAGCTATTACTTCTGAAGGACCTAGAATACTTTCAACATTATCATGAGTCAAAGGAAATTCTATAATATTAGTCGAGGAGAGTTAAGTCTTGAAGAAGTAATTCAAGAAATTGTTTCTTACGTTTCTCGAGAGGCGAAAGGCGAGTATGACGTTGTTGTCGGTTGTGACTCTTCTTCTGGAGAAACTCCGGTTTTCCCAGTAGTAATCGTTGTCAGACATTTAGGAAAGGGAGGGAGATTCTTTGTCCATAAGGTTCGTTTTGCTCCAGAGAAGAAAAGATTTTTTGATCTTCATAGCCGTATTCTGCAAGAAGTTTATCTTTCTTGCCAAGTGGCTTTAGAATTAAAAGAAAATTTGACGCAAGCTTTAGAGGAAGCTCAGCTTCAACCTCGTTGTCATTTTCGCTATATTCACGCGGATATTGGAGGAGATAAGGAAACTAAAATTATGATTAAAGAGGTGGTGAATCTTATTAAGGGCAATGGCTTCGAAGCAAAAATCAAGCCAGAATCTTACGCTGCTTCGGCTATTGCTGATCGTTTTACAAAGTAAGGATGAAAAAGTCAAAAATTCTTGTGGCCCTTTCGGGGGGAGCTGATTCAGCAGTAGCGGCTGGGCTTCTCCAGAAAGCTGGTTTCCAGGTAGAAGGAGCTTTCTTGAAGTTAGCTGACAACGAGAACACGGAGAAGGGAGAGTTAGCCGCTAAGAAAGTGGCTCAGAAATTGAAGTTTTCCTTGAGAGTCTTTGACTTCCGCTCTCACTTTTTGAACCTTGTTATTAGGCCGAGTTTAAAGATTTACAAGGAAGGACTAACTCCTAACCCCTGTATTTTTTGTAATGATCGTTTGAAATTTGGTCTTTTTTTACAGAAAGCCCAAGAGATTGATTTTTCTTGGGTGGCTAGTGGTCATTATTTAAGGAAAAGCCAGGATCAATCGGGTTTTCATCTTTGGCGAGCAAAGGATGGAAAGAAAGATCAATCTTACTTTCTTTGGCCCTTAGATCAAGATCGCTTAGCTCACCTTCTTTTTCCTCTTGGAGATTATCTTTATTCCGAGGTGAAAAATCTAGTTAAGACTTGGGGACTAGAAAAATTTATTCGTCCAACTAGCCAAGATCTTTGTTTTGTAAAGACCGAAATGAAAAATTTCTTACAGGAGAAATTAGGGGAAAAACCAGGAAGAATTCTTGATTTGAAAGGGAAATTTCTTGGAGAACATTCTGGTCTCTGGTTTCATACCCTTGGTCAGAGAAAAGATTTGGATTTAGCCAGGGGGCCATTTTATGTTGTTGGCAAAGATATTAAACAAAACCATCTTCTAGTTTCTTCGGAAAAAGAAGATCTAATGAAAAATAAATTTTTTATTAAAGAGGTCAATTGGATTCAAAGAGAAAAACCTTCTTTTCCTTTTAAAGGGAAAATTAAGATTCGTTCTCAATCTCAACCTCTTCCAGGAGAAATTACTCCCGAAAGTTCTTCTCTCTTTTCTTGTCGATCTTCCCAGGAAGCAGTGACTCCTGGACAGTCAGCTGTCTTTTACCAAGGGGAAGAAATGGTCGGTGGAGGAATCATCGCTAATTAGAAAACCATAGCGAGAACTTGATAATTTCGGAAAATTATGTCTAACGTTAGGGAAATTCAAGAGAAAAATAGAAAACTTAGGGAAGAAATTAGGAAGACTCATCAAGAAGAAGAAAAACTTCTGAAAGAAATTGATTCTTGGAAAAAAGAATTAGTCAAAACAGAAGAATCCTTGAAAAAAGAAAAAGAAATAATAGATAAAGACCAAGAACGGTCTCAAAAGTCTTTAGAAAAAAAAGAAAAAGACCTTGATTCTGAAATAAGGGAATTAGAAAAAAAACTAGAAGAGAAGAAAAAATTAGATATAGAGGCTCGAACATGGCAGAACGAGGAAAAGAGACTGGATTTGAAAAGCAAAAATGCTTCTCGAGAATTAAATAGAGTTAAAAGAGAGAAGGAGAAGAAAGAAGAAGAAGAAAAATCTCTTCAAAAAGAGAAAGAGAAAATTCTTTCTAAAAAGAGAGATTTAGAGAGAGAAGTTAGAAGAGAAGAGAGAGACGAGAGAGCAACTAGAAATTGGTTAAATGAAAAAAGGAAATTGGAATCGGAAGAAAGAAAAATTCTTCAAAACCTAAGAATAGTAAAACGGAAAGTTGAAGAAGAAAAAAGAAAAACAGAACTTTTGGAAAAAGAAATATTGGAATGCGCTGAAAAGAGAAGGGATTTGGAAAAGAAATTGAAAGACAAGGAAAAAGTAGATAGGGAAGAAAGAAACTGGGCAGAAAAAAACAGAAAGTTATTATTGGACAAAAAAAATCTTACTCGTGACCTAGAAAGGCTAAGAGGAAAAATGACTGGGAAAAAGAAATATTTAGAAAACAATTATCAGAGGGAAAGAAATTTAATTAATGGAAAAGTAGTTCATGCTCAGAGTGAATTAAAAAGAATATCGAAGCAGCGAGAAAATTTAGAAAATCAAATGAAGAAGAATTTAAAAATCTTTTGGCAAGATCTTAGCCAGGATATTAAAAATGGATAAGTTCACTTCCGAAAAAATCCGTCAATTGTTTTTAACCTTTTTTAAACAAAAGGATCATCAAATAGTTGATTCCCATTCTTTGGTTTCTCCCGATTCTTCTGTTTTACTAACAACGGCTGGAATGCAGCCTTTCAAGCTTTGCTTCCTTGGAGAAAATTGTCCTTATTCTTCTCGGGTTGCTTCTTGTCAGAGATGTTTCCGAACTTCTGATCTTGAAGAAGTCGGCGATAATTCCCATCTTACCTTCTTTGAAATGTTGGGAAATTTTAGTTTTGGCGATTACTCTTCTCAGGAAACAATTCATTGGGCGATAGAGCTATTGACTGAGAGCTATCATCTTTCTCTTTCAAAAATGGCTTTTACTTTTTTTGGAGGAGATGAACTTACTCCAGCTGACGTAAAAACAAAAAAGATATTGCTTGAGGAAGGAATTCCAGAAGAAAGAATTCTTCCTTCTGGTCGAGAAGATAATTTCTGGGGACCAGTTGGAGATTCTGGTCCTTGTGGTCCAACGACAGAAATCTATTATCAAGTTAAAGAAGGACCTTCTTTCCCTCAATCGCTTGAGGATCTTGAAGAAAGGTTTGTCGAGTTATGGAATTTAGTTTTTAATCGTTATTTCCAAGATGAAAATGGAAAGTTGACAAATTTGCCAGCTGAAGGAATTGACACCGGTCTAGGGCTTGAACGGTTAACAATGGTTTTGGAAAACAAGGCATCTGTCTTTGAAACAGATTTACTGGCTGATCTGTTGAATCTTTTGGAAAAAAAGGGAGAAAAAAGTTTTTCTCAAGCTCCAGAAGCTTATCGTATCTTGGCTGATCATTTTCGAGGAGTTGTTTTCTTAATCGCTGATGGAATCAAGCCGAGTAACCTTGGAAGAGGTTATATTTTAAGAAGATTAATCCGTCGGTTGATAGAAAACGGGGAGAAAGCTGGTTTCTTTGAAGAAGATTGGCCGCTTGCTTTTCAATGGATTTTTGAAAAGTATCTTCCTGTTTATCCTCACTTAAAAGGGAAAGAAAAAACAGTCCAATCGGTAATTTTGAAAGAGAAAGAAAGAATCAAAAAGGCTTCTCGAAAAGGGTGGAAAGAATTAGAAAAGATAGGTCGCAAAAAACTTTCAGGAGAAGAAGTCTTTTCACTCTATTCAACTTATGGTTTATCTACAAGGGAAATAGATCAGGCAGGCTATCTTTTTTCTCTAAAGGAATTTGAAGAAGCTAAGCTTAATCATCAGGAAGCTTCTCGTCAAGGGAAAGAAAAAAAGTTTGGTGGCCACGGGATTACTGATGTTCAGAAAGAAAGGACTAAAGTCAGGCTGCATACGGCTACTCATCTTTTACAAGCTGCTTTGCGATCTGTTCTCGGTCCAGAAGTTGAACAAAAAGGTTCAGATATTAAGGAAGAAGGATTACGTTTTGACTTTTCTTTTCCTCGTTCTTTAACCGAGGAAGAGAAAAAGAAAGTTGAAGCTTGGGTAAATGAAAGAATTCAAGAAAATTTAACAGTTAAAAAAGAAGAGGAAAATTTGAGAGAAGCAAAAGAAAAAGCCTTGTTTTTAAAAAACGCTTCTTACCCAGAAAAAGTTTTTGTTTATACAATTTTTGATTCTTCAAGCGGGGAAGTCTTCTCTCGAGAAATCTGCGGTGGGCCACATGTTGAATCATTAAGCGAGCTTGGCCATTTTCGAATTACTCATGAAAAATCTTCAGGAACGGGGATTCGAAGAATCAGAGCTATTTTAGAGTAAAGCTTTTGTTTTTTTAAGTAAAATGCTAAGATAATAAACAATGACTAAGCTTATTCGCGACATTATCCCTTCTCGGGAAGTAGAGACCGAGAAAAATAAAGAAGCGGAACTTAAGAAGTTGCCTCAGAAAAGGAAGGGTTTTAACTGGCGGCTAAGCTTAGGAATTTTAGCTCTTTTAATCATTGGGGGGATGGTTTACCAAATTGGTTTTTCCTCTTTTCATTTGACTGTTTATCCTCAGACTCAACTTGTGAGTTTGGAAAAAGAAATTTTAGTAGCCGTTAATGAGGAAGCAATAGGGGAACCAGGGGTCATCCAAGGAAAGTTTTTAACTGATAGTCGGGAAGAAAGTGAAATTTTTCCAGCTACTGGCCAGACTTCAAAAGGACAAAAAGCAGAAGGAATCGTTAAGGTTTATAATGCTTATCGTCCGGCTCAAGCGATAACTCTCCGGCCAATGACTCGTTTCCTTTCCAGCTCGGGTAAGTATTTTCAAGTACCAGAAGAATTATATCTTCCGGCTGCTCATTGGGAGGGAGGGAAATTAATTCCGAGTGTCGTTGAAACAAGGGTAGTAGCAATGGAAGCTGGTCCAGATTATAATATTGATTCAGATGAGTTTTCCGTTCCCGGTTTAGCTGGAAGTCTTTACTATGATTACATTTATGCTCAGTCTTCAAGTGCAATGACTGGAGGGTCGCTAGCAGCAGTTGCTCAAGTAACGGAAGAGGATTTGCAATTAGCTAGAGAGAGTTTAAAAGAGAATCTTTTTGCTCAATCAGCAACAGTTTTGCAAGAAAAAGCTGGTTCGACCTTTATTTTTTTACCGGCTGCTCTTTCTCAAGAAATTGTTGAAGGAAGTTCTTCTGTTGAAGCAGGAGAGGAGGTAGAAAATTTTGATTATCAATTATCGATTACTTCTCAAGCCTTGGTTTTTTCAGAAGAAAAAGTGATAGAGTTGATAAAGGAGGAAATCCAGGAAAAAGTTGGACCAGAAAAAGAAATTGTCCCAGATAGCTTAACCATTACTTATTATCCTTTGGCAGTAAATTTTGATCGACAGATTATCGATTGTAATCTTAAGGCGACAGCCAAGGTTTATCCAGTGTTTAGCCAGGGTGATTTGAAAGAATTAATTGCCGGTCAGAGAATTGGTGAGGTCCAGACAATTATTCGGGAAAGTTTTCCTCAGTTTGAAGAAATTCAAGGCCACATTAAACCTTTTTGGACGAGAAAGGTCCCGGCTGATTTTTCAAGAATTGAAGTTGAAGTTTATCTTGACTATTGACGAAGTTAAAAATATCTGTTATTTTATCTCTAAGACAACTGGAGTTTTCCAGGATGGTCTTTGTTTTTTCTTTCATTCTCTAAATGATTAAAAATAATAAGCAATGGCAGAAACAAGGAATCGTGCTTGAATCTTTACCGAGTGCTACCTTTAAAGTACAGTTAGAAGAAGGCTCAGAGATTATTGCTCATCTGGCTGGAAGAGTTCGAGGACGTCATATCCGTGTTCTGCCAGGAGATAAGGTTTTATTAGAATTAAGTCCCTATGACCAAAGTCGGGGAAGAATTATTTATCGATTATAGCCTCGGAAGGCATATTCTATATAATACATAATATGAAAGTTCGCTCTTCAGTTAAAAAAATTTGTAAAGATTGTAAAATTGTTCGGCGGAAAGGGCGGATTTATGTTATTTGCCGCAATCCCAGACATAAACAAAAACAAGGATAATTATGGCTAGAATAAGCGGGGTAGTTATCCCCGATAATAAAAAAGTCGAAATTGGGTTAACTTTTATTTTTGGTATTGGCCGGGCTTCGAGCCGGGATATTTTAGCTAAAGCAAAAGTTGATTCTTCAAAAAGAATCAAGGATTTGACGGCTGAAGAAGTTAAGAAGATTCAAGAAATTATTGAGAAAGAACACAAAGTTGAGGGAAAATTAAGGCAGGAAATTATTTCCAATATTAAACGTTTGAAATTAATTAATTGCTGGCGAGGCCAGCGTCACAAGAAGCATCTCCCAGTTCGTGGGCAAAGAACTAGAGTTAATACTCGGACTGTCAGAGGAAATGTTCGACAGACGGCTGGTTCTGGACACAGAAAAGCTCCAGCTCCTAAGTAATCTATGGGGAAGAAAAAGATTATTAAACAAACAACAGAAGAAGTTTTAAAAGAAGGGCAGGCAATTGAGAAGGCAATGGAGAAGAGCCAGTCGGTTAAGAACAAGGGGGGGATGGAAAAAGCGATTGTCTACATTAATTCTTCTTACAATAATACTCTGATTGCTCTTTGCGATCTTCAGGGAAATGTTTTAGCAAACAAGACAGCTGGGAGTATTGGCTTTAAAGGAGCTAAGGAAGCTACTTCTTATGCTGCTTCAAAAGTAGCTGAAGCAATAGCAGAAATTATTCAAAAACTTAAAATTGATAGAGTCGAAGTTATCATTAAAGGAGTTGGCAAGGGGAGAGAATCAGCTGTTCGTTCTTTAGCGGCTAGGGGGATAGAGATTGAGAAAATTAGAGACAAGACTCCTTTGCCTCACGGAGGAGTTCGTCCTCCAAAACCAAGAAGAGTCTAAAATTATGAGAGATAATAAATGCAAAATTTGCCGGAGATATGGTCAGAAGCTTTTCTTAAAAGGAGACAAATGTTTTACCCCGAAGTGTCCTCTAGCTCGTCAATCTTTCAGTGCGAGAAAAGAAAATCAGTCAAGGGGGAGGAGGAGAGTTTCGGAATACGGACGCCAGTTAGCGGAAAAGCAAAAGTTAAGATTGTTTTACGGTTTAAAAGAAAAGCAATTTCGGCGCTATATTGAAAAAGTCTTGAAGTCTTCTGCTCAAGAGGGCCGTGATCGATTGTTAATTCAACAATTAGAAAGTCGATTAGACAATATTGTTTATCGCCTAGCTTTTGCTGATTCTCGAGGAAAAGCTCGGCAATTAGTTATTCATGGCCATTTTTTAGTCAATGGAAAGAAAGTTGACCGTCCTTCTTATCTTTTGAAATTAGGAGATAAGGTAACAGTCAAGGAAGGGAGTAAAAAGATGGCTATTTTCCAAGAAGTAGGAGAAAGGTTGAAAAAGAGAGAAGCCCCAACTTGGCTTCAAATTAATCCAAAAGTTTTAGAAGGAGGAATTATGCGCTGGCCAACTTTAGAAGAAATTAATCCACCAGCTAATATTCCTACTATTTTTGAATTTTATTCTCGTTAATATTATGATTCCTTTACCTTCATCTATTAAAATTACTTCTCAAAAGGGCTCCGAAGCTACTTTTGAGATAGAAGGTCTCTACCCTGGGTATGGAACAACTTTAGGCAATGCTTTACGTCGAGTTCTCCTTTCTTCTTTGGAGGGAGCGGCGGTTACCAGCTTGCAAATTGAGGGAGTTCCTCATGAATTCTCTACTTTACCTGGGATTCAGGAAGATGTTGTCCAAATTATTCTCCGTTTCAAACAATTAAGATTTTCAGTAGAAAGCAATGAGCCGCAAGAGGGGAGCTTTGAAATTAAAGGAAAGAAACAAGTGACAGGAAAAGATCTTACTCTTCCTTCTCAAGTGGAAATAGTTAATCCAGATTTAAAGATAGCTACTTTGACTAGTCAAAAAGCAAAGCTGATTGGTTATTTTAAGATAGAAAAGGGAGTCGGTTACCAATCGGTAGAACAGAGAGGAGAAGGAAAATCAGCTGTTGGAGAAATTCCAATTGATAGTTTATTTTCTCCAATAGTTAAAGTCTCTTATCGAGCGGAGCAAATGAGAGTTGGGAAAAGAACAGATTTTGATCGTCTTCTTCTAAGTATTATTACAGACGGAACAATCACTCCAAGCCAGGCTTTGAGCCAAGCTTTAGAGGTATTAGAAAAGCATTTCCTTGTTTTTGAGAATTATCTTGAAGAAGAGATTAAAAAAGAGAAGCCGAGATTGGTTTCTAAAGGAAAGAAGAAAACGACTAAGGAAAAAGAGGTTTTAACTAGTAAAGACCTGAAAATTGAAGATCTAAAAATTTCTTCTAGATTAAAAACAGTTTTGGCGGATAATCATTTTAAGACAATAGCCGGTTTACTGACTAAGAGCAGAGAAAAGCTTTTGGCCCTAGACGGCTTGGGGGAGAAAGGGGTCAAGGAAATTGAAAAAGCTTTGAAGAAACATAAACTAAGCTTGAAAGAAGATTAAAATGGCTGTTAAGAAAAGACATTTTTCTCATAAAGGAACAGATAAAGCTTTAAGAAGAAATCTTTTGGTTTCTCTTTTTATGGAGGAAAGAATCAAGACAACTTTAGCTAGAGCTAAAGAGATTGCTCCTTTGGCAGAGAAATTAATTACGAAAGGGAAAAAGGATAGCTTAGCTAATCTCCGATCTTTAGAAGGAACTTTGACTAAAGAAGCTCGAGAAAAGATTCAGAAAGAACTTTCCTCTCGTTATGAAAAGAGAAATGGCGGTTATACGAGAATTATTAAACTTGGTCCCCG
>CAYLQR010000006.1:0-1813 GCA_964386365.1 uncultured Candidatus Saccharibacteria bacterium | reverse complement strand
AAATTAGCAACTTGCCGAGCAAATTCAATCACTGCTAATTGCATTCCCAGGCATAAACCAAGAAAAGGAATCTTCTTTTCTCGACAAAAACGGATAGCTTTGATTTTCCCTTCTATCCCTCGCTTGCCGAATCCTCCCGGAATAATAATTCCGTCATATTTTCTTAAATCCTGCAAAGAACGGGGATCCTTTTCATACCTTTCAGCCGACAACCAATCAATTTCTGGTTGACGACGATAAAACCAACTTGCATGCTTTAGAGCTTCAATGACAGAGATATAGGAATCGGTTAGAGTAAAATCTCCCGTATCAAAATATTTTCCGACAATTCCAATTTTAACCGGAGGCAAATCTTCTTCTGTCACCTTTACTAATTTTTGCCATTCCTTCAAATCAGTTTTCTTCCGAGGAGGCAAAGAAAACTTTTCCAGAACCCTCTTCCCTAATCCCTGTTTTCTAAAGAAAAGAGGAATTTTGTAAATGGAATCAGAATCGGGATTAGCGAAAACATCAGCCGGAGAAACATTGCAGAAAACAGAAATTTTCTTTCTTCGCAAGCCATCTAGAGTCGTTTTAGCTCTACCGATAATAATTTCTGGCTGAACGCCGGCTTCATTCAAAGAACGAACAGCATTCTGCGTAGGCTTCGTCTTCATTTCTCCAATCGTAGCCGGCAGAGGGAGATAACTAACGAGAATAACGAGAACCTTAGTTGGATCAGCTAATTTCATCATCCTAACTGCTTCCAAGAAAAGCATGTTTTGGTATTCTCCAACGGTTCCTCCCACCTCTACCAGAACAAAGTCTGCTTGGCTATTTCGGGCAACTCTTTTAATCCGACTAATAACTTCATTAGGAATATCGGGGACCACTTCAACGCATTTTCCTTGATAGCCAAGATTTCTTTCTCTCTGAATAACTGCCTGATATACTCGGCCAGTAGTAATATAGTTATGAGTAGTTAATTCTTCTCCTAAAAATCTCTCGTAATTGCCAAGATCCTGATCGCCTTCAGTTCCGTCAGCGGTAACAAAAACCTCCCCATGTTCAATGGGATTCATTGTTCCAGCGTCGACATTAATGTAAGGATCTACCTTGATAGCTGTCACTCGAAAACCGTAGCTTTGCAAAACCTTAGCTAGACTAGCAGTAGTAATTCCCTTGCCAATACCAGACATAACACCCCCTGTAACAAAAATAAACCTAGTTTGTTTTTTCATTCTTCAAAAGTAGACAAGTTTGTTTTCTCACAAGTTCAAAAATAAAACGAGTATTTTTTTCATTAACATTTAAATTGTTCAACCAAAGATAACTTTGATATCTTTAGTCGCTAGATATAAAAGAGAAAAATTACGATTGTTTCTTGCTTTCTTTTAGAAACCGGGCTTGTCTTTTGCCAAATCCAATTTTCTCTTTGAACTAATAATAGCTTATTGAGAAAAATTTTCCAAATAAAAACTCCTCTTTTTCAAAAACATTTAGTTGAAGTTAAACCCCAATCAACTGGAATGGTCAGTTATCTTTCCTAAACAAAATTGAACCTTTTCTCCTTAAAGATCCCAAGGCCGACTTTTGTTGATTTCCCCAGCCAAATTTCCCGCCTGCCCGCTAGAAATGGAACTTCCTGATGGGATTCAAAAGAGAAATACTTCCTGTTTTCAAAAATGGTCGAAGTTTCTTTTCTCTCAAGAAGGAAACCCCTTGACAAAATTTCCATCATCTGCTAATCTATAGATGCTTCTTTTAGAACTATTGCCTTCGGGTAAAAAGCTGAAAGAAGCATTTTTTTTAATCATTAAAAAACTTGAGACCT
>CAYLQR010000005.1:0-3113 GCA_964386365.1 uncultured Candidatus Saccharibacteria bacterium | reverse complement strand
CAGCATTTCTTTAAAGAATCGGTAATGTTGACTTTAAAAAAGTCAGCTCCGGTTGCTGTTATTAGTGGAGGAGTGGACCTCTTATCTTCTTTAGAGTTTATTACTCGTTCTCTAGAAAGAAAGTATGATGTTTTAGTGGGAGGGAAAATTGCTGATGTTATTTTAAGAGTTAAGGGACACTGCCCGGGGAAAGCTTGGCCTTCGGAAGAAATTGTCCGCTTGATCAATTCTTTAGAATTAACCAATACTAATCTTCATTTGCCTCTTGATGCTGTTGTCGCCCCTGACTATTCAGAAGAAACTTACACTCGTATTTCTGCTTTGGGTAAGATTAGGATGGAAGAGGATGTTTTAGATATTGGTCCTTCAACGGTAGAACTTTTTAAGAAGGTTATTAAAGAAGCTCAAACAGTGATTTGGCATGGACCTCTAGGCTTTTATGAAAACCCAACTTTTAATCACGGAACGAAAAAAATTGCTTCCGCCATTGTTGAAAATGAAAATAGCTATAAGCTAGTGGGAGGAGAGGAGACAATCAATTGTCTGAAAAGTTTTGGTTTGGAAGAAAAGATGTCTTTTCTTTCAACCAATAGTCGGGCAATGATGGCTTTAGTAGTTGGAGAGAAGCTCCCAGCAATAGAAGTCCTTCAGACAAAATTAAAGAGCACTGATGGCCGAAGAAAAAATAAAAAATCTTGAAAAAGCAGCTAAGAGAATAAAGAAAGCTATTTCTGACCAGGAAAATATTATTATTGTTGGAGATGTTGATCCAGATGGAGTAACTTCAACAATTATTTTGAAAGAATCAATTGAAGCTTTAGGAGGAGAAGTAAAAAGATGCTATTTTCCAGAACGTAGTAAAGAAGGCTACGGATTAAGTCAAACGGCCTTGAATTTCTTGGATGTTTATAAACCGGGTCTTATCATTCTGGTAGATTTAGGAATTGGTAATTATGAAGAAGTAGAGTTGGCAAAGAAGCAGGGTTTTCAGACAGTTATTGTTGACCATCATCAGGTTTTAAAAAAACCCTTAGCTGAAGTGGTTGTCGATCCTCAACAATCAGGCGAAACTTATTCTTTTCGTGATTTTTCAGCTGGAGGGTTGGCTTACAAGTTAGCTCAACTTTTATTGAAAGATCAGCCTCAACAAGCGGAATTAGAAAGAAGCTTTAGTGAATTGGCGATGATTTCTACTATCGCTGATATGATGCCTCTCCGAAGAGACAATGAAGGGATTGTTGAAGAAGGTCTGAAGAATCTTCCTTTAACAAATCGGTTAGCTCTTCAGATTCTTTTAAAAAAGTATCTTCCTCATTTTAGTCATTTGAAAGAAGTGGTCAGAGAAATTATAGGGGTTCTCAACGTAAGCCAGGTTGGGGATGATCATTTTGCGGAATCTTTCCTTTTATTAACAAGCAAAGATAAAGAAGAAATTGATTTTTTTATTAAAAAGTTAGTTGAAAGAGCTCAAGCTTATCGGGAAGAAAGAGACCGGGTGGTGAAGGAAGTAGAAGATAAAATTGCTGGAGAAGAGATCTCCCTTGTTTTTGAAGGAGGAAGTAATTGGCGTTTTCCAATTGCTGGATCAGCTGCTTCTATTTTAGTCAAACGCTACAAGAAACCAGTTTTCCTTTTTTCTCAGGATTCAAAAATTAGCTGGGGTTCAGTTCGAGCTCCAAAAGGAATAGATAGTGTTAAATTAATGGAGAAATGCCAGGATCTGTTAATTAACTTTGGCGGTCATCCGCCAGCTTCTGGTTTTCGATTAAAAACCAAGAATTTGAAAAAGTTTAAAGCTTGTTTAGAAGAGAATTATAGCTAAGAATTGATAATTTCAGAAAATTATGGAGAAAATTAAGATTTATACTGACGGTGGAGCAAGAGGAAATCCTGGTCCAGCTGCTTTGGGAGCAGTAATTGAGTTGGGCAAATCAGAAAAAGAATATGCCCAATTTTTAGGGAAATTGACAAATAATGAAGCGGAATATCAGGCAGCTATCTTCGGTTTAAAAAAGTTGCGACAGTTAGTTGGAAAGAAAGAAGCTAAAGAGAAAAAAGTGGAAATTTATTCTGATTCCGAATTGATGGTTAAACAAATGTCTGGTCTTTACAAAATTCGCGGAGAGAATTTATTCCCTTTATTTATTACTCTCCGAAATTTAACCCTTGATTTTAAAAAAGTTGATTTTAAAGCGATTCCTCGGGAGGAAAACAAAAAGGCAGATGCCTTAGTTAATCAGGCTTTAGATAAAGAGTCTAGTTCACAGCTCCTTATTTGACATAGGAAAACCTTCTAGATATAATATTGATAAGAACTCTGGCTAGCGAGGCAATGGCGCTCCTTAAGGCAACTTAAGAAGTGAGGAAAGTCCGAACACCCTCTTTTCTTCTTTTTGAGGAAGAGATCAAAAGGTAGCGGCTAACGGCCGTCGCTCTATTCTTTAGGAGTAGAGTAGAGGTGCGAACAGAAACGTTGCTAACCGAAAGGGAAGCAGCTCCCTTCGGGGAGAGTCTTAGCGGAAACGCTAAGAATGAAACGGCTAAATCCTTACCGGGTGCAAGAGCGAACTTTGGTAGCTTGCTTGAGCTTAACGGTAACGTTAAGCCTAGATTAATCATTGCCTAAACAGAATTCGGCTTATCGCTAGTCGGAGTTTTTGTTTTTTGAAATTTTGCTAGAATAAATTAATGTTTCAACATTTAATAAAGCCGAGTAAGAGTATTGCCGGGGCTAGTTTCGTTTTAGCTTTAGCTACTTTAGCCAGTGCTTTAGTAGCCCTTTTTCGAAATCGCTTATTAGCTAGCCGTTTTGGAGCCGGAGTTCAATTAGATATTTATTTTGCTGCCCTCCGCCTTCCGGATTTTCTTTCGACTCTTTTAATTACCGGTACTTTATCAATAGCTGTTATTCCTCTTTTCAATTATTATCGGGGACATTCCCAGGAAGAAGGGTGGCAGTTTGTTAGTGCTCTTTTCCGTTGGTTTTGCCTTTTTTTCCTTTTTCTTTCAACCTTTTTAATAATCTTTGCTCCAGGAATTTCTAAATTGATTGCTCCGGGTTTTGATGTTGGACAGAGAACTCAGATGGTAACGATGATGAGAATTATGCTCTT
>CAYLQR010000004.1:0-5310 GCA_964386365.1 uncultured Candidatus Saccharibacteria bacterium | reverse complement strand
CCGGCCTTGATAAGTGAAATAAAATCCCAATTACCGGAATATTTTGAAATTAATCAAAATAATTGCGGCGAGGAACCTATTTGGAAATTTGAAAACGGTGATGGCCAGCTCCAATTTTATAATGATTTAGTCAATGGAGTTATTGGTTCTGAAACGGCAGCAAGATTTTGGTACGACACTTTTGATGAAATAATTTCAACAATTGATTTGTCTGAAGTTTCCCCCGAGGGATAAAACTCTAATTAAAAAAACCGATAATAATTCTGAAATCAATATTCTATTATCCAAAACCATTAGAAGTGGAGTAAGTAAGGCAGTCCAATCGTGTTAAGTCCAGGTCTTATTTGGTGACGAGATAATAATAAATAAACTGATAAACAATTAGAAAATAAAGACATTATATTTAACGATGTTGCTTGTTGTGATAATACCAAGTTGGTTGGTCAATGAAGACTAGCTTTCCCCTTGGTCAATTTTTTGTTTGAGGTTTGAATAACTACCGGCTGAATGCTAAACTAAAGTAGATTTTTTAAATTTCATTTTTTAAAAATCGGGAAATTATCTATCCTAGCAATTTTTGGAAAAACATGGAAAAACAAGAAGCAAAAGATTTTTTAGCTCAAAACAGAACTCATTTGGCAAACGAGAGAACTCTTTTGGCTTACTGGAGAACAACCTTGGCTTTTCTTGCCCTAGGAGTGCTTCTAGTTAAGTCTACTTCTTCAGACTACTCTCCGATTCTAATTTTAGCGGCTACCCTTCTAGGGATCATTCTTTTTGTTTTCAGTCTGGTTCACTTTCTTAAGTACAGGGAAAAGATTAATTCCTATTAGTCAAATTATACTTAAGAATCTAAACCATCTTTTAGTCATCCTAAGCTGGAGGAATTAAGAGAGCTAGCTATTTTTTTAATTTTTAAAAAATGATGGATAATTCTTCCATCACCAACGAAATTAAGAGTCGGATTGATATTGTCGACTTGATAGGGGAATATTTGACTTTAAAAAAGGTAGGCTCTGGCTATCAGGGACTTTGCCCTTTTCATTCTGAACAAAAACCTTCTTTCTATGTTTCTCCTGAACGTCAGTCTTTTAAATGTTTTGGCTGTGGCGCTTACGGAGACATTTTCACTTTCATTATGAAGATAGAGGGGATCAGTTTTCGAGAAGCTCTCGAAATGCTAGCTCAAAAAGCAGGAGTTGAACTTAAGCCTCTTGATTCTGCTCAAAACACTCTTCGCCAAAGATTACTCCAGCTAAATGAAAACGCCACTCGGTTTTTTGAAAAACAAATGGCTAAAAGTCAGGCTGGAAAAGAGGCCCAAGATTATTTAATCCAAAGGAAAATTAATGAAGAATCTATTAAAGAATGGCGGTTAGGATATGCTCCAGAGGAATGGAGAGCTCTTTTAAGCTTTTTAGAAAAATTAGATTTTTCTCAAGAAGAAATTATTCAGGCTGGTTTAGCAATTTCTAATGAAGAAAAGAAAACCGTTTATGATCGTTTTCGGGGAAGAATTATTTTCCCAATCAATGATCTTTCTGGTCGGGTAGTTGGCTTTGGTGGTCGAGTAAGGCCAGGAAAAGAAGAAGAGGGAGCAAAGTATTTGAATACTCCCACTACTTTTCTTTATGACAAGAGCCGAGTTCTTTATGGGTTAGATAAAGCCAGAGGAAAGATTAGAGAGAAGGGACAGGTGATTTTAGTGGAAGGCTATACTGATGTTATCGCTAGTCATCAAGCTGGCTTTAGTAATACGGTTTCTGTTAGTGGAACGGCCTTGACTCCCTATCAAGCGGAAACTCTTAGGCGTTATACGGAGAAGATAATAGTTGCTTTTGATATGGATGAAGCTGGTCGGTCAGCTACTCAGCGGAGCATTGATTTACTTCAGGAAAAAGGATTCCTTATCCGGATAATTAATGTGGTTGGGGATCTTGATCCAGCGGAAATAATCAATAAATCTTCTAAAGATTGGGAGAAGGCGATTCAAGAATCACAATCTATCTTTGATTTTTATTTCCAACGGGCTTTTAATAATCATTCTCCTGAAGAGCCGGAAGGAAGAAAAGAAATCTTAGATATTCTTTTACCTCTTTTAGCTAAGATTCCTAATCGGATTGAGCAGGCGCATTGGATTGGAAAATTAGCTCAAGCTTTAAGAGTGAATGAAGAGAGCATCATTGAAGAATTAGAAAAAAAGGAAACTCCAGCTTCAGAAAAAGAAGAGAAGCCGGAAATCAAAACTGATTTTCCTTCTCTTTCCCGAAAAGAAAAATTGGAAAGAAGAATTCTCGGTCTTATTGGAGCTCAAAAAGTTGATTCAGCTTCTATTCCCACCCAGCAAGTAGATCTTTTTTCTCCGGAGAATAAAAAGATTGTTCAAGCTTGGAAAAAAGGAAAGCTTGAATCAATGAGAAAGAAATCTAGAGATTTAGACAATTTTCTCAACCTTCTAGTTTTAGAAATAGATCGAGAAAAAGTTGAGGGAGAAGAGGAATTAGCCATCTGTTTTACAGAATTAGAGCAACTAGTCATTAAAGAAAAGTTAGGAGAGTTGAGTTGGGAAATCAAGAAAGCCGAAGAAGAGAAAAAGGAATCACTTCTGGAAAAATTAATTCAAAAATTTCAAAAGCTTAGCCATCAATTAAATAATCATGGTCAAGAAAACTAAAAAGAAAAAAGTTAATCCTCCAAAGGAAAGAAAAAGAATCCCTCGTTGGGAGCAAGAATTAGCCGCCTTGGTTGTTAAGGGGAGGACCCGCGGTTTTGTGACCGAAGCGGAAATCCATTACCTTTTTCCAAGGTTGAAAAACAATATTCAGAAAATGACTAGAGTTTATAATATTCTAGAAGATAATCATCTGAAAATTGAGTCCCACAAAAGCTTTTTAGAGCCTTTGGAAAAAGAAATTAAAAAAACTTCTCAGCGGATTGATCCAGTTCAGGCTTATCTCCAAGAAATTGGGGAGGAGGCTTTAATTGATGCCGAAGAAGAACAAAGACTTTCTAAGCTTATCCAAAAAGGGGATGAAGAAGCTAAGAAGAAATTGATTAGAGCTAATTTAAGATTGGTGGTTTCAATTGCTAAGAAGTATGTTTACCGAACTTCTAAGCTCGATTTATTAGACTTAATTGAAGAAGGAAATCTGGGATTATTCAGAGCGGCTGAAAAATTTGATTGGAAAAAAGGTTACAAATTCTCTACTTATGCTACTTGGTGGATTCGTCAAGCTATTACTCGGGCTTTAGCTAATTATGCTCGAACAATTAGAGTCCCAGTTCATATGATTGAAAAAATCTCCCGTTATACTAAAATAAGGAAAGGATTGCAGAGAACTTTAGGCCGCCCACCGATGGTAGAAGAGGTGGCGGCTGAGATGGGCATTCCGGTAGAAAAAGCCCATCAGATTATGGAGATTTCTAATGAAGTCATTTCTTTAGAAAAGCCAGTTGGGAATGATGATGAAGATGCTATTCTCTTAGAATTTATTGAAAGCAAGGAGGCTCAGCCTCCTTCCGATCCAGCCGCTCGCCGTTTATTAAGAGAGAGGATTGAAGAGATGTTGACCAATTTGACAGAGAGAGAAAAGCAGATTTTAATGATGCGCTTTGGTTTAGATGATGGCCAGCCAAGGACTTTAGAAGAAGTAGGAGAAGCTTTCGGAGTGACTCGAGAAAGAATTCGCCAGATTCAAGTGAAAGCTTTAGAAAAGATTAGAGAGCAAGAAAATTTAAAGAAATTAGAGGATTACTAAAGAAGTATCCTCTCTTGATCCGGGGTAGTTCAAAGGTAGAACGGATGCCTGTTAAGCATTATGTTGTCGGTTCGAGTCCGGCCCCCGGAGCTGGTATTTTTAAGATAAAGAATAGCCAAAGAGGCGTTTTTTTTGGTAGAATAAAAAACATAATGATTAAACAATTTGTTAAAAATATTAGCAATCGAGCTGTTTATAAAATTTACATTATAGTTATAATTCTTATTTTTATTGCCGGAGGAATCTTCGTTTGGCAGTATTTTGGAGTACCGAAAGAGGGGATACCAAATAGCGGAACCATCACTTGGGAAAAACATACGGAAGGTATCTATTGCAACGAAAAGTACAGCTTTCAATTAATTATGCCCTCTAGTTGGAAGAATTATGTCAAAAAAGAAGAGGAAGATGGTCAAACAACAATAATAAGTTTTGGACTTCCTCTAGAAACCGACGAAATCTCACAATGGCTATCAGAACCAGAAAAAACTGAAAAGATTTTTAAGATTTGGTCTCTCTATATAATGCCCATTTCTGAATGGGAGTTACGAAAAAGAGAATGTGAAAATCCGGCAGTAGATTATCCTTGTTTTTATCCTATGGAAATAACCAGAAATGAAGATTATGTTTTTGGGTCGGGACAATACTCTATTACTGGCGGGTGGGATCCATGTGCAGGAGAAACAAAAAATAAGGAGACTTATTTCTGCAGCGTATATTGGGATATGAGCCCGACTCGGGGATACGATATCGAGCAGTCTTTCTCCCTATTCTCAAAATGGAAAGAACTAATTCACCCTTATTACAATTTTGAAATAAAAATTCCTTCAGGATGGGGAGCTGATTTCTCTACTTCTTGGTTTCCGTTAGAATATTCTCCTGCAGGAGAGCTTAGATATATTTCATTTTGTCCTAGTGAAATGACAGGAAATGAATATTGTGATGATTGTTGCAACTTTATTTCATTGGGGCCTGGAGCACCGCCAGAGGATCCAAGTCCTATAGCATTGTTTATATGTGATGATGGCAATTCGTGTGAAACTGATGAAATATTTGAAAATGAATATTACAAACAAGTTACAAGGCCTCGAATAGAAGATATTGTAAAGCGGAATAGCTTGAGTTTAGATGAGATAGGGGGAAGAAATGTAAGAGCGGAATTACTATTATTTGATAAGGACTATGAGTCAATATTTAATCAAATATTCTCTACTTTTAAGGTAGTTAATAAGTAAAAAGTTCGAAAATTGCCCCGTCTGGATTGTAGTATTTAAGAAGTTATAGTAGCGGGAAAGAGGCTCAAGTTCCCATATGAGCCCTTAATTTCCTTCAGTTTCGCCTTTAAAATACCCATATATTCTTGGTTTTCAAGGATTATAATAATTTTTGAACTGGGGAGCAGTCTTAAACCGAATCAGAATTCGGGACTTTTGATCTGCTTTTAGAAGAAATTAATGAAATAGAAAAGTAAAGCATAAGCAATAAATTATGATGGCAAAGATTATTGTTTTTGGAGATAGTATAGCTCACGGAGTTGGGGATACAAAAGAAGGGG
>CAYLQR010000003.1:0-3095 GCA_964386365.1 uncultured Candidatus Saccharibacteria bacterium | reverse complement strand
TTTTTCTGACAATAACTTATATTCATTATAAGAAGTTATTCTCTTTCCTCGATGAATCGTCTCTGGGCGAGACTCAACGATAAAAAGCTCATTTGTCCGACCATCTTTAGCCCATTCAATATCTCGAGGATCCCAACTTCCTTTTAACTGAGAATAGTAATCCTCAATTTTTATTCCCCATTTCGCCAAAGTTAGAACTTCTTTATCACTTAAAGAAAATTGCTTTTTTTCTTTAGCTGAAAGAGGAATTTGTTTTGTTCCCCTTTTCCCATAAACTAATTTATGCTTTTGCTGACCCCTAACTTTTTTAATAATTGAAGCAAAATTCTTTTTCAATCCTGGCTTAAAAACCCAGTATTCTTCAGGAGTTACTTTCCCTCTAACTAAGGATTGACCTAAACCGTAAGCAGAACTAATAAGAATTAGATTAGAAAAACCACTCTCCGGCTCTAGAGTAAACATTGTTCCGGCCGCTCCTAAATCAGAGCGGATCATCTTATTAATCCCAATCGACAAAGCTACTTTCCAATGAGAAAAACCGCCTTTTTCTCGATAAGCAATCGCTCGGTCAGTAAACAAAGAAGCAAAGCATTTCTTAATTGTCTTTTCTAAATCCTTTTCCCCTCGAATATTAAGATAACTTTCCTGTTGACCAGCAAAAGAAAATCCTGGCAAATTAGGAGCAACTATCGAAGCCCGAACAGCGACATCGGTTTCTTTTTCCTTATATTCTTTAGAAAAACGATAATAATTTTCTGCAATCTCTTCTTCTAAATCTTTAGGCAAAGAAGCTTCAATAATCATTTTCCTAATAGCTTGGCCTGTTTTCTGCAAGCTATTAATATCTTCTGCTTTCAAAGATTGAAGTAATTTCTTAATTTTTTCTTCTAAGCCGGCCTCTTTTAAAAAAGAAAAATAGGCCTTAGAAGTAATAGCAAAACCATTGGGAAGATTAATTCCTCGAGAGCGTAAATTATTATACATTTCTCCTAAAGAAGCATTTTTCCGACCAACGAGAGGCCAGTCTTTAGAAGAAATTTCTTTCAGCCAAAGAATGTTTTTAGAAATTTTCTTTTTCATTTTAAGATTCAAGAAAAAGGGCTTTTCCTCAAAGCTTTGATAGCTTTAACCGCCAACCAAGGATCAGAATAGTTCGGCAGATTATGCTTTTCTAAATAAGCAATCCCTTTTTGACTAAGTTTTCCTTTTAAACAAACGGAAACTATTGGTTTCCGTGGAAATCGATGATGACTTTCCACTATTACTTTAGCATTTTTCATTACTTCCGTCACCGTTTGGATTGTTTGAATAACGATTACTCCTCCAACATTTTTTTGACTTAAAATAGCTTCTAAAGCCAGCTGATATCTTTTAGCTGAAGCATCACCCACTATGTCCAAAGGATTAATTAAAGAAACAGTTGAAGGAAGAGAAGATTTTAGTTTTCTAAGAGTGTCTTGAGAAAGCGAAGCTAAAGTCAGTTTCTCCTCTTGAGCATAATCTGTAGTCAATACTCCCATTCCTCCTCCATTAGTCACAACCGCCAATTTAGAACGGAAAGAAGGTTGCCAAGCTAAACTCTTAGCAACCGCTAAAAGTTCTTCCAAACTATCAACAACTATAATCCCGGCTTGCTTAAAAGCTGCCCGGTAAACTTCATCTGCTCCAGCTAAACTAGCAGTATGAGAAGCAACTGCTTTTTTCCCAGAAGTTGTCCGACCAGCTTTAAGAACAACAATTGGTTTTTTAAAAGTTATCTTCCTGGCTACTTCTAGAAAACGCCGACCATCTTTTACTCCCTCTAAATAAAGAAGGATAACTTTTGTCTTTTTATCTTTCTCTAGAAAAATTAAATAATCTTCCAAGCTTAAATCAGCTTCATTTCCATAGGAAATTAAAGTTGAAAAACCATAATTTTCAATCAAAGATTGGTCAATAACTGAATCTAAAAGAGCTCCAGATTGAGAAACAAAAGCAATTTCTCCTTTAGGCGGCATAGCTGGGGCAAAAGAGGCATTGAGGCAAACAGCCGGTCGAATAATACCTAAACAATTCGGCCCAACCAAATTTAGTTTATATTCCTGAACAATCTTCATTAATTCTGCTTGTCTTCTTTTTCCTTCTTTTCCAATTTCGGCAAAACCAGCTGAAATAACAATAATATTTTTAACTCCTTGTAGACCACACTCCCGAACAACCGAAGAAACAATAGGAGCCGGAACTGCCACCACCGCTAAATCTATTTTCTCTTTTAAACTCAAGATCGAGGGATAAGTTCTTTTTCCTTTTACTTTTTCAAGATTAGGATTAACAAAAAAGAGCTTTCTTTTCCCTTGGCTAAGATTTTTTACTAAACCTAGCCCGACAGAAGCTGGACGATCAGTCGCTCCAATAATAGCTATCTTTTTAGGTTGAAAAAGTGATTTAAGCTTTCTCATCTTTTAAAAATTTAGCATCAACAATAACTACTCGCCGACCATCGGCCATAATCGGATTAAAGTCTATCTCTTCAATCTCTGGGTGATCAAATGATAATTGAGAAAGTTTTACTAAAATATCAATTAGCTTTTCTTCAGCTATTGGTTCTCTTCCTCGAAAACCACTTAGTAAAGGATAAGCTTTTATCTCTCTAATCATTTCCCGAGCTGTTTTTAAAGAAAAAGGAGCAATTCTTAAGCTAATATCTTTAAAAATTTCAATAAAAATTCCTCCCAAACCAAACATAATGACTGGACCAAATTGAGGATCTCTTTTCATTCCAGTTGCTAACTCTATTCCCTTTTCTTCTTTTTGAAGTATGAGACCGGCCTGAGAAAACTTTTTCAAAAATGGACTTAATTCCTTCCAAGCTTTAACGAAGGAAGGAAAATTATCAATTCCTTTTCTGATTCCTCCTTCTTCTGTTCGATGGAGAAGAGAAGAAGAATAGATCTTCAAAACTAAAGGAAAGCCAAGGCTTTGAACAGAGGCCCTGGCTTCCTTTAATGAAGTAAATATTTGAGTCTCAGTTTCCGGTAAGTGATAATCTTGAAGAAGTTTTTGGGCTTCGTCAAAATTTAGAAGTTTCATCAATTACTTCTTCGAATTACTCTTCT
>CAYLQR010000002.1:0-20139 GCA_964386365.1 uncultured Candidatus Saccharibacteria bacterium | reverse complement strand
CAGAAGAAGCTGACTCTAGAGCTTCTCGAATAGCTTTTCTTCGATCAAGAATAATTTCCTTCTTCCCCTTAACTCCCTTAGCAACTTGAGCAATAATTTCTTGAGGATTTTCCTCGTAAGGATCCTCATTAGTCAGAATTATCTTCCGGCAATAACGGCTAGCTATTTCTCCTAAAACTGGCCTCTTCCAACGATCACGGCCACCACCACAAGAACCCAAAACACAGATTAATTCTCCTTTTGAATGAAGTGTTTGGTAAACTTTTTCCAAAGCAGCTGGGTGATGAGCGTAATCAACAATTACTTGAAAAGGTTTTTCAATAATTGACTCCAGCCGTCCGGGTATTTTTTCAACCTTGGCCAACGCTTGAGACATTTCTTTCAAACCAAGGCCCTGAGCGTAACCAACGGCAATTGCTGCCAGGGAATTACTAATGTTAAAACGACCAGGCAAAATCAATTTGAATTTTTCTCCTTGAATTTCGAAAGTTGATCCTCTTTCTTCCAATTCTATTTTCTCCGCCTTAATAGTAAAATTCAAAGAACTTTCTTTCTTTTCTAAACTGTAGCCAATTTTTCTTCCAGCTAGAAAAGAAGAAAAGTAAGGAGCTTGAGAATCGTCAAGATTAATAATTGAAATAGTTTCTTTAAATTCTTTCTCTTTTTTCCCTTTAGACAAAGAAGCAAAAAGCTGGCCCTTTGCCTTTTTGTAATTTTCAAAACCACCGTGTCTTTCTATATGCTCGGGGGATAAATTAGTGAAAACTAAAAGATCAAAATCGATAAATCGATGGCGATATTGAATAATTCCTTCCGAGGTTACTTCAATAACTGCCAGTCGGCAGTTCTTTTGCTTGGCCTGGGCAAGAAAATGCTGAAGGGAAAAACGGCCCGGCATTGTCATCTTTAATTGATTTCTCTGAACTTCTCCTGCTAAACGAAAACTAATTGAAGAGAAAGAAGCTGTTCTCCATCCAGCTTCTTCAAAAATACGGGCGATTAATTCGACGACCGTTGATTTACCACTTGTTCCAGTTACTCCAATAACTACCATTCCCTTAGAAGGAAAGCGAAAGATTATAGCTCCCAGCCAAGCTAAAAGAAAATGATAAACCCGAAAAAGACAAGGAGGAATTATTTTCCTAATTTGTTTTTTGACATTCATCAATTTCTAGTTTAGAATAACTTAACAAACATTGAAAGGATGGCTATTACTAAATCAGCTCAAAAAGAGCTGCGTAAAAATTTAAGAAGACGGAAAGAGAATTTAGCTTACCAAAGAAAAATGAGGGAGCTAAAGAAGAAAATACTTTCGCTTATTGAAGAAAAGAAAGTTAAAGAAGCTCAAACTCTTCTTCCTCAATACTACAAAGTGGTTGATAAAGCGGCTAAAACAAAAGTTATTAAAGAGAACACCGCTCGTCGCCGAAAAGCAAGATTAGCTGCTTTACTTAATCCGTCGAAGAAAAACTCAAAAGAAAATCATTAAGAGCTGAACGAGGTAGTTTCTGCCCAGTTTTTATTTGGAGATCTGTTTTAAGCAGATCTCTAATTTTCTTTTTTAAACTTTCCGCTGAAAAATATTGAGCCGATGGAATCAAGAAAAAGAGAGCTCTTGGATTAAAAGAAACTTCTTTTTTGATTTGCCATCTATCTTTTCCCTGATCCAAAAGGGAACGAACCGTTAAAAGGCGGGCCAAGAAAGAGCTTAATTGACCAATTAAAAACTCGGGAGAACCTCCATCGTCAAGATAACGGCTGATAGCCGTTAAAGCTTCTGCTATCTTCTTTTCTTGCAAAGCGTTAACTACTTTAAAAACATCAACTGGAGGAGAAACATTAATATAGTCTTCCACTTCTTCTGAAGAAATAGGGATTGATTTTTCCCCTAAACCAGCCGCTATTTTTTCAAGAGTTGAGTGACCCAACCATAAATTTCCTTCAATTAAATTAGCTAATTTAGTTTTGGCTTCCGGTTGAAAAGAAAGCTTGTATTTTTCAGCTTCCTTTTCCAGCCAGGCTTTAGTCTCCTGAAAATTAAGAAGAGGGAAAGCTTCTTTCTGACTTTCTTTAAGAAAAGCCTTAAAAAGTGGATCGCTCTTTTTAAATTTTCCCAACTGACAAAAGACAAAAAGAGTTGATAATTGATTCAACTCTTTCAAAGAAGTTTTGAGCTGCTGACGAAATTTCTCTGAAGCCTGAAGGGGATCCCGCACAATAATTAATTGATGCTCTATAAAAATGGAAGATTGCTGATAAAGATCGCGGAATTGGGGAAAACTAATTTCTTTTCCTTCCAATTCCTTGAATTCTCCTGATTCTTTATGAACTTCTTGGAAACGATTCTTAAGAGTCTTCAATTTTTTAAGAAGCCGATAATGATCAGCTCCATAAAAGAAATAAATCATGATTCAGTTTGGCAGTTAGGACAAAAAAAGGTAGAACGACCTCCTAATTCTATCTTCTCAATTGGAGTCTGACAACGAAAGCAAGGAGCTCCTTCTCGATGGTAAACTTTTAATCGAGGACTATAATTCCCCTTCTGATTTTCAACGTCCCGAAAATCAGCAACACTCGTCCCTTTTTCTTCGACTGCTTTTTGAAGAACTTCTTTCGCTGCCTGGTAAATTCTTTTCACTTCCTCCAGAGAAAGAAGAAAAGCTTTTTTCTTCGGATGAACCTCTGCTTCCCATAAAATCTCACTAGCGTAAATATTGCCTATTCCGCTAACCAACGATTGGTCAAGAAGAGCTAATTTAATTGGCTTTCGGCTTTTGGCTAACAAAGATTGAAAAGCCTGGAGAGTAAAATCTTTTTCCAATGGATCAATTCCAATCTTTTCAACAAAGGGGATAGCTGATGGATCGTCAGTCAACCAAAGTTCTAATCGAGAAAATTTTCTCAAATCTGACCAAGCGAGCAAACCATCTTTATCTAATCGAAAAAGCAGGTGAATATAATCATTTTCTAAAGGAGTCGGCCATTCTTCTCCCGAACTATAAAGGAAATGGCCGGTCATTTTTGGATGAACGGCTAAAATAGCAGCTGGCAAAAGATGGAAGAGGATAATTTTTCCCCGTCGGGATATTTTTTCAATTTTTCGATTTTTTAATTCTTTTTGAAAATTAGAAAAGGAAGAAGGGCGGTGAACTAATTTTGGACTGTCTGTCCAAATATCAAGAAAGGTCCGCTGGCGGACCTTTTCTTCTAATCCTCTTTTCATTGTCTCTACCTCTGGCAATTCAGGCATGGCTCTCTTTCAAGGGCTTTCTCACTCGATCAATAATTTCATCAGGAGTAAATTGAGCTTTGACTAAATAATCTTGGGCTCCCAAATCAAATCCTCTTTCTATATCTTCCCGCTGGCCTAAATTAGAAAGAACGATCACTGGAATATCGCTACTCTTCGGATCGTCCTTAATCTTTTTCAGAACTTCAAAGCCATCAATTCCAGGAAGAATTAAATCTAGAAGGATAAGACTGGGCTTAACAGTCACTACTTTTTCTAAACCCTCTTTTCCATCAATTGCTTTGACGACCTCAAAGCCAGTATCCTCAAGCTTTTTGGCCATTAATTCGCTTAAGAAGACGTCGTCTTCAATAATTAAAATAGTGCCTTGGGAAGAAGTTGAAGGAGACATGTTTTAAAGTTTAAATAGTTTTTTTAGTTTGAAAAATATTTTTTACTTTTTGAGAAATTTCTTCTGGGCTGAACTCTGTTTTTAAAATCCAATCAACCGCTCCTGCTTCTTTAGCCTGACTAAGCTCGCCGATCTCTCCAGCATTAGAAATTACCAAAGTCGGGATTTTCTTCCAGAGAGGATGATTGTTTTTTCTAGCCAAAAAACTAAAGGCGCTTAGTCCAACAATTTCTAAATCAAGGATCACTAAATCAATCTCCTTCTTAGCCAAAACCTCCAAGCCTTCTTCGGCTTGAGAACTAACCACTAGGCGGTAACCATCTTCAGACAATTTTCTTTCCAGGGTTTCGGTGATTAGTTTTTCGTCTTCCACCAAAAGAATGGTTTTCATAATCTAGCCAAGAATTTAAAAGTAGTTTTTGCTTTCACTAGATTATATCACCTATTCTAAACTGTTCAACCATTTGATTGAGGAAGAGTCAAGAAGAAAGTTGTCCCTTTTCCTAATTGGGATTCAAACCAAATTTTCCCTTGATGAGCTTCAATAATATTTTTCGTAATAAAAAGGCCAAGCCCAGTACCACTTGTTCTCATTTTAATAGCATTCCGCCCTCGGAAAAAGCGCTCAAAAACCTTTTTCTGATCATTTTTTGAAATTCCTATCCCGCTGTCTTTAATAGACAAGAAAAACTGTCCATCCTCCGACCTAAGAGAAAGGTCAATCTTTCCTTTAGGAGGAGTATAATGAATTGCGTTATTCACTAAATTTTGAATAGCTAGCCGAATTTTTTCTTGATCAACAAAAACAGGGAAAGATTCTAACTCTTTTTTGAAAGAAATCTTTAATTCCTTATGCTTAATTGCCTCTTCGTTTTCATCAAGAGCTGTTTTGACTATTTCTTTCAAATCGCTTTTTTGAAGTTCATAAAGAAACTTTCCTTCCTCAATATGACTAACATTCAGAAGATCGTTTACTAAAGCAATTAATCGCTCATTACTCTGATAAGTTTTATCAAGCCACTTCTTTTGACTAGCGGTTATTTTCCCTGCTTCCCCATCAAGAATCATCTTGATACTCCACTTAATAGCTGAAAGAGGAGTTCTCAATTGATGAGCAGCAATTGAGACAAAATCAGTTTTCATTTTTTGGATATTTTTTTCTCGAGAAACATCATGAAAAACCAATAAGTAACCCAAGCATTGACCCCGACTCTTCAAAACAACCGTACTGACTTCAATGGTGATTCCCTTTTGAGGAGAAAATTCCTTTTTTCGAACAGAACGTAATCGATCGCTCCCACCAACAATTGAGATAACCGGAGAAATTAGAGGATATTTCTTCAAAATTTCCAGCGGTTGCCCTTGAAGGTTATCTTCTTTAACCTGAAAGTCTTTTTCTATTCGCTGATTGACTTCTTGAATAATTCCTTGTGAATTGAGGATAATTAACCCGTCAACAAAATTATCAATAATGGTTCTTGTCAATTCCTCCTCTTCCAATAATGCTTGTCGGGCTTTTTCACTATCTTCTAAAATATTAAGTAGGGCTTGAGCCGTTTCCTGAGCTTCTTTGGCTTTCGTCGGCAATTGATTGTTTTTTAACTGACTTGCTTCCATTTCGCCTACTGTCTGCTGGAATCTTTCCGTTAATCTCTTCATCTCTCTCATTTGGGCAAGCGTCCGAATTTGTAAGATTTCTTTAGTCTCTTTTAATTTCTGACGAAGTTCGAAGATTATTTCTTCCCGATCAGTCAATTTTCCTTCTAAACGCCGATTAACTGCCTCTAGTCCTTGATTCCACCAATCAGTTCTATCCCGAGTAGAATCAGAAACAATTTTCACTCCAAAGACGGCTATCCCAGCTAAAACGATAGAAACCAAACTGGGAATATTAATAATTTCGGTAGTCAGTTGATGAGTTGATAAAGAAAGAGCAAATTGAGAATGTCCTAAAAGAATCAAGAAGGTTAAACCAAGCCAGCTAATCAAATAGAAGAAGGTCCGATAAAATTCCGCCAGCAGAGGGATAACTAAGGTTAAATAAAAAATAAAGAAAAGGGAAGCGGGGAAAGCGATTGGAATCAGCCAATCACCAATTAAGGGACCAAAAAGGTAAAAGCCAGCCCAAGCGGCCAAAAGCTCCAAGAAAATAATTTTCAAAAGAATTTGTTGAATAGCAGAAACCGTTAATTGAGGATTCTTTTGAAAATAAAGATTCCCAAAGAAAAAGAGGCTGAAAGAAACCAACACTAAAATTCCCCCTAAAATTGAAGAAGGATTAGAGGGAAGAAAAACATTCAAAAAAAGGAAGACAATTGCCAGCAAAGGAAGAATTAGCTTTCTAATTTCTTTCTGGCGTTTCAAGTTTTTTAATAAAACCTGTTTTGTTAATTCGTCTTCAGGAATTTTTTCCATTTTTCTTTTTTCTTTTAGGTTTTTCTTTCAATTGCTCAATTTCTTTTTTCAATTCTATCATTTTTAATTCCCGACCGACCATCAATTTCCTGAATCTTTCTAGTTCCCGGACTCGGTCTCGAAGAGCTTTAGTCCTCATTGCATTCTCTTTCTTTAAAGTCTCGGCTTGTTGACGAAGCTCTTTAGTTTTAGCTTGAATTCTAATTCTTAAAACCTTAGCTGTTTCTTCTAAATTCTGTTTTTCCCGATAAACATTTTTTAAAAGCTGCCGAGAGCGAGAAGTATTCCAGCTAATAACCATAGTAATTATGGTCACGAAAAGGAGGGAAAGTAAGAAGTAAAAAAGGGAAGGGTCAGCTCTTTGAAAAAGAGCAGAATGATTAAAAAAGAAAAGAAGGAGGCCAGTGATTGAAAGAGAAGCTGGGATCAATAAATCCTTCAAAGAAAAGAAACAAGCTCCAGCCCAAGTTAAAGAAAGGAAAAGGAGCAATCCGTATTCAAATAAAATTAAAAACCAATCTCCTGGAGATTGGAAAATAAGGGAAAAAGCCAGAAGAGCAAGGAAAAACTGATTCGTATGCCAAACAATCCGTTGATAGTTTGTCTTTGCTCCTAGCCAAAAACTAATTGCTAACCAAATAAGCCAAAAAACAAGGAAGCCTCCTGCTCCCAACCATTGGGAAAAGTCTAATTGGTTTAAATAGATAGCCGTTACCAAAAAGATAAACCAGCTCCCAAAAAGGAGAAAGAGGAAAGTATTGAAAGAAAGTTTTCGTCTTTGAAGAAATTTTTGAAACTCCTCCTTTTTTTTAGATAAATCCAAAGAAGACATAAACTTTAGGGAAGACGAGAAAGAAGACTTTTAAAACCTAATTTTTCTAAGGCCTCTTGGACCTCTTCTTTATTATAGCTCTTTTGACCTTCTTTGGCCAAGGATAAATCTAAAGGGATCTCTATCTTGAGAGTAGCTAACTCCTTGCTTAAAAAAGCTTTTTCCTTTCCCGCCTGAAGTTTTGTTTTTATGTTTGCCTCAATTCCTTCAACTCCTGACTCTAGGGCCTGATAAATATTTTCCAAGCTGCCAAATTTCCTCAAGAGTCGAAAGGCTGTTTTCGGCCCGATTCCAGCTACTCCCGGAAGATTATCTGAACTGTCTCCAGCCAATCCTTTAAAGTCGAGAACTTTTTCTGGAGCTAGTCCTTCTAATTTTTCCCTAGTTCTCTCCTCATTGTAAAGCATCATTTGGCTGACTCCCCGTTTAAGAAGAAGAACATTGACTTGATTATTTACCAATTGCAGAAGGTCAAAATCCCCTGTTAGAATAAGAGTCTTCAAAGACTGGGCTTCTGCCTTTTTAGCAATTGTCCCAATTAAATCGTCAGCCTCATAACCCTTCTTTTCAAAAACTGGGATAGCCAAAAGCTGAAGAATTTCTTTAACCAAAGGGAGTTGAGCATAATAATCGTCTGGAGCTTTCACGCGAGTAGCTTTGTATTGACTATAAGCCTGATGACGGAAAGTTTTTCCTGGAGAATCAAAAACAGCTATAATAATTTGAGGGTTCTGCTCCCTCCAAATTTTAAAAAGGCAGGAGAAAAAACCATAAACAGCATTAACGATTCTTCCTTCTTCATCCGTCAGTTTTGGCAAAGCATAATAAGCCCGATGGAGAAGAGCGTTAGCATCTAAAAGAAGAAGTTTCTCTTTTTCTCCTTGAAAATTTAAAGAGAGGTTGACCATTTTGGAGACCAAGAAGAAGGGAAATGAAAGACGATTTCCCTTTCTTTTAATTTCTTAAATTTAAATTCGATTTTAATTTTTTGAACTGGGAGAAGAGACGGAAACTTATCACCCCATTCAACCACAATAATCTTTCGAGGATCAGCTATTTTTTCTTCCCAACCGAGGACTTTTAATTCTTTAGGCTTTTCAAGACGATAAAAATCAAAATGATAAAATTCCTTAAAAGGAGCATCCTTTAAAGGATAACTCCGATAAATAATAAAAGTTGGACTGAGAACATTTTGAATTTGGAAAATTTTAGCTAAACCCTTAAGGAAAGTTGTTTTTCCTCCCCCTAATGCCCCTTCCAAACTAATAACTAAAGCCTGATTTAAATCAGACAAGTTAGAATGACAAAAGCGGCCTAATTTTTCTCCGGCCTTTTTAGTTTCTGCTGGGGAATGAGTAATTAATTTGACTAACACTCTAAAATCAGCTTAAATAATCTTGAAACTTATGGTAAAAGAGCCTCTTCAAGTCTTTCATTCTCTGCTAGAGGAAAGAGAAAATATTTTTCTTTTTCCCTTTTTAAATAGTGGCGAAGATAATCTCTTAGCAAGCTTAGCTCTCTTCTTTAGTTTAAAAAATTCTGGACAAAAAGCAAATTTAATTCTGGGTTCTCTTCCCTGGGAAGCCCAACCTTTCATTTCTCCAGAAATTTCTTTCCAACCTAAAATTATTATTCGGCCTCCAGCTTCCTCTCAAATTGAGCAATTACGCTACGAGAAAAAACAAGGACAGGTTATCTTTTATCTAGAAACTGGAGATAGAATTCTTAATCCCCAAGATTTTGACCTTTTGCTTTCCCCCGAACCTCAACCTGATTTGCTAATTACCATTGGAGCTCAAAAGCAAGAGCAAGTTTCTCATTCTCTCTTTCAAAATTTTAAAAACTCTCGACCAATTATTAATATTGACTACAAAAACAATAATCAGCAATTCGGAACCCTTAATCTAGTCCGGCCTCAAGCTGTCTGCTTAAGCCATTGGCTAACTACTATTCTCAGACAGTTGAAAAACGAAGAAATTGATTCTGTCACCGCTGGCTATTTACTGCAAGCTTTCAAACTCCTCTCGGCTGAAAAACATAACAAGGAATCGCTGGCTGAAATGCATTCTCTAATGGATGAAGGAGGATTAAATTTCACTCCGCCTTCTCCTTTCTTTTCCTCCCAAGCAAAAATTGATTTTCTCCAGCAAGTCATTAAGAGATTGCAATTTTTAAAAGAATCAGGAATCGCTTTTCTTTCTTTAGAAACCGGAGTTTGGCCTTCGTTTTCTCCTCCCCATCTTTCAGCTCTCATTAAAGATCTCCAAACTGGCCTTTTCCATTTTTCAAACCTTCTTCTTCTTTGGCAAACAGACTCCCAAACTGTCCAAGGAATTATTTCTTTCCAAGACAAGGAGAAACAAACTTATCTTCAAAAAACTTTAGCTGGAAAGGAACAAGGGAAAATCAGCCTTTTCCGAGCTAATCAGACAAATTTATCTGCTGTCAAAAGTAAAATTCTTTCTCTGCTCTCAGAGAACAAATTATGAGCGATATTGCCCATCAAGTAAAAATCGATTTAGAAGTTATTAAAGAAGTTGAAGCCGATGTTAAACATATCCGAGATTATCAAAAGAAAATAGAAGCTCACTTCTTAGACAAGATAACGCGTTTAGTTGACATCATTCTAGCCGGAGCAATTCTCTTACGAGCTTCCGACATTCACCTTGAACCACAACAAGGAAAAGATGTTCGCCTTCGTATCAGAATTGACGGAGTTTTAGAAATAGTTTCTTTTCTCCCAACTCGGATTTATGAATTAGCTCTTTCTCGAATCAAATTGCTTTCTGGCTTAAAGTTTAATATTACCCGACGAGCTCAAGACGGGCGTTACACAATCTATTACGCTAAAAGAGAAATCGAAATTAGAACTTCCGTTCTTCCTTCGGAATTTGGAGAAACCGTAGTTATGAGAATCTTGGATCCAGAATCTCTCCGAGATGTAGCTGCTTTGGGAATGCGACCTAATTTGTTAAAGGCAATAAACGAAGAGCTAGAAAAACCCAACGGAATGATTCTTTTAACTGGACCAACTGGTTCAGGAAAAACAACTACTCTTTATGCCTTTTTGAAAAAGATTCAAAATCCAGGCATTAAGATTATTACTATTGAAAACCCAATTGAATATCAGTTAGAAGGAATTTCCCAAACTCAAGTTGATCCTGAGCATGGTTATGATTTTGCTTCTGGGCTTTCAGCTATCGTCCGACAAGACCCAGACGTTATTCTAGTAGGAGAAATAAGAGATGGAGAAACAGCTCGGATTGCCATTCAAGCAGCAATGACTGGCCATCTTGTCTTTTCAACTCTTCATACCAATGACGCTGCCGGAACTATCGCTCGTTTAGAAGCTTTAGGAGTCAGCAGTACTGACGTTGCTCCAGCCTTGAATATTTCTATCGCTCAAAGATTGGTTCGCCGCGTTTGCCCTCACTGTTCTCATTCAACTAGCCCGACCAAAGAAGAAATGGAAGAATTAGAAAAAGCTTACAAGCAAATGTCTTCAGCTATTCTTCCTCCCCTTAACGAAAGGACAAAAATATTAAAAGCAAATCCCGAGGGTTGTTCCGCTTGTAACTTTACCGGTTACCAGGATCGAATTGGTATTTTTGAAGCTTTCCGGGTAGATGATGAAATGCAAAACTTCATTCTCCGCTCTCCCTCTATCCCCGAATTGAGAGATAAAGCAATGGAGAAAGGAATGCTGACTCTTTATCTAGATGGAATGTTAAAAGTTCTCAATCAGCAAACGACGCTTGAGGAAGTTCACCGAGTTACTTAAGAATCATGAAGTTTTCTCTTCTCTGCTTCTTCTGTTTTGTCTTTCTCTTTCCCTCTTTCGGCAAGGCAGAAGAGAATATCAATGACCAGCCATTAATCATTGAAGTTCAGATTGCTGGATCCCAGGCTTCCCAAGATTATTTACGCCTCTATAATCCCTCTCAAAAATCAATTGATCTTAGCCATTATCAGTTGAAAAAAAGAACCCAGTCAGGAAAAGAGTATTCTCTTTTCACTTTTCCCGAAGGAACTCAAATGGATCCTCAAGAAAATTTAATTTGGGCCAACAGTCAGGATAGCTTTGGAGACTTTTTTCCCACCCCCTTTCAAAGCCAAGCTAGTTTAGCTAAAGATAACAGCCTTGCTTTATTTGATCCCCAAAAGAATATCGTCGAAGCCTTAGCTTGGGGAAAAGGGGAAAATCCTTTTCGGGAAGGAAATCCCTTTCCCGAAAATCCAAAAGCCAATCAGCTTTTAAAAAGAAAGCAATTCCAGGGAGAATATATTGATAGTCAAAATAATCAAGTTGACTTTTTTCTTGAGGATTACCAGTTGACAGCTGACCAAGCAACAGATAATCTAGTTTTAGGAGATCAAACTCCAAAAAAAATATCCCCCCTGACTGCCTTCTTTATCTCTCTGGGTTTAGGAGTTGCTAGTAGCGGATTAATTTTGTTTTTAAAGAATAAATTATGAGTGGACATTCCCATTGGGCTTCTATCAAACATCAAAAACAAGCTGAAGACTTGAAAAAGAGTCGAACTTTTTCCAAAATTGCTCAACTTATTTCAGTTGCTGTTCGTCAACAAGGAACAGATCCAAGCGGGAATTCAGCTCTTCAAGCCGCTTTAGATAAAGCAAAAGCAGCTAACATGCCAGCCAAAAGCGTTGAAAGAGCTATTCAGCAAGCCAGCCAGCGAGAAGAAAATCTCGAAGCGGTTACTTACGAAGCCCTTGGTCCCAGCCAAACCGCTCTTATTATCCAAGTTATCACTAATAATAGAAACAGAACTCGGGATTTCCTCCGGAAAGCCCTTAATCAACATAACGGAAAATTAGCTGAGGTTGGAGCAGTCAAATGGCTTTTCCAAGAAAGAGGAATCATTTATCTTCCCGATACTTATCATCTAAGCGAAGATTTAGAATTAGAATTTATTGAAGCTGGAGCTGAAGACATTCGCCAGAAAGAGGAATCCATCACTATTTATACTAAACCCCAGGACCTGCAAGTAGTTGTTGATTCTCTCCGCCAAAAAGGCTATCAAATTGATTTCTCGACTATCGGTTGGCTAGCCAAAGAAACTCTTGCTCTTGAAAATAATGAAAAGAAAAAATTAGATAGCCTGCTTGAGACCCTAGAAGAAGAAGAAAGCGTTCAAGAAATTTATACCAACACCGAATAATGTTTACCATCCTTGGAATAGATCCGGGTTCAGCAGCCATTGGCTACGGATTAATCAAGGCAAATTCTTCCCCTAAAAGCAAAAGGGCTTCTTTAATTGATTATGGTGCGATTGTCACTTCCTCACAGAGAGAAACTGCTTTTCGCCTTCATTCCGTCGAAAAAAAACTTTCTAAAATTATCCGGGAATACAGACCGGATATTTTGGCGATAGAAAGCCTTTACTTTTTCCAAAACAAAAAATCTGTTATGGGAGTTAGCCAGACTAAAGGGGTAATCTTATTAGTAGCCGAGAAAGCTCAAGTCCCTATTTACGAATTTACTCCTTTAGAAATTAAACAAGTTCTTACTGGCTATGGACGAGCCGAGAAAGAAGAAATACAGGAAGCAGTTCAAAAGATTCTTCGTCTTCATCAAAAACCTCAACCCGACCACGCCGCTGATGCTCTTGGAGCTTCCCTTTGTTTCCTTTTAAAAAATCATTGGTTAAAAGTTTAAAAGCCAGCTCAAGCTGACTTTTAAAATCTCTGCCCGTATCTTAGATTATTGGATTTGAATAATTTTCCTTTTCCCTCGCTGAATCAACGTCCCCTTCTTCAATTTGATTTCTGCCTCAACATTTGTTTCTGTCTTTTGGTTGATTTTAATTCCCTTCTGGCTAATTAATCTTCTAGCTTCGGATTTAGAAGAAGCTAAGTTGGTTTTAATAAGAAGGTCAACTAAAGAAAAAGTTTTCTTTGGTAATTGAATTTGAGGAATATCAGCTGGCAAGCCCTTTTTCTGAAAGACTGATTCAAATTCTCGAGCTGCTCTTTCTGCTTCTTTTTTTCCCCAGATTTGAGAAACCATCTCAAAGGCTAAACGCGCCTTGGCGTCTCGACGATTCACCCTTTCTCCTTCCATCGCTTTCTTAACCTTTTCTATTTCTTTTAAGGGAATCCGAGTAATCAAGAGAAGAGCCGGTTCGACTGATTGATCGGGGAAAGCCATTACTTTCCCGTACATCTCTTCGGGCGAATCATCTAGAAAAATCGCTTTCTTTTCAGTTTTGCTAAACTTTTTTCCTTGGGCGTCTGTTAATAGCTTGAGAGTCAGGACCATCTTTTCTCGATGCTGAATATCTTTAACCAAAGAACGACCGCAGAGCATATTGAAAGTTTGGTCGTTGCCTCCAACTTCTAAATCAGCCTCCAAGGCAACGCTGTCGTAAGCCTGGAAGAGAGGATAAAGAAATTCATGAACGAAAATTGGTCTTTTTTTCTCTATCCTCTTTTGAAACATATCCCTGATTAAAAGCTGTTGAACGGTAAAGTGGGAAGCTAATCGGATAATATCCTCAGTTTTTAATTGATTTAACCATTGATTGTTAAAAACTATTCTGGCCGGATTAGGCTTTTTGAAAGATAAAACGTTCTTCGCCTGTTCATAAAAGCGATCACTATTAGTTAAGACCTCCTCCTTTGTTAATTGAGGTCTCGTAGTCGAACGACCGCTGGGATCACCGATTAGAGCTGTAAAATTACCGATCAGAAAAAAGATCTGATGACCTAATTCCTGTAATTGGGCTAATTTATTCAAAACAGCCAAGTGTCCTAAGTGTAAAGAGGAGCCTGTCGGATCAAAGCCAGCATAAATTTTTAATTTCCTCTTGCCCATTAATTGTTTTTTCAAAAAGGCCGGGGAAGGGTAAATTTTTTCCGTTCCTCTTTCTAAAATTTCACTTATTTTTTCTAGTTGAGTGGGCTTTTTCATCAATTTCCATTATAATGTTTAAGTTATTAAGAGTCCAATGAAGAAAACTAAAATCAAAAAGAATCTCTTTCGAAGCCTTCTCTGGATGGGAAGAATTTTTCTCATCTTTATCCTTCTTGGCCTTTTGATCGGAACGGGGGTTACTCTTTACTATTTGCGCAATCTGCCAAGACCTGAAGATTTTACCGAAAGTCAGTTTAATCAACCAACAAAGATTTACGATCGGACAGGAACTGTTCTTCTTTACACTATTGTTGGAGAAGAAAACAGAACGGTCGTTCCCTTAGCAGAAATTTCTCCCTATCTCCAAGAGGCGGTTATAACCGCCGAGGACCGGCAATTTTATCAGCACCCGGGTTTAAATCTGCGGGGTCTTGCCAGAGCCGTTCTCGTAGACTTTCGACTTCGAGAACCAGCTCAAGGGGGATCAACCATCACTCAACAGCTGATTCGCTCTTACTTTCTGAGCAGTAAGAAAACCATTGAGAGAAAGACTGAAGAAATTATCCTCTCCCTAGAGTTAGAAAGAAGATACGAGAAAGAACAAATTCTAGAATGGTATCTCAACCAAGTTCCTTTTGGCTCCAATTTTTATGGAGCTGAAATGGCTAGTCAGGGTTACTTTCAAAAACCGGCTAAGGAACTCAGCTTGAATGAAGCAGCTACTCTAGCTGCCCTAATTCAAGCTCCCAGCTATCTCTCTCCCCACGGTTCTCATTTAGACGAACTATATGCCAGGAAAGACTACATCCTTCGAGAAATGGCTCGACTAGGCTACATTAGCTCAGAAGAAAAAGAGGCTGCTCTAGAAGAAGAACTGGTTTTTTCTGACTGGAGTTATATCTTGAAAGCCCCTCATTTCACCCTTAATGTCATTAAAGAGTTAGAAGATACTTATGGATTGGAAAGTCTCCAACGAAATGGCTGGAAGGTTTACACCAGCCTTGATTGGGAACTTCAGGAGAAAGCAGAGAAAGTTATTCAGGAAGGAGTTGCCCGAAATGCACTTTATAATGTCTACAACGGCGCTCTCGTTGCTCTTGATCCCCAAACTGGCGAAGTTCTCGCCTTGATTGGCTCTAAAGACTACTTTGCCTCAGAATCCTTTCCGGCTGGCTGCTTAGTTGAAACCAATGAGTGTCTCTTTACTCCTCAATTTGACGTCGCCCACCTAGGATTACGGCACCCCGGATCATCTTTGAAACCATTTATCTACGCCACCGCTTTTGAAAAAGGATATTCCGCTCAAGATGTAGTTATCGACGAAAAAACTAATTTTGGCAATTGGGGAGGAAAGGATTACATTCCTCGTAATTATGATGGCCGTTTCCGAGGCGCAGTCACCCTACAACAAGCCCTGGCTCAATCCTTGAACGTTCCCTCGGTAAAGATTCTTCTCTATTCGGCCGGAATAGAAGAAAGCCTTTCCACCCTAAAAGAGGCGGGGATTACTTCTTCTTTGCCAGCTGTTCCCTCCCTTGTCTTGGGAGGAGGAGCAGTGAAGTTAATTGAACTGACTACAGCCTACGGTATTTTCGCTACCGAAGGAGAAAAAGTCAGCCCGATTGATATCTTAAAAATTGAAGATAATCGAAGCCAAATTATCTACCAAGCCCAAGTAGCTAAAGAGAGAAAACAAATTATCAGTCGTCAAACCGCTCAAACTATCACTGGAATTCTTTCCAGTGAAGAGGCTCGGGCTCCGATGTTTGGCTATCGCTCCAATCTTTACATCCCAGGCTACCAAGTAGCTGTTAAAACAGGAACTAATGATAATTATCAAGACTTTTGGACGATCGGTTATACTTCAGACATAATTGTCGGAGTTTGGCTGGGCAACAATAATCAAGCTGAAATGGCAAAAGTGCCAGCCGTTACTACAGCTGGCTGGGTTTGGAATAAATTTATGACAGAGATCCTTCCCTTGCTCAAATAATTTAGGCCGACTTAATCGGCATCAAAACATATTGATAAGAAGAGTCTCCAGTCGGCTTAAGAAGGCCGGCTTTTCCCTCGTCATTAAATTGTAGATTAATTTCTTGACTACTGAGACTGCTCAAGACATCAATTAAGTATTTACTATTGAAGGAAATAGTTAGGTCCTTGCCTTCAATGGACGCCGGTAAGAGAGCTTCGCTCTTTCCAATCTTGGTACTCCGAGACTCCACCATTAATTGATTCTCTTTAGAATGAACGCTTAATTGAACCTCATTTACCTGATCGCTGAATAGATTGGCAGCTTTAATCTTGTTCAGGAGCTGAGAACGGGATAATTTAACGGAAACCTGAGAGCTTTTCGGGATGACCCCCTTGTAGTCAGGATAGATGCCCTCGATTAAACGAGAGACGATACGTCCTCCGGGATGATCAGCTCCGTCAGCTCCCATCTCGAAAACTACCTGATCATCTGAAAGGTAAATCTTAATTGTTTTACCAGTTGTTTCAAAAACAGAAACTACCTGCTGAGCAGTCTTTGCTGGAAGAATAAGAATCTTCTCTTTCTTCAAACCTTGAGATCCCTCTAATGGCTCAATCGTTTTTTCAGCCAGACGGAAACTATCAGTAGCAGCTAAAGTTAAACTTTGAGGTTCGAATTTGAGATAAATTCCAGAAATTTCTGGACGGCTTTCAGAGGAAGCAACACAATAAAGAACCTGCCTTAATCCTTGGCAGAGCTTGAAACTATCAATTTCTACCCAACTACCCTCGTCAGCCGAGGGAAGAAGAGGAAAGTCATCTAATTCTAAAGCCTGAATTTGATTTTTTCCTCCCTGATATTTTACCAGCAGACTTTTCTTGTCGGATTCTAGTTGAATTTTCTGGTCGCTACTCAATCTGACCAAGTCGGAAAGAATTCTTGCCGGAACAACTATTTTTCCTGGTTTTTCAACTTTAGCCAAACTCCACCATTGAGTTCCTACTTCTAAATCAGTAGTTGTCAGAACCAAGGAACTTTTATCAGCTTCTAGTAAAACTCCTTCTAGAATTGGAAGATTGGGATTTCTAATAGCAATTCGACTAACAATATTTAAAGCAGAAGCTAGTTCTTCTTTTAAGATTTCCACTTTCATAATAATTATAATTTAATTATCTAATTATATTTAAAAACTTGTTATAGTTATTGAGCAGTGAATTATTTCCCCTTTTCTCTTTTAGCTAATAGGAATCAATACTTTCTAAAAATAAATAATGGGATAAACCTGGGATAACTAGTGACTGTTTAGGGGAGCTTTTGAAAATATTTTTGCTAACAATATTTCTCCCCTTTTTATTCAGCGTAAATCCTCTGCTTTATTAAGTTTATTTCCTCTGCTATCTGTTCGTCTTTTTCTACTTGCTTCTCAACTTTATTGAAAGCGTAAAGAGCAGTCGTATGGTCTTTGCCGCCAAAAATATTTCCAATATTTGGAAAGGATTTTCTTAATTCTTTCCTTAGAAAATACATAGCCACTTGTCTTGCCCAAGCAATTTCTCTCCGACGGGTAGGGGCAAAGAGTTGATCGGAGTTAAGGCTATAAAAGCTAGCGACAGAACTAAAAATTTTCTTAGGAGTAGTTACCTTCCTCGGACCGCCAGTTAAATCCTTTAATAAGATTTTGACTTGACTGATGGTTAAAGAGTCGGAATGTAGTTTTTGATAGGCCTGAATGCGATTGATAGCCCCTTCTAGCTCTCTAATATTATGCTGAATATTTGTCGCTACGTAAGACAGAATTTCTTCACTGTTTTTTAATCCTCGAGTCTTAGACTCTAGGATAGCCAGGCGACTTTCATAATCTGGCTGGCTAATATCAGCTACCATTCCTCCTTCAAAACGGGACTTCAATCTTTTTTCAAGGGTAGCAATGGCACTGGGCGGTCGGTCAGATGAAAGAACAATCTGCTTGTTGTTTTCGTAAAGGGTATTAAAAATGTGGAAAAACTCTTCTTGGGTCTTTTCCTTTCCAGCTAAGAATTGGACATCATCAACAATTAAAAGATCGAGATGGTAGAATTGATACTTTAGTTCTTCAATGCTGTTGTTCCGAATAGAAGAAACGATAGAAGAAACTAATTTGCCAGCTGGCATGTATTTAACTTTTGCTTTTTTTGTACTTAATTCATTCCCGATAGCTTGGAGAAGGTGGGTTTTTCCTAAGCCGACTCCGCCATATAAAAGCAAGGGATTATAGGCCTTCCCGGGATTTTTAGCGACAGCCCAAGCGCTAGCCTGGGCTAATTCGTTGAATGAGGCAACGACAAATTCCCGAAAGACGTAACGAGGATTAAGATTGGTTTGGGGGTCAACCCTGAATTCTTCAAAATTTGGTTGATCTTCCTTATCAAGAGAAGACGGAGAAAACCTCCTTCTTTTTTCACTAAGAGTTCCAACCGGAATGCTCTTTTCGATAATATATTCCACTCTTCTAATTTCCGGATCGACCTCTCTTAAAACTTCGCTTATCAAATGATTATATTTTTTGCTTAGCCATTCACGAGAAAAAGTATTTGGGACAGCGATAGTAATCTTTGTCTCTTCTTTTTCGACAATTTTCGTATTCTTCAGCCAAGTAGCAAAATTTGCTTTGGAAACTTTAAATTGAAGTTGGGCGAGAACAGACTCCCAAAGTTCTTCTTTAGTCATATTTTTTATCAGCCATGCTTTTCTATCTTAGCATAATTTATTTTTCAAAGGAAAGGAGTCGGAGAATCCTTTGTTAAATCGCTTCTTTTAATTCCCCTGTCAATTTCTAGTGGATAAAGAGTGAGCAAAGCTTAAGATTGACCTTTCTTTCCTACTCTGTTATGCTAACTAACAATCTCTTGAGGATAATGTTAGCTAAGATTTACTGTTTGAGAAAGAAAAAAGATTTTACTAGAGTTTATCAACAAGGACGTGCCTATTCTTCTTCTATCCTCTGGATAAAAGTTCTTCCTAATTATCTAGATTATAGTCGAGTCGGAATTGTTGTCAGCAAGAAAACAGCTCGCCAAGCAGTGGCGAGAAACAAAATTAAACGCCGACTTAGATCGCTTCTTAGGGAACGCCTTCCTCGTTTGAAATCTGGCTACGATTTGATTATTACTGTTCGCCCGGAGATTCTTCAACAATCTTACTCTGAGCTAGCTGAGACCTTGGACAACCTTTTAACGAAAGCCCAGTTATTTTAACTTATTATGCTAGGATCATTGTTCCAAATTTTTCTTTATCAGCCATTGCTGAATTTGCTGGTTCTTGTCTGTGCCTTTTTGCCAGGCCATGACCTTGGATTGGCGATTATCATTTTGACGATCTTGATTCGTCTTCTTCTGTATCCTCTCTTTTTAAAATCTCTCCGAGCTCAGAAAGTTATGAATGAACTACAGCCAAAATTAGAGGAACTCCGGCAACGTTACAAGAAAGATACGGTTAAGCAATCTCAGGAATTGATGGCTCTTTATAAACAACACCACATTAATCCCTTGAGCAATCTTTTGCTTTTGTTAATCCAATTACCAATTTTAATTGCTCTCTTCCGAGTCTTTAGTGTTGGTTTTGATCCAGCCTCAATTACTCCTCTCTTGTATTCTTTTGTTTCTCTGCCAACTATAGAACCAACCTTGCTTGGCTTTCTTTCCTTAACTCAACCTAGCCTAGTCTTGGCTTTGATAGCTTCTTTGGCCCAATTTTATCAGGGGAAAATGTCTCTAGCTCAAGTTTCTTCAGCAACTACTAAGAATAAAACCCTTGGTTTTACTCAAAAATCAATGACTTACTTTTTGCCTCTATTGACTTTTCTGCTTTTGACCGGTCTCAACGCTGCCATCGGTTTGTATTGGTTAACCACTACTTTGTTTTCAATCGGTCAGCAATATTTTCTGCTACATCCTTTAAAACTTTCCTCCTTTAAAAAATGATTACTCCCGGAGAATTTACAAAAGTTAGAGCTTATCTTCAAGAATTTTTTAAGTTAGCAGAGATTAATGGCTCTTTGAAGATTGAATTTCAAGAGCCGGAAACAGTTAAGATCGATCTTCAAACCGAAGAGGCCCCTCTTCTGATTGGAGAAAAAGGCGAAACCCTTTTTGGTCTACAGTCTCTTCTGAAGAGGATTTTAACCAAACAACTCAACAATGGAATCTTTGTTGAGTTGGACGTAAACAACTATCGTCAGAAAAAAGCGAAGTATTTACAGGAATTAGCAATGACCATTGCTGATGAAGTTTCTTTGACTCAGCGGGCAAAAGCGGTAGAGCCAATGAGTGCCTGGGAAAGGAGGATTATCCATTTAACTCTTAGTGACCGTTCTGACGTAAAAACGGAAAGCCAAGGGCAGGGTGAAGAGAGGCATGTTCTT
>CAYLQR010000001.1:0-7454 GCA_964386365.1 uncultured Candidatus Saccharibacteria bacterium | reverse complement strand
TCCATCTGAATCGCTCCCTTGAACAGTAATTTCAAAAGATTCTCCGACTTCTACTTGAGAAGCGGAGGCAGTAATAGTTCCTGTCGACTGATGGTCAGTCTGGGCAAAAACTAGTTTCGGTTGATAAAAACAATAACCGCTGAAAAGAACGAAAGTAGCAATAAGACCAATGACTAAAACTAGCTTTTTGAAAACACGCATAATATAAATTTTAAAAATTAATATTAATAATTATTTTTGATTAACTAATTGCCAAAAATTATTTTTTAATTCATTCAACAATCTGACTTTATTTTATCATATATCATAAAGAATATATCACAATATAAAATTTGACTCAAAAGAGATCCCCCCAAAAAAAATCACTTTCCATAAGGATAAATTTGAAGATAGACTTCTCTTCCAAAAAGATTGGTGGAGTTAGAGAGATTCGAACTCTCGTCTTCGCCATGCGAGGGCGATGCTCTGCCAATTAAGCTATAACCCCCTAGAATTTTTTGATCAACTTTCCGGTTTTTATTATAGAAGAACCAAGGAAAATAGCAATTGGCAGATATTCTTCTTTTTTAAAAAATTCAAGAAATCCAAAATTATTTTTTAGGAAACTTGTTTTTTCTAAAATTAGGTTGTCTTGTACTAAACAATTATGTACAGGATAACACAACCTAATTAGGGGTTAACCTGCTTTAAAATTCCTTGACAACTGTTGTTCCCCCTTTCTCATCAACCGCTCCCAAGCCAACTGTAATTAAGCCAGAGACTAATTTCTTTTTAGGAAAAGCTTTTCGGAGGTTAGCCATTCCAGCTTCACAGGCCAAGACAATAGTAATTTCTGCTCGAAGCTGGGTAGCGGCTAAAGTTTGGAAAAAACAAGGAGTCCCAATTAAATCCGTATCCACTACTTGATAGCCATCTTTCTCCAATCTTTTCTTTAATTTTTCCATCACCTCTAAACCACCGGTTTTACAGAAACGGACGCAAGTGTTGCAAGAAACCAAGCCAATTGTTTTCTTTTTATCTAATTGAGCTTTAATTTCTTTGTAGGGCCGAGCTTTAGTAATAATCATATTAAAAATTAAATTTCTAATTATTTAAGATTCCCTTATTAAGCATGGCTTCTTTTGTCTTCTGAAAACCATTATCGTAAAGACGATGTAATTTTTTCTGACTAGTACAATAGACTGGGAATGTAAAATCAGGAGAAATGAAAGTTACGTTTGGACGATGACGATACTGCTCTATCCTTTTTTTCCTCTGACTATTTTTAAGTCTTTGAAAAACAAAAGTCTTGCCAAAATAGAGAAAAAGGAAAAAAGTCCAAAAGAAATTTCCAATCAAAGAACTAAAAGGAAAATATTCTTTAGAAGAAGCATTAAGAATTAAGAAAAAATGTTTTTCCGGATGATTATCAATTTCTTTAGCTAATTGAGAATCTAAACCAGGAAGAAGAGTTTCTCCATCACAATAATCTTGATTATTGATTCTAACCAAAGAAGGGTAAAAGGGAACAGCGGCTGAAGTCGCTTTTAATTTTTTAAAAACATCTTTCTTCCCATTTAAATATTCCCATTTCTGAGAATTGACATTAAAAACTCTAACCCAGAAATCAATTTCTGATTTCTCGATTTTAGTTACATCCAGTTTTTTCTTTTTCTCTTCTATCTCTAATAAGTAATCCAAGTCCAAGACTTTCTCTAAAGATAAACGAGGATTAAAAAGATGAATAATTAATTTGCCAACAAAAGGGAAAATCCTTTTCTTTCTTAGAAACTTCCCCTGACTCATATCCTCATAATAAATATCAACTGGCCGGACATTACCGGCCAGAAAATAGGCAGCATTATGAGCTCCGGCGGAACTAGCATAAATAGATTGAATTCTTTTTTCCAAATGGAGTTGATGGAGCGCTTTAACTGCTCCCGCTCCAAAAATTCCGGTCATAGTTCCCCCAAAGAAAACAAAAACTAGATCCTTTTTCATAAAATGTTAGTCGGGGTGCCGAGATTTGAACTCGAGCCAGATCCACCCGAAGGACCCGTGCTCCCACTACACCACACCCCGTCATTATCCTATTTCACCCAATGCTTTTCTTTCATTAGAATATTCTCTGATTCTTGAATTTGATTAATCTTCTCCTTAGCTTGCTGACTTTTCTTTTCCAATTCAGTTGAAGAAAGAGTTTCCAATTCTTTAGCCATCTTCTTCAAAATTTCAGGTTTGTTTTTCTTTGGATCATCCAAGACTTGGTCCAAAAGAATATTTAACATCTGCCCAACTTGAGGTCCGGGCTTTATTTGGAGAATTTTCATTACATCATAACCAGAAATTTTTAATTTCTCAACCGAAATAGGATCTTTTGAAACTTTGTCAACCATATATGCTAAATGCCGAAGCTTATAGGGTTTAGCTTTGGGAACTCCCGAACCAATCCGGTCAGCCATTCTTAATTCCAATAATTCTTTCATATTTTCCAAACCAACTTTTCTGACTAATCTTCGAACTGAAGATTCTCCCACTTCTCCTACATTATAATAGAAGAGATGATAACGGACGAGAAGAACAACTTTTTCTACTTCTCGTCGAGGAAATTTTAATCGAGTCATTATTTTCCTCGTCATTTTTGCTCCAACTACCTCATGGTTGTAAAAAGTAGAATCTGGCCCCTCTCCTTCCTTAGTCCGGGGTTTTCCAACGTCATGGAAAAGAGCAGCTAAACGGACAGCCGGACTAAAATTCTTTTGGACAGCGTAATCTAAAGAACGAAGAAGGTGTTCATAGACATCATAAATATGATGTTTGTTTTGAGAAACTTGATAGCCTTCTTCTAATTCAGGAATGATATAATGTAAGAGAGAAAACTGGCGAAGCATTTCTATCCCTTGAGAAGCTCGAGAAGAATTAATAATTTTCATAAATTCATCTCTGATTCTTTCTGGAGAAATATTAGCTAGCAAGGGAGCTTTTTCCTGAAGAGCTTTTTGAGTTTTTTCTTCTAATTTAAAATTAAGAGTAGTTGCTAAGCGAACAGCTCTCATTAAACGTAAACCATCTTCAGCTAAACGCTTAGCGGGGTCTCCTACTGCTCGGATAATTCCCCTTTCTAGATCCTTTTCTCCTTCAAAAAGATCAATCAAAAGAGGCTTTCTCTTTTGAATATCCAGAGCCAAAGCGTTAATAGTAAAGTCTCGACGGCTAAGATCTCCTTTCAAATCTGTCTCAAAATTGACTGAATCTGGATGTCGCTGATCTTTGTAGGGACCCTCTAAACGATAGGGAGTAATTTCAATTTCTTTTAAAGAAGGCTTTGAACTAGAAGTTCGAACAGTGACTGTTCCAAATTGATTATCTAAAAAAGCTTTTTTAGGGAAAACCGCCATAATTTCTTTTGGCTGAGCATTAGTAGCAATATCCCAATCATGAGGCTCTTTTCCCAAAAGTAAATCTCGGACGCAGCCTCCCACTAAATAAGCTTCGTAAGATTGAGCTTGCAGTTGCTGAACAGTTTTTTTGACAATCAGAGGAATTTTCATTGTTCTCATTTTAGCATAAGCTTCTTCTTTTCCAATTGACGCTTAATTTAATCCGTGATTAAATTAGCTAAATTAGGAGTAGCGCCCATAGCTCAACTGGATAGAGTAGATGCCTTCGAAGCATAAGATTGCAGGTTCGAGTCCTGCTGGGCGCACTTTCTAAATTAAAGGATATTCTTTCTTTTCTTTTAAAAATGATTAATAGAAGTCTTTTCTTTTTTACTCTCTTCACTCTTCTCATTTCCGGGCCAGCCCTGGCTTCAGCCGGGCTTTATAAAGCTTGTGATATTGACCCAGAGACGAATGAATGTCTTGAGGGAACCGCAGAAAATGTTTATTTTGAGGGCTTAGTTCCCTGCGGGAAGGATGTAGTAATAGGAGTGCAGTTAAACGAAAAGGGAGAAGTTGCTTTTGATGAGGGCGGGCATCCGATCGGGGGAAGCAAAGGATACATTACTTGCCAGCTTTGCCATTTTCTAGTCATGGTTGACAACATGGTAAAGTTCGTCATGGTCTGGATCGTTCCTTTAATCGCTGTCGCTATGTTTGCTATCGCCGGAATTATGCTTTATACTGCCGGTGGAAGTCATGATAGAGTTAATAGAGCAAAAGACCTCTTTAAGGCAGTCGTTATTGGTCTTGCCATTATTTACGGGGCCTGGCTATTGGTAACAGTCGCTTTATTCTTAATAGGAGTAGAAGAATGGACTGGCTTAACTAGTGGCTGGTACAAAGTCCATTGTCCGATTCAGCTTCCCTATTAGCCCCTATAACTCAATTGGCAGAGTAATTGCCTCTTAAGCAATGAGTTCCAGGTTCGAGTCCTGGTAGGGGCACTAAATTTAAAGAATTATGGATAAGAATTGATAATTTCAGAAAATTATGGAACAAAAGAACACAAAAACAGCTAATCAGAAAGATACCGGCTCAACTTCAGTTCAGATTAATCGATTAACCGAAAAGATAACCTCCCTGTCTGAACACTTGAAAAAACATCCTCAAGACAAACATTCCCGACGAGGTTTAATCGGAATGATTAATCAGAAAAAGAAGTTGGAGAAGTACTTTCGTTCTCTTTCAAAATGATGAAGAAATTTAAAGATCAGCGGGTGGGAGTTTTTATGGACGTCCAAAACCTTTATCATTCCGCTCGCAACCTTTATCAAACTCGAGTTAATTTTGGCCAAGTTTTAAAAATTGCTACTGGAGAAAGGAAACTCATTAGAGCTTTTGCCTATGTTATCCGAACCAAGACCAGAGAAGAGCGGTCTTTTTTTGAAGCTTTAACTAGCTTGGGAATTGAAACCCGAGTTAAGGACTTAAAAGAGTTTTTTGGAGGAGCGAAGAAAGCCGATTGGGATGTTGGTTTAGCGGTTGACGCTATCCGGACTTCTCCCAATTTGGACGTCGTTGTTTTAGTCTCCGGAGACGGAGATTTTGCTCCCTTGGTTGAATATTTAAGGAACCAAGGGAAAAGAGTAGAAGTAATTGCCTTCGAGAAAACATCTGCTCGAGAATTAATAGAAGCGGCTGATGAGTTCACAGGCCTTGAGATAAACGCTAAGCGTTTTCTTCTCAAAGGAAAGTTTTACGAGCATCTCAGCGGACCTCTAAAGAAAAAAGAAAATAATCATGAGGAAAACATTTCAGCAAAAGATTAACGGTCAGGAATTAAAAGTCACTGTGGGTGGTTTATCTGTCCAAGCAGAATCAAGCGCCCTAGTCCAGTATGGAGAAACGATGGTTTTAGTCACCGTCTGTTCAGCTCCCGGAAGGGAAGGAAGTGACTTCTTTCCTTTAACTGTTGATTATGAAGAAAAATATTACGCGGCCGGAGAAATTCTCGGCTCCCGTTATCTACGGCGAGAAGGAAGGCCTTCTGATGAAGCTATCCTTACTGCTCGATTAATTGATAGAGCCATTCGGCCTCTCTTTCCTGAAGGATTCCGAAGAGAAGTCCAGATAATCGTTACTGTTCTTTCCTTTGATGGAGAGAATGATCCTACTTTCCCGGCTCTCTTTGGAGCCAGTCTAACTCTTTCCCTTTCTAGTCTTCCCTGGAATCACCCGCTAGGAATTGCCAATTTAGCTCAAGTAGAAGGGGGATGGAAGGCTTTCCCCTCTTACGAAGAAAAAGAGAAAGCCGAAGCTGAATTAACAGTTACGGCCGTTAAAGAAAAAGATCAATGGCTTTTGAATATGATGGAGGCCGGGGCTCAAGAGATAGAAGAAAAAGAGGTTTTGGAAGGATTAGCCCAAGCAGAAAAGCTTTTCCAGGCAACTCTCGAATTTCAAGAAACAATTATTAAAGAGAATTCTCAAACAAAAATTGAACCAGAAATTCCTCAACCTTCATCAGAATTAGAAAAAGGAGTAGTTAATTTTGTTAATCAAGAAGCGGAAAAGCATCTTTTCGGCTATCAAGGACTAGAAGCTAAAGCAAAGCAAGCTGCTTTTCAAGAAAAATTTAATCAATGGGTAGAAGAAAATTATCCAGAAGAAAGGGGAATTGCTTTGGCTTTCCTAGCAGTAAAGATTAGAGAACTAGTTCATAAAAAGGCGGCTGAAGGGAAAAGATTAGACAGCCGAAAGATGGAAGAAATTAGACCGCTAGAAGCTGAAGTTAGTCTTAGCCCGAGAGCTCATGGTTCTGGTCTTTTCTCTCGAGGATTAACTAAAGTTTTAACTATTCTTACTCTGGGATCCCCTGGAGATACTAGAAAAATTGAAGGGATGGAAGTAGTTGAAGAAAAACGTTTTATGCATCAATACAATTTCCCTCCTTTTTCCAACGGAGAAGTAGCTCCTTTGAGAGGACCAAAAAGAAGAGAAATTGGCCACGGCTATTTAGCAGAGAAAGCTTTAATTCCTGTCTTGCCTAAGTTCGAAGATTTCCCCTATACTATTCGATTAGTCTCTGAAGTCCTTTCTTCAAATGGCTCTACCTCGATGGCTTCTGTCTGTGCTTCCAGCTTAGCTTTAATGGATGGAGGAGTTCCTATTTCTTCTCCGGTTGCCGGCATTTCTGTCGGCTTAATGAAAAACGGAGAAAATTACCAGCTCTTAACTGACATTCAGGGCTGGGAAGACAAAGAAGGAGACATGGATTTCAAAGTAGCTGGAACTCGGAAAGGAATTACCGCCATTCAATTAGATGTTAAAATTGATGGTCTTCCTCGTTCGGTAGCTGAGAATGTTTTAACGGAAGCCAAGAAAAGCCGTTTCCAGATTCTCGATCTTCTGCAAAAGACAATCTCCCAACCTCGAGATCATCTTTCAGTCTATGCTCCAAAGATTATGAGTGGACAGATAGATCCAAAGAGATTGGGTTTCATTATTGGCCCGGGAGGAAAAAACATTAAACATCTTTCTGAAAAGTATCAGGCTCTAATTGATCTAGAAGATTCTGGCCAATTCTTTGTTACTGCTCAAGATGAAGAAAATGCTCGAGCAGCTACCGAAGAAATATTAATTTTAGGAAAAGAGATTAAGCCGGGAGACATTTTCCAAGGGAAAGTGACCCGTCTAACTAATTTCGGGGCTTTTGTTGAAATTCGGCCCGGCCAAGAAGGCTTAGTCCATATCTCCCAATTCATTCCTCAACATTTAGATAAAGTTGAAGACGTCGTTAAGCTAGGAGAGATTATCCCCGTAAAATTAATGGAAATTGACGAAGAAGGGAGGTATAATTTATCTGCCCAAGCGGCTGGCTTTAAGCCGTCAATTAAAAAACATGGTCCAAGAAGACTTTGAAGTCATTATTCATACCATGAAGGAGGATCTCCGGCACCTGCAAGAAGGGGTCGAAGCCGAAACTGCTCCTTCTATTACTACTAAAATATCTTCTCCCAAAAAAGAAACTGACCGGTTAATTCAAGAAGCTCTAGAAGAAAAAAGAAGAGTTGCTCAAGAAAAAATGAGAGC